>JBKQRH010000200.1:0-38555 GCA_052326045.1 Occallatibacter sp. | reverse complement strand
GTGCTGACGCCGGAGGACTACAGGAAGTGGCTGGCCAGCTCGACCAGCGGCATGTCGCTGGCGCAGAACGGAGAACGTTTGTTTGCGAGCCTGAGTTGCGCGGCCTGCCACAATGCGCGGCCGAATGCGCGAGGGCCGAGTCTGGCCAACGTCTACGGCGCTAAGTTGCCATTGGCAAGCGGAGGGACGGTGACCGCCGACGAAGCTTATCTGCGCGAGTCGATTCTCAACCCGTCGCAGCACGTGACCCAGGGGTATGCGCCGATCATGCCCACCTACCAGGGGCAGATCAGCGAGGAGGGCGTGATCGCGCTGCTTGAGTTCATCAAGAATCTCGATTCCGACTACCGCATCCAGCAGACGCTGAACACGACCGATCTGCCGCCGGGGAGCGAAGGCAAGGCGCCGGCTGCACAAACGCCTGACGCAGAAGGGAAGGTGAAGCCATGAGCGATACAATCGTCAGTCTTCCCGACCAGTCCACGGCCAGAATTCCGAAGGATAACTTCCTGACCAGGGAGAATGGTCTTTTGAGCTGGCTGTTGACGAGCGACCACAAGCGGATTGCGATTCTTTACCTGATTTCGATCACGTTCTTCTTCTTTATAGGGGGCGCGCTGGCGGGGCTCATCCGCCTGGAGCTGCTGACGCCGCAGGCCGATCTGATGGCGACCGACACCTATAACAAGGTGTTCACCATGCACGGCGTCATCATGATCTTCCTGTTCCTGGTGCCGTCAGTGCCGGCCACTCTGGGCAACTTCTTTATCCCGATGATGATTGGGGCCAGGGACCTGGCGCTGCCCAGAATCAACCTGCTGAGCTGGTATCTCTATGTGATCGGCGGCATCCTGGTGATCTACACCATGGTGAGCGGCGGCGTGGACACGGGCTGGACCTTCACCACGCCGCTCTCCACTCATTATGTGAACACCAACGTGCTGAGCACGGGCCTGGCCGTGTTTATCGCCGGGTTCAGTTCCATCCTTACCGGCCTGAACTTCATCGTGACCATCCACAAGATGCGCGCGCCGGGGATGACGTGGTTCCGTCTGCCGCTGTTCGTGTGGGCGCACTACGCGGCCAGCATTCTGATGGTGCTGGGCACGCCGGTGCTGGCGATCTCCATCGTGCTGGTGGCGCTAGAGCGCACGATCGGGATCGGGGTCTTCGATCCCACCAAGGGCGGCGATCCGCTGCTGTTCCAGCACCTGTTCTGGTTCTACTCGCACCCAGCGGTCTACATCATGATTCTGCCCGGCATGGGGGTGATTTCAGAGACCATCTCGACCTTCAGCCGCAAGCGGGTCTTCGGCTATACGGCGGTGGCGTTCTCGTCGGTGGCCATCGCGGTCTTCGGGTTCTTCGTCTGGGCGCACCACATGTTCATCATGGGCATCTCGAACTACGCCGTGCTGGTGTTTTCGCTGCTGACCATGCTGGTTGCGGTGCCCTCGGCCATCAAGATATTCAACTGGACCTTCACGCTCTACAAGGGATCGATCACCTTCGAGACGCCGATGCTGTACACCTTCGGCTTCATGGGGCTGTTTACCATCGGCGGATTGACCGGCGTGTTCCTGGGCACTTCGGGAGCCGACATTCACCTGACGGAGACGTATTTCATCGTGGCGCACTTCCACTTTGTGATGGTGGGCGGCATGCTGATGGCGTTTCTGGCGGGCATTCACTTCTGGTGGCCGAAGATGACGGGCCGCATGTATCCGGAGAAGATATCGCAACTGGCGGCGGTGGTCACGTTTATCGGATTCAACCTTACGTTCTTCCCGCAGTTCATCCTGGGCGTGCTGGGCATGCCGCGGCGGTACGCGGCTTACCCGCCGGAGTTCCAGATACTGAACGTCTTTTCGACCGCCGGCGCCACGATCCTGGGCGTGGGCTACCTGCTGCCGGTTCTTTACCTGACGTGGTCGCTGAAGTACGGCGCGATCGCCGGCAACAATCCCTGGCAGGCGACAGGGCTGGAGTGGCAGACCCAGTCGCCGCCGTTGACGGAGAACTTTACTCAAATTCCGGTCATGGACCACAAAGCCTACGACTACGAGTGGCTGGAACGCCAGCAACAGGCTGAGCGAAATCGGGATGGCCAGAATCCAGAGCGCCAGAAAGCGAAAGAGGTAGCCAGTGCCGGATAGCTCTGCGATTGCCCATGATGCGCCGGAGGCGGGCGGCATCCCTCACGGGGAGCATCCGC
The DNA here is from genome assembly GCA_052326045.1 of Occallatibacter sp. GTDB lineage: Bacteria > Acidobacteriota > Terriglobia > Terriglobales > Acidobacteriaceae > Telmatobacter. Next base: position 36,340 of record JBKQRH010000200.1, on the reverse strand, counting down.
CGTACCTGCGCCATCACTTTGCATCCGTGGAGCAGCAGGCGGACACCGCCAACTTTGCCATGTGGCTGTTCCTGCTGACCGAAGTGATGTTCTTCGGCGGGCTGTTTACCGCTTACCTGATCTATCGCAACTGGTATTACCCGGCGTTTGTGGCTGGTTCGCACCAGTTGAATGTGGTTTGGGGCACCCTGAACACGGTGGTGCTGATCTGCTCCAGCTTCACCATGGCCATGGGGGTGTGGTGCGCCCAGACGCGGCGCAGGAGCGGGCTGGTTCTGTGCCTGATTCTCACGTTCCTTCTGGGCCTGGGATTTCTGGGCATCAAGACCATCGAATACTCGGAGAAGATCGAGAAGCACCACGTTCCGGGCTTCCATTACAGTTTGCAGTCGTTTCTCGATCCGGATTCCGACGCCGCCGCGAAAGCCGCCGGCGACAGGCCGCTGCCGCTGGACATGGCGCGCCACACAGAGGTCTATTTTTCGCTCTACTTCCTGATGACCGGCATGCACGCGCTGCACATGATCATCGGCATCGGGGTTCTGGGATTCATGATTCTGCGCGCGCGGGCCGGGGCTTACACCGCGGGCCACACGACCTTTGTGCTGAACTTCGGGCTCTACTGGCACTTTGTCGACATTATCTGGATCTATCTCTTCGCGCTGCTCTATCTGATCAGCAGGCATGGGGTTTAAACATGGAAGGACAAACGACATGAGCGGACAAAACGGACACGCGCACACCATTGTCGGCCCCGGGGTCTACGTGGTCATCCTCTTCGCTCTTCTGGTCGGCACCGCGCTCACGGTATGGGCGTCGTTTATCGATCTGGGCTTCTGGAATCCCATCATCGCGCTGGCCATCGCAACCACCAAGGCCGTGTTGGTGGTGCTGTTTTTCATGCATGTGAAGTACAGCACCAAGTTGACCAAGCTCACGATCTTTTCCGGCATCTTCATGTTCCTGGTCCTGATCTCGATGACGCTGGCGGATTACATCAGCCGGGCGTGGGGAAGCTGGTAGCCACCTGCGGTGGGGCGGACGGCGCTTGCGCGCCAGGGACAAAAAGAAGGGCTGCCCGATAGGCGGCCCTTTTTGCCGGTTGGGGAACGGATTGGAGGTTCATGGTTTCGCGGGCCTCACAAGGGAAACCTGAGGCACCGGGCCTCGACGGCGAAGAAATTCGACGCCGGACAGTACATACGGAAGCAGGGCGGCGAAGCGGTGAAACCGCAGGACTGATGGCCCGGCGGCCGGAGCGACCCGCACGCGGCCAGCCATTATTAACAGGCTCTCAGCCACCTGTCCCGTTTCTGGACTATAATCTGAGAATTCCAATCCCGGAAACTGCGTGTTTCGCACGACGTATTCCATTGGATTCCGTTCATGTCCCCCTCGGAGGATGTAGAGAGGGGAGGCCGGAATCGGATTCCGGATGTGTGCGACTATGCGGGCTTCTGAAGGGGTATCCGATCGGCCTGGCCCGAGGGGCGAAGTTGAGCTGCGTGTTTCCGCAGCCTGGAACGGCAGGCGGCGCGGCGGATGGGCGGGTCTGGCGCTGGGAACGATGGCGGTTGCGGTCTTTGTGGCCGCGTGCGGGATGCCGGCGAGGGCGCAGAACGCAGAGGTTGGTGGGCTGCCGACTCCTGGTAAACCCGGTTCCAGTCGAGTTTTGGGGTCTCCCACCCTTGCGACAAAAGGAAGTCGCAAGGATGGGGCACGGAGCTTTGCAGGGCAGCCGCCGCGGGTGGTCCAAGCACACAGGTTTCTTGCTGAGCGGGGATGGACGCCGGCCCGGGGGAAGGCATGGCTTGGCGCCGGGCGTCCTGGATGGCGTACAAAAGGGGGCTGGCGCAGAAATGCGGTTGCGCCACAGGGCGGGACGTCAAACGCGACCTTGACCTGGCAGGCGCTGGGTCCGGCGGCGGTGCTGACGCCGAACTATGGGCTGGTGACAGGCCGCATCTCCGCGCTGGCTCTGGACCCCTCGGACTCGACCGGCAATCATCTCTACCTGGGAACGACCGGGGGTGGGGTGTGGGTGGCGCAGAATGCCGCCACTTCCAACGCCTCTTCGATCGTCTTTGTGCCACTGACGGACACCGTGGGGGCGCTGAGCGGAGCAATAGACGCTTCGATCAGCATTGGGGCATTGACGGTGCAGCCGGGCGGGACGGGCGTGATTCTGGCCGGAACAGGGGACCCAAACGATGCGCTGGACTCCTACTATGGCGCGGGAATTCTGCGTTCCACCGACGGTGGAAATAGCTGGAGCCTGACGCAGACAACCGCGGATATGGAATGGAGCTTCGCCGGAGAAGGCTTTGCGGGCTTTGCCTGGAGCACGGTGAATCCGCAACTGGTGGTGGCCGCTGTTTCCCAGGCCTACGAAGGGACGCTGGTGAATGCGGACCGGCCAAACGAGAGCTATGAAGGGCTGTATTACTCCCTGGACAGCGGCGTTACGTGGAATCTGGCGACCATCACGGACGGAGCAGGCGCGGATGTCCAGGGGCCGAGCGATCCATTCGCGGGTCCGGATGGTAATGCCGCTACATCGGTGGTGTGGAACCCGGTGCGGCAGTTGTTTGTGGCGGCGGTGCGCTTCCACGGCTACTACCAGTCGACGGACGGCGTGACCTGGACGCGGTTGGCGGCGCAGCCTGGATCGGGTTTGACGGCGTTATTCTGTCCTACCAATTCAGGCGCTATTGGCTCGATCGATTGCCCGATCTTGCGCGGAACGCTGGCGGTGAATCCGCAGACCGGGGACACCTTTGCCTGGACGGTGGATATCGACAACCAGGACCAGGGACTGTGGCAGGACCAGTGCGCGGCGAGCGGGGGCGCGTGCGCGAACCAGAGCATCGCGTTTGGCAAGCAATGGAACACGGCCGCGCTGGAGACGAGCACGATCGACGGGGCTGCCACCATTGAGAACGGCGAATATAACCTGGCGCTGGCCGCCGTGCCGTCGCAACAGGACACGGTGCTGCTGGCCGGGGCCAACGATCTGTGGAAATGCAGTCTGGCCATGGGCTGCGCGTGGCGCAACACAACCAATGCGAGCACCTGCATGAGCGCCCAGGTGGCCGGCTACCAGCACGCGCTGGCCTGGAGCGCGGCCAATCCGCTGGAGATTTTTGTGGGAAACGACAGCGGGCTGTGGCGCTCGATGGACGCAATTGGCGAGACGGGGCCGGTGTGCGCGGCGGCCGATGCGACCCACTTCCAGAATCTGAACGGGAGCCTGGGTTCGCTGGCGGAGGTGGTGAGCATGTCGCAGGCCGGCTCCACGCCCTACACGATGATGGCCGGGCTGGGGGTGAACGGGACCGCGGGGGTGAAGAGCGCCACGGGGCCGACGGCGGACTGGCCGCAAATCCTGGGCGGTGACGGCGGGCCAGTGGCCATCGATCCCATCAACGCAGATAACTGGTATGTGAACAACGAGGAGGGAGTTTCCATCTACCTGTGCGCGGATGCGAGCCCCTGCACTCCGGCCACGTTCGGGAACAGGCCCGTGGTGACGGATGCGGACGTGGGTGGGGATGGGCTGACCATGACCACGCCGGCGCCGTTTCTGGTGGATCCGCTGGACTCGACGCAGTTGCTGGTCGGGACCTGCCGGGTGTGGCGCGGACCGGCCGATGGCGTCGGCTGGAGCGGGGACAACGCAATCAGCCCCATTCTGGACAGCTTGACGGCTCCGGGGCCGTGCAGCGGCGATGCGCTGATTCGGTCGATGGCCGCGATGGAGCTTTCCGGCGGCAGCGAAGTCGTTTACGTGGGCATGTACGGCTCCCTGAACGGAGGCGCGAACCTGCCCGGCCATGTTCTGAGCGCGACGATCAATCCCGCCAGCAGCTTGTTGCCTGTGTGGCATGACCTTACGTTGAACCCGGTCACCAACGACAGCAACACGATGAATTTGTACGGCCTGGACATTTCGAGCCTCTTCATCGACCCCCACGACACGACCGGGAACACGGTCTATGCGACCGTGGAAGGAATTGCAACCCTTCAGGAGAAGGTGAAGGTGGCGTACCGTTCGACCGACGGGGGGGCGCACTGGGCGACGGTTATATCCAACCTTCCCTGGGCTCCGGCCAGCAGCTTGGTTGTGGACCCGCAGGACGCCAACACAGTCTACATTGCCACGGACGCGGGGGTGTATTTCACGACCGGAATTGCCGCCTGCATGAATACACCGTCCACCTGCTGGTCCGCGTTTGGAACCGGACTGCCGGAGGCGCCGGTGGTTGGACTGAGCGCTTCCGCATCCGCGCAGGCGCTGGTGGCGGCGACCTACGGCAGAGGAGTATGGCAGACCCCGTTGTGGACCGCGGGCACGGGTTTGACAACGGCGACCGCGAGCCCGGCGTCGCTAACCTTTGCGAGCCAGGTGTTCGGGACCGCCAGCAGGGCGCAGACGGTGACCCTGGAGAACACGGGCAGCCTGGCGCTGACGCCTACGGCGATTGACCTAAGCGGGGACTTCAGCGAGACCGACGAGTGCCAGAATACGACCGTGGCCGCAGGCAAAAGCTGCACCATCGAGGTGACGTTTACGCCCACCGGGACAGGCAGCCGAACGGGCCAGATGATCATCAGCGCCAACGTCTACGGCGGGCAACTGAGCGTGGAACTGAGCGGAACCGGGACCCCGGCGGGAGCGGTGAGCCTGACGCCGGCGACGATCAACTTCGACCAGGCGCTGGGCGGGCCGACCGAGGTGGGGACGACGTCCGCCGCATTGCAGGTGGAGGCGGCCAACAACAGCGGGACGCCGGTGCCGATCACGGGCATCAGCATCAGCTTGCCGTTCACGATCGCGAGCAACGCGTGCGGCACGAGCACCCTGGCGGCGGATACCGATTGCCAGGTGATGGTGGCGTTTGCGCCCACACAAGCGGGAGCGGCGGCGGGAACGCTGACGTTTACTGATGGGGCCGGAACGCAGACCGTGACACTGACCGGGACCGGGGCAGCGCCGCCCACGGATATCATCGGGGTCACGTCACTGACGTTTCCGGGAACGGTGATGGGGCAGCTTTCGGCGGCGCAGACCTTGAGTTTGACCAACACCGGCGACCTTCCGCTGACTTCGATCGCGATCTCGGCGAGTCAGGCCTTTCAGACGTCGAACAACTGCGGGACGCAGCTGATTGGGCGCGCGAGCTGCGCAATTTCAGTAATTTTTGCTCCCACCCAGGTGAGCGTGCAGACCGGCACGCTGACCGTCTCCGATGCGCTGCGGACGCAGACGGTGGCTCTGGCCGGCACGGGCTTGCAGCCAGCGGCGTTGAGCGTAAGCCCGTCGAGCCTAAGCTTTTCGGGCCAGCAGGTGGGCGTGGCCAGCACACCGTCGACGCTGACGGTGAGCAACACCGGCGGAGTTCCGATGGCCTATGTGGGCTTCCAGATCACAGGCCTGAGCGCCAGCAGCTTTACGACCGGAGCGACAACCTGCGGAACGATCCTGAACAACGGGAGCAATTGCACGGTGCAGGTGATTTTTACCCCGGCCGCGGCGGGCGGGAGCACGGCTAAGCTGGTGATTTCCTCTTCAACCCTTGGCGTGAGGGCGATTACCGTGCCGCTGAACGGCACGGTGCAGGTTGCGGCCGGGCTGGACGTGAACCCGCCGCAGTTGACCTTCCTGGCGGTAAGCCCGGGCCAGTCCAGCGCGGCGCAAACGGTGACCATTACCAACACCAGCGGCCTGGAGGCAAACTCGCTGACGCTTTCTGTCACTGCTCAATTCAGCCTGACGCAAAACACCTGTTCCGGCAGCCTGGCCGCAGGGGGAAACTGCTCGGTTGGGGTGATCTTTCAGCCAACCGGGAGTGGGACGGTGACGGGGGTATTGACCGTCAGCTCCGCCACGGTGACGATCCCGGCCACCGTGGCGCTGAGCGGGACGAGCGGAGGGCTGGGAGCGATTCAGGTGATGCCGGCAACCATCAGCTTTGGAACGGTGGGAGTGAATACGGCCAGCAGCCCCATTACCGTGACGGTGACCAATCCCTGGCCAGCGACCTCGATGGAGGGTCTCGCGCTGACGGCTTCAGCAGGATTTCAACTGGTGAGCAATACGTGTCCCTCCACGCTCATGGCCCAGGCAAGCTGTACGGTCGGAGTGGAATTTGCTCCCACCAGCGCAGGCGCGCAGAGCGGAAATCTGTCCGTTACCAGCAGCACGGGGTCCGCAGGCGCGCTGGTATCGCTTTCGGGGACGGGTTTCGATTTCACGGTGGCGGCCAGCGGCTCACTTACCCAGACTGTCGCCAGCGGCCAGACCACGTATTACTCGCTGGAGATTTGTGGCGCCGAAGGATGTACGCTGACTCCGTTTCTGGTCTCGCAGGGAACGTTCACATTCCAGAGCGGTTCGCTTCCAAAGAACGCGCTATGCCTCTTCAACCCCACGAGCGAAACGGTCAGCGCCGGGGCCACTGGAAACGTGGCTGTCGAGATTTCGACCGGGCAATCCGGGTCTTCCGCGCGCTCGACCGGCCCGGTTGGGTGGGGGGTGGTTCCGCTGGTTTGCGGGCTGGTGTTGCTGCCGCTTGGATGGAAACGGCGCCGGACTACTCTGCTGTTGGCCGCATTGCTGGCGATTTTGGCGGGCGGCGTCTCCAGTTGCACAGGTTCGGGCGGCGGCTCGGAAGGAGGTTCGGGCGGCGGATCGGGCGGAAACGCAACCCCGCCGGGAACCTATACGATTCCCGTTACCGTGGTTTCCACCGGAGTGCAGCACAGTTTGAATTTGACGCTCACGGTGGAGTGAGGGCCTGGAGCGAGCATGGGGGCATAAGCCGGGACCGGCTATACTCTATCTTCGGGTTTTGCTCAGGAGTGTGCCCGCAAGGGGAGCCGGGGGAAGGCCGGGGATGGGAAAAGGCGGGGAATGACTGCCAAAGTAACCGTGGAAGACGTGGAGCGCGTGGCCGAGCTGGCGCATCTGGAGTTGGCGCCGGAGGAAACCCCGCGCATGCTGCGCGACCTGAACGCCATTCTCGACTACGTGGCCGAGCTGAACGAGTTGGATACGGCCGGGGTGGCGCCGCTGGCCCAAGTGAGCGAGTTGCCGAGCGAGCTCAGGGATGCGGCGGGCGCGGGCGGGCTGCGCGCCGATGCGCTGCTGGCCTCGCTGGACCGGGCCACGGTGCTGGCGCAGGCGCCGGAGACCGACCAGGTTTTCTTCAAGGTGCCCAAGGTGATTGAGCGGTAGCCACCTGCGGTGGGGCAAAACGCCGCTTCGCGGCCAAGCCCGCCGGCGTCCGCGGTGTTGAAGACAGGCCTTAGTGGGACGGATCAAGGAAGGTTCGATTGCCAAGCGAAGCCAAAGCAGCGGAAACCTACGTAGAAAAGCCCAGGACCCTGGCCGAGTTGCGCGCCGGGATCGCCGCGGGCACGACCAAGGCGGCCGATCTGGCAGCAGGCTACTATGACCGGATCGCGCAGGTAAATCCACGGCTGAATGTTTACCTGAGCCTGACCAAAGAGCGGGCGTTTACGCAGGCGGAGCGGGTGGATGCGCTGGCGGCCAAAGGCAATCCGCTGCCGCCGCTGGCAGGGATTCCGGTGGGCATCAAGGACGTGCTGGTGATGAAGGGCGCTCCGGCCACGGCGGGGTCAAAAATCCTGGAAGGCTATCGCCCTCCTTACGACGCCACGGCGGTGGCCAAGCTGGACGCGGCCGGCGCGGTGCTGCTGGGCAAGTTGAACTGCGACGAGTTTGCCATGGGCTCCTCGACCGAGAACTCGGCCTACGGCCCGGTGCGCAATCCGGTGGACACGGAGCGGGTACCGGGCGGCTCCAGCGGCGGGTCGGCGGCGGCTGTGGCGGCCAATCTGGCAGTGGCCACGCTGGGCTCCGACACGGGCGGCTCGATTCGCCAACCGGCCAGCTTTTGCGGAGTGGTGGGCGTGCTGCCCACTTACGGGCGGGTCTCGCGCTACGGACTGATCGCCTTTGCCTCCTCGCTGGACCGCGTGGGTCCGTTTGCAGCGAATGTGCGGGACGCCGCCACGCTGCTGGGGGTGATTGCCGGCCACGATCCCAAGGATGCGACCAGTTCCCCGGCTCCTGTGCCGGACTTTGCTGCCGAGAGCGATAAAAGCGCGGAGCGCCTGCGCATCGGCGTCCCGGATGAGTACTTTGCCGAAGGGCTTGACCCGGAGGTACGGGCGGCCATCGAGAAGGGCATTGCCGCGCTGAAGGCTGCCGGCTGCGACCTCAAGCCGGTCTCGCTGCCGAATACCAAGTACGCCGTCCCTACCTATTACCTGATCGCTACGGCGGAGGCCAGCGCCAACCTGGCCCGCTTTGACGGCGTGCGCTACGGGTATAGGTCGGCGGCGTCGGAGACCCTGTCCGCCATGTACAGTCATTCCCGCGACGAGGGTTTCGGCGCCGAGGTCAAGAGGCGGATTCTGCTGGGGACGTACGCGCTCAGCGCAGGCTACTACGACGCCTACTATTTGAAGGCGCAGCAGGTGCGGCGGCTGCTGGCCGAGGAGTATCTGCGGGCCTTCGCCGAGGTGGATGCGATTGTGACGCCGACCGCGCCCACGGCGGCGTTCAGGCTGGGCGAGAAGACCGGCGACCCGCTGGCCATGTATCTGGCCGACATCTACACGGTGACGGCGAGCCTGGCGGGCATCTGCGGGGTAACTGTTCCGTGCGGAACGACTCGGGCAGGCTTGCCGGTGGGGATGCAGGTGCTGGCAGCGCATCTGAATGAGGGGACAGCCTTCCGCGTGGCGCGGGCCGTGGAGGCGGCGGATGGAGTAGCTTGTTGAAAGAGGAGCAGGAATGGTTCAATCCTGCCCTCAGGGGTTAGGGCCCCATTGATTCTGGAGTATTTGCGTACGGGTTAGAGCTCGTACCTTCCGTTTCCCGACAGATCTGCGCCAACTCTCGGGGTGGGCGGCATGAGGATTTGTGGGCGGATTGCGGTTGTGGTCATTGTGACGGCAGTGTTTGCTGCGGCGCCAACGGCTAAAGCGGCAGCGCGTAAAGCGCACACCGTGGTTTTGGGCGCGGTGGTAAAGAGGCCCTACTCCAAGGCCGGCGATCCGGCCGGTGCGGCTCAGGCCGAGAACGAATTGAAGATTCGCGCCCTGCTGGTGGACGGCGTTCTCAAGGAGTGGACCACCGGCGAGGCCCACGACGTGACCGACCGGAGCTTCGTGGTGCGGCGCGTGATCAAGCTCAACGACACATTACCCAGCGATCAGACCGGCGATAAATCCAGCGTAAAACCCGTCGAAGGCTCCGCGACCAGCGGCAAGACCGGCGATCAGCCCGTGACCGGCGACAAGACAACTGCCGCCGCGAAGCCGGCGCCCGCCCGGGCGGCAAGCCCCTGGGTTTGGCAGCGGGGCCCGTGGCTGCTGGTGGACCGCGCGACCGGCCGCATCGTTGCTCTGAAACTGCCCGACTACGACCCCGGCGTGAGCCAGGTGAGCTGGTTCCGCGACTACGGGGCCTATTGCGGCGTGACGGCCAGCGGGAAGAGTTTGTATGCCGTGGTGGCGCAGGTGGAGGCGCGCAAGCCGGTGCTGGCCAGGAAGTTGGCTGCGTTCGATGCGGAGAATCACCCCGACCCGGTCTGCGGCCCAGCGGAGTGGCAGCGCGAGCCGCTGCGCATCACCTTTCACCCGGCGGGCAAGGACCAAGTGAGCTTCGATGTTGTTCCCGGCTCGGCGGTGCTGGTGGAGGACGCGGGCGAGGAGGCTGAGACGCCGGCGGCGGTTGCGAAGGCCAAACCGAAATAGCGGGCCGGCGGAGGGGTACTTGAAGCCGGTGCGCCTTGACACGCCCCCCTCTACGCGTATCTTATCTTCCTAGGCATTCTTTTGGAATCCGGCCGGAACGATCACCGAATGAACCGTGCGACTTCCGAATTCGGGCGTGCGGATTTGGGCGTTTGGGTTGGGTTTCAAGGGAAAGCTGTGTCGAACAGGAAGCAAACGGCGGTTGAGTGGCAGGCGTGGATGCGGGCGTGGGATGGAAATGCAATCCCAGGCGCGTGGCAACCGCGCCGTTCCTCTCAGAGTCTGGCCAGCGTGAGCCGGATTCGATCGGCGGCCAGGACCATTCCCGGAGACAAATTTCATCAGGCGACCGGCCCAATGCCGGGTGCGCCTGTGCTCTGAACGGTTCGCCGCGGCGAACGGCCAAGGGCGGCAAAGGACGAGTGTGGCGACGAGTTTTGCATTGTTGGCGGTAGCGCCCGCCGGAGGAGCCGGGAGCGGTCTTCCGATGCTTCTGCCCTTACTATTGATTCCGGTGCTGTACCTGGTGATGATTCGTCCGCAGCAGAAGAGGCAAAAGCAGTGGCTGGAGATGCTCTCGAAGATCAAGGCCGGCGACCGGGTGACCACCGCGGGCGGTATACGCGGCATCATCCTCTCCATTAAGGACGACGTGATCGTGATTCGCGTAGCGCCGGACGGCATCAAGCTGGAAGTGGCCAAGAACGCGATTGCCTCGGTGACCACGCAGGATGGGATTTCGGGATCTTAGCGATAAAGCAGTTGTCAGTCATCAGTTATCAGTTTTCAGACCCAAAGTGCTGATCACAGAAAGCTGACAACTGACCACTGAAAACTGACAACTGTTTGAGTAGAGAAACGGGACGATGAAGAAGAATCTCAACAACAAAATTGCCCTGATTGTCGTGGTCCTGGCGATTTGCGTCTACGGCATCTTCGGGGTGCCTTCGGGGCTCACCCCCAAGGATCTGGGCGAGGCCATGACCAAGCGCATTCACCTTGGATTGGACCTGCGGGGCGGCGCTCACCTCATTTTGCAGGTGGTGGTCAAGGAAGCGGTCAACGCCGAAACGGACAACACGGTGGGGCGCATTCAGCAGGACCTGAAGACAGCCAACCTGAGCTTTTCGCAGGTCTACAAGCCCGATCCGGAGAACAAGCCGGAGGTGATCCGGGTGGAAGGAACGGCGCCCGGCAAGGCCAGCGACGTTCGCTCCGCGCTGGAGGCCAAGTACTCGAACGAATACGACGTGACCGGCGGTGGGGCGGACAACAGCTTCACGCTGACCATGAGGCCGATGGTGGAGGCGGCTCTTAAGGATAAGACCGTCGAGCAGGCCATCGAGTCCATCCGCGACCGTGTGGACACGCTGGGCGTGAGCGAGCCGAAGATTGACAAGTACGGCCTGGGCGACTACCAGATTCTGGTCGAGTTGCCCGGCATCGACGACCTGGACCGGGTCAAGAACATCATCCAGTCAACGGCCCGGCTGGAGGTTCACGCCGTGGTCGGCGGTCCATACAAGGACGAGCAGTCGGCGCTGGCCAGCGTGGGCGGCGCGCTCCCCCCCGACGAAGAGCTGGTGCATGGCTCCGGCGCGCTGGCCACCGGCTCCGACGCGGATAGCGTCTATGTGCTGCGCCGGGTCTCCGTGGTGGCCGGCAGCGACTTCCGCTCCGCCGATCCGGGTACGGACTCCAGCACCGGCCAGCGCAACGTCCGCTTCACGCTGACCAATGAGGCCGGCGACCGCTTCTACGAGTACACCAGCAAGAACGTCAACACCAGCATGGCGGTGGTGATGGGCGGCCGGGTGAAGGAAGTGGCCAACATCGAGAACGCCATCCGCGACTCGGGCGAAATCCGCGGCGCCTTTACCCCGGACGAAGTGACGATCTTGTCGAAGATGCTGCGCACCGGCGCGCTGCCGGCCTCGCTGAACTATCTCGAGGACCGCACCGTGGGCGCGTCTCTGGGGGCGGACTCCATCCGCAAGGGCGTGAAGGCGGCCATTGTGGGCATACTGGTGGTCATGGCCTTCATGCTCTTCTATTACCGCGGCTCGGGCGTCAACGCCGACCTGGCTCTGATTCTGAACCTGGTGATTCTGCTGGGTTTCATGGGCGCTTTCGGGGCTACGCTTACCCTGCCCGGCATCGCCGGAGTCATACTGACCATCGGCATGGGCGTGGACTCGAATGTGCTGATCTTCGAGCGCATCCGGGAGGAGGTGCGCGCCGGCAAGGCGCCCTCGGCGGCCGTGGATCAGGGCTTTGCCCACGCCTGGGTCACCATTGTCGATACCCACGTGACCACCATCGTCTCGGCGGCCATCCTGTTCCTGTTCGGCACCGGCCCGGTGAAGGGCTTTGCGACCACGTTGACCGTCGGCCTGATTGCCAATCTGTTCACGGCGGTCTTCGTCTCACGGGTCATCTTCGATGCCCATTTAAACAGGATGAAGCCAGGCGAACTGGTGTCCATCTAGGCCCCGGTAGGTAAGCTGCCCGAGCGGCAGAGGGAAAACACAAGAACGCTGGAGCCCGCAGGGGTTCCAGCCCCCAGGAAGCGGAGAGAACCAGTGGAATTTTTTCGCGGCGTGAATGTGGACTGGCTGAGGCTGAAGTGGTACTTCCTCGCCTTTTCTATGATCTTCAGCGTGGCCGGCATCGTCTCAATGGGCATGCACATGCACAGCATTTATAGCCCGGTGCCGCTGGGCGTGGACTTCCGCGGCGGCACGCAGGTGCAGATGCAGTTTGACCAGACCCCGGATACTAACCGGATTCGCCAAGCCATGGCGGCGGCGGGCATTCGGGATGCCAGCATCGTGACCTACGATGTGGCCAGCAACAACGAGGTGCTCATCAGCCTGCCGGAGCAGCAGAACGAGAGTTCGCTGGATGCCGGTCGCCAACAGATTATGGATGCGCTGCGTTCGCACTACGACAGCAACATCGGCCCCCGCAACGTGCGCAATGTGCAGGTGGTAGGTCCCACTGTGGGCAAGCAGCTTGAGAAGCAAGCCCTTTTGGCCACGCTCTACTCCATGCTGGGCATGCTAGTCTATCTCTGGTTCCGCTTCCAGTTGATCTATGGCGTAGCGGCGGTCGTTGCCTGCTTCCACGACACGCTGATCACCGTCGGCGCCTTCGCGCTGCTGAACAAGGAGATCAGCCTGACGGTGATCGCGGCCATTCTGACGCTGGTGGGCTACTCGATGAACGACACGATAGTCGTGTTCGACCGGATACGGGAGAATCTGCGCCTGAGCCGTCGGGAGTCGCTGCCGGACGTGGTGAACCGCAGCATCAACCAGACGCTAAGCCGGACGGTGCTGACCTCGGGTCTTACCTTCCTGACAGTGCTGTCGTTGTACATCTTTGGCGGCCAGGTGTTGAATGGCTTTTCGTTCGCGCTGGTGGTTGGTATTCTTATTGGTACCTATTCTTCCATCGCCATAGCCGCGCCCATGCTTGTGGCCTGGCAGGAATGGCGGGCGAAGAGGGGTAAAGTAACGGTATTGCCGGCCGCGAAACGCGCCAGAGTGTAGGGAAATTCGCGACGGAGTTGCACCGATTTTGCAGCAGGTTTTTCATGTGAGGCGTCGTTCTGATAGAGTGAGAATGCGCATTTGTGGTCTCGTTTGGATGCTGGGGAACATTTGAAGTTCTCGCGGTGTCTAAATAGAGGTAACCAACACCCGATTTCGAGGCTGGCCATGTTTGAAGATTCCACGTTTGAATCCGGAGGCAGGATCAAGACCAAAAGCGGCCGTTGGATGGTGTTCACAGGCATCATCAACGGTTCGATTCTGGGTCTGCTGATTCTTATTCCGCTGATCTATCCCGAGGCGTTGCCTCATAATGCGATGCTGACGGCTCTGACTCTTCCGCCTCCACCGCCGCCACCACCACCACCGCCGCCTCCTCCGGAGGCCGTGCATGTGGTTCATGTGCAGTCGGAGATGATGAACAATCAGCTGACGGCTCCCACGCGGATTCCGCACGACATCAAGATGGTTACCGAAAAGGAAGCGCCGCCCAGCACGTTTGGCGTTGAGGGCATGGAAGGCCTGGGCGGCCCATCGAGCGGCGTTATGGGCAGCATTTTCGGTGGGCAGTCTGGCCCCAAGGTGCAGGTCGCGCCTCCCAAGAAGGTGAACATCTCTGGCGGCGTGGCTCAGGGCATGTTGCTTCAGAAGACGATTCCCGTGTATCCGCCGATTGCCAAGGCCGCCCGGGTCTCCGGCACGGTAGTGCTGCAGGCCACCATATCCAAGACGGGAACGATCGAAAATCTGCGCGTCATCAGCGGGCCGCAAATGTTGCAGCAATCGGCTCTGGATGCCGTAAAGTCATGGCGGTACAGGCCCTACTTGCTCAACAACGAGCCGGTGGAGGTGGAAACCACGGTGAACGTTGTCTTCACCTTAGGCGGATGATGAATTCTCTGGCTCCTTCCCGCGGTTTTGGGAAGGAGCTTCGCTTTTGACCCGAATGCGCATCCGGAAAGAGCCGCATTCCCAGCCACCGTCCGCCGTAGCGGATCGCAGTTCACAAGAAACTCCTTAGGAGGAACGATTCAGTGATTCTCGCTCAACTCGCACATTACGCTTCGCACATGGTCAGCAGCCTGGCACTGTTCCAGGAAGAGCAGACAGTCAGCTTCAGCCCCATAGGTCTGTGGGACCACATGGCATGGATGGCCCGCTCCGTGGCCATCATCCTTTTCATCGAGTCGATCTGGTCGCTGGCCGTCATGATCGACCGTTACCTTTACTTCAATGCTGCCCGCAAGCAATCGCGCGAGTTTGCGCCCAAGGTTGCCGGCGCGCTGAAGGATAGCAAGCTGGAAGAAGCGATCAAGATCGCCGATCGCAACAAGAAGTCCCACCTGGCCGAGGTAGTGACGGCGGGCCTGCAAGAGTTCCGCGCCTCTGCGGGTGCGCCTACCGAGGAGAGCATTGCGAGCGCGGGCCGCGCGTTGGAGAGGGCCGAGGCCATCGTACACGCCAAGCTGAAGAGAGGCCTTGCCGTGCTGGCCACCATCGGCGCCACGGCTCCCTTCGTCGGCCTGTTCGGCACCGTGGTCGGCATTCTGCACGCCTTCGATGCCATCGCCACGCAGAAGACCTCGGGCATCGGCGCTGTCGCCGGCGGTATTTCAGAAGCCCTGGTCACAACGGCGTTCGGCTTGCTGGTGGCCATCCCCGCCGTGATGGCCTTCAACTACTTCACCGGACGTGTCGAAGCTTTCGACGTGGAGATGGACAACTCCTCGAGCGAACTGATCGACTACTTCATCAAGCAGGGCCACAAGCGCTAAGCGAGGCGGCTGTCGGCCTGAGCGGGAAGCTGTGGGGGGCGGGAGACAAGAAATCTCCCGCCCACCGGTTTCGGCCTTGCGCCGGGCAGGTGGTCTAAGCGTTTCCGGAAGCCATCCGGAATAAAAATTCTTGAGGTACGGAGCCCAAACCATGGGAATCGCGGTTCGCAGAGAAGGCAGTAAGGTCAACGCCAACATCAATGTCACCCCGATGGTGGACGTGATGCTGGTGCTGTTGATCATCTTCATGGTCATCACCCCCATGCTCCAGCAGAAAGTGGCCGTCGATATGGCCAAGGTGGACAACCCCATCGCCATGCCGGACGCCGACAAGGAAGACGCCATAGTGGTGGCGATCACGCGGGACGGACGCGTGTTTCTGGGGCAGGACAAGATCGCCACGAGCGAGCTTGGCGCCAGGGTTCGCGACAAGCTGTCCGACAAGCCGGGCAAGACGATCTACATACGCGCAGATGCGCGCGCGCAGTACCGGGCGGTTGAAGACGCCATCGACGCCGTGCGCACAGCGGGCGTGGAAGACGTGGGCTTGTTGACGCAGAAGCGCGAAGCTGGCACACCGGCGGGCGGGGAATAACTTTTACGCTGGCGTTGCCTCTTACGAGGGAACCAGGAGTTTGAAGCCATGGCAATGACAATGGGAGTGTCGGGCGGCAGTATGGCCGACATCAATGTCACGCCGATGATCGACGTGCTGCTAGTGCTGTTGATCATCTTCATGGTCGTCACGCCGGTAACGCCGAAGGGCCTGAATGCGATGGTGCCGCAGCCACCGGCGAATCAGGACACCAATACTCCGCCGCCCGACCGCACTATTGTGGTGCAGGTTCTGAATCGCCCCGGCGCGTCCCCGGCGTACAAGATCAACGAGACCGACGTGGACAAGAATGATCTGCTGCCAAAGTTGACCGAGATTTATGCCAACCGCGCCGAACGCATTATGTTCGTGAAGGGCGACGACAACCTGGACCTCGCCGCTGTGACCGAGGTCATCGATATCGGCTATGCCGCGAAAGTGGATCATATCGGATTGATGACGCCGAGGATTATGGCCGGCGATTAAGTTAGCTCTGGCACTATCCATTTAACGATTTCAAGGAAACGAGGAGTTTGAAGCCATGGCAATGACAATGGGATCGTCGGGCGGCAGCATATCCGACATCAATGTTACGCCGATGATCGACGTCCTGCTGGTGCTGTTGATTATCTTCATGGTCATCGTGCCGGTAACGCCCAAGGGCCTGGATGCGCTGGTGCCCCAGCCACCCAAGGATCCGACCAAGCAACTGCCGACCGACCGCACGATCGTGGTGCAGATTCTGCATCGCCCCGGCGCGCCTCCGGCGTACAAGATCAACGAGACCGACGTGGACAAGCGCGACCTGCTGCCCCGCCTGACCGAGATCTACGCCAACCGCGCCGAGCGCATTATGTTCGTCAAGGGCGACGACAATCTGAACTTCGCCTCTGTGGCCGAGGTCATCGATATCGGCCGCGCGGCGAACGTGGATCATATCGGGTTGATGACGCCGAGGATTATGGCCGGCCAGTAGCCGGCTGTTTGGCCGCAGTTTTCCTTGAGGGGGAAATTGCGGAGGCAATCGACACGGCCGAGGGGCGAAGGTGTGGATTGCATCGGCGCGACGGCACCAAGAGTTCAGGCTGGCAATAGGGGGCCGGGGTGGTTGGAATGCCCCAGTTCATCCGAGGGTTGATGGGTCCCGCCCGGCGGCAGTTCAGCGATTCATTTGGGCGGAAACAGGAGTACAATTTTTCCATCCTGGTTTCGGAACCTCCCGCCCGCAGCCAGCTTTATGAAATTCCAGGCGCGCAATCGATAGGCGCGACCTGAAGGAGAAGGATACGAATATGAATGGACCCGCACGAAATACGGTGTTCGCGATTGCCTTGGCCTGCATGGTGCTTTCCATGAGCGGGTGCAAGCGCCTTGCAGCCCGTGACCAGTTGAACAAGGGAGTGGAAGCTTACAAGAGCACCCGATATGAAGAGGCGATCGGACACTTCCAGAAGGCCACGCAGCTCGATCCGGGCCTGCCCATGGCGAAGAGCTATCTGGCCACAGCACTGGCCCAGAACGTGGTTCCCGGATCGGATACGCCGGACAACCTGAAGACTGCGGATCAGGCGATCAGCATCTTCCAGGAAGTTTTGGACAAGGACCCGAACGATGTGAACAGCCTGAAGAACATTGCCAGCATCTACTTCAGCATCAAGAAACTGGATGAAGCCAAAGTCTGGCAGAAGAAGGTTCTGGCCGTGGATCCGAAGGATCCCGAGGCTGCCTACACCATTGGCGTGATCGACTGGACAGAGGCGCACGAGAACGCGCTGAAGGCGCTGGTGCCGGAGGGCATCAACGACGACGGCGAGGGTAATGTCAAGGCGCCCAAGAAGGTGATGGAGCCCCTCATGGCGCTGAATGGTCCGCTGGTCGAAGAGGGCTTGCAATACCTCAACCAGGCGGTGGCGAACCGGCCTAATTATGACGATGCCATGGCCTACCTGAACCTGATTTACCGGCGCAAGGCGGATGTGGACTACGGCAACGAGGCCGCGGTCAAGGCAGATATCGCAGCGGCAGAGGATTGGCGCACCAAGGCGATGGGCACACGCAAGGCCAACGAGGAGAAGAAGGAAAAGACCCCTGGCGGCATCACCTTGGATTCAAGCGGCAACATGAAGTAAAGGGCGGTTGTCCGCGCACACACCAACGGCCTCCGCCATGCGCGGTGGCCGTTTTTCTTGGGCATTCTTTGGGGTTCATCGTAGGAGGTGCGCCTTGGCTGGAACCGGCAATACCGTTTTCGTACTCAAATTCGCTCTTGCAGGCCTTGGTCTGCTCACCGTCCCCGCGTCGAGCGCGCTGGGGCAGGATTTCACCGGAGAGGTTCCTCGCCCCGCTGCAATGCAGGCTGCGAAGTCGCCCACCGGGTTGACCGCGCACAACGACCGTGAAGTACTGGAAGTGACGGTCTGCGGCGATTCGCTGGTACACGTAGTCGCCAGGCCTGTTGAGTCGCCTGCCTCGACAGCGCAGCGGCCATGGATGCTCGACCGGGCGGAGTCTTGTCCCGGATCGGCTTTCCAGTTCAGCCAGTCCGGCGACCTGACCACGCTCGCGACCTCCCGTCTGACCATCTCCCTGTCTGCACGGACGGGCAGCCTGAACTTCAAGACTCTTGAGGGAGAGACGCTGCTCAGGGAGAACTGGAACCTGCCGCGCACCTATATTCCAGTGCAATCGACAGCGCTTTACCAGATCAAGGAGCGGTTCTCGCCCGATGCGACCGAGGCAATCTACGGGCTCGGCCAACACCAGAGCGGGCAGTTCAACTATCGGGGCAGCACCCTGGAACTGGGGCAGAACAACACCGATGTGGCCATCCCGCTGCTGATCTCCAGCAAGGGCTACGGAATCCTCTGGAACACCGCCTCCTTTACATACGTGGACAACCGTTTTCCGCTGGATCTGGCTTTCGAATCGATGGCCGGCGACCAAGTGGACTACTACGTGCTCTACGGCCCGGCGATGGACCGGATCATCCATGAATACCGGTCGATGACCGGCCACGCGCCGCTGTTTCCGCAATGGGCCTACGGTCTTTTCCAGTCCAAGGATCGCTACGCATCGCAGGCCGAGATTCTGGACATCGCCAGCCAATACCGCAGCCGGCATATTCCGCTCGACGCCATTGTGCAGGACTGGTTCTGGTGGAAGCCTGGAGGCGAGGGCGACCCGGAGTTCAACAGTGGCTATAGCGATGTGCCCGCCGAATTGAAGGCGCTGCATGACGAACATGTTCACGCCATGATTTCGGTGTGGGGCATGATGGACGCGAGTTCAAAGAACTTTCAGGAGATCAAGCGGCAGGGCTTTGAGATTCCGGGAACGCATGTCTACGATCCGACCAATCCCGCGGGGCGCGATTTCTTCTGGAATCAACTTGCGGGCAAGCTCTTCGCGCAGGGGTGGGATGCCTTCTGGCTGGACAGCGCCGAGCCGGAGGAGTACTGGCCGCACTCGGGCGACGCGATTCTGCGCTATAAGCAGTTGCACATCGGCAGCGGACAGGAATACACGAACATTTTTCCGCTGGAGCATACCGGAGGGGTTCAAGAGCACTGGAAGCAGGCCACGCAGGAGAAGCGCGTCTTTTTGCTGACGCGTTCGGCTTTTCTGGGGCAGCAGCGCAATGGAGCGACGGTGTGGTCCGGCGACGTCTACAGCAGCTGGTGGGCGTTGCGCCATCAGGTGGCCGCGGGGCTGAACTTTGCGCTCTCAGGGTACCCTTACTGGACGACCGACATTGGCGGCTACCATCAGACGTTCAACGGCGAAGCCAACGAACCGGCGTACCAGGAGTTGTATGCGCGCTGGTTCGAGTATGGGGCCTTCTGCCCGGTCTTTCGCACGCATGGGCACCGGGACCACAACGAGTTGTGGACCTACGAGCGGGTCTATCCCGCGCTGCTGGCAACGGACCGCTTGCGCTACCGGCTTCTGCCGTACGTCTACTCGCTGGCGTGGAAGGTAACGAGCGAGGATTACACGATTCAACGGCCACTGGTGATGGATTTCCGCGAGGATCGCGCAACCTGGGAGGTCGGCGATGAATTTCTCTTCGGTCCGGCGATCCTGGTCAGCCCGGTGACGAAAGAACACGCCACCGGGCGCACGGTCTATCTGCCTGCCGGAACCGGCTGGTACGACTTCTGGACGGGAGCGCGGGCAGAGGGCGGGGCGGAGGTGAATCGAGTGGCGCCGATCGATAGGATTCCTCTGGAGGTGCGCGCCGGATCGATCCTGCCGCTGGGACCAGTTGTGGAATATGCGGGCCAGGCTGCCGATCCGATCGAGGTGCGCATCTATCCTGGGGCGGATGGAGATTTCAATCTCTATGAAGACGAGGGCGACAGTTATCGCTACGAGCACGGGGCGCACGCGATCATCCCCATCCACTGGGACGATGCCAACCGGACGGTGACGATCGGCGCTCGGGAGGGAAGCTATCCGGGCATGGCTGCCGGACACACCTTCAACGTGGTGATTGTGAGGAGCGGGCACGGCGTTGGGGGTGAAGTTACCGATTTGCCCGACAAAGCGATTCAGTATGCGGGGGCGAAGATCGCGGCGAAGTTATAGTGGCCCATAAAGCGGCGTGGTTTAACGTGGTTCCACAATTGCCGTACCCCGAAGCCACTGCCGCTGAGTGACTTGCCTCGGCGAGCTACATTGCTCGATGCCGGCAATGGTGCGTGAATTGTGGAACCGCTCTAAGGTATTTTCCGAATTACCGTGGAGTCGCCAAGTGTGTGCAGGGTGGATTTTTCTTAAGGAAGAATCCACTCGGCAGTTGCGGCCTCACTCTATACCAATTCGGAAAATGCTTTAGTGCGCGCCTTGCTTGAGGATTTGGTCGGCCTTGTAGTTGTGGACCTTGGCGTCGTCGTGGAGCATCTCGAAGTATGCGCTCTGAAGCAGTTGCTTGTGGCTTTCGTGCAGTAACTGGTGGATGGCCTGTTGCACGCGGGGATCGCTCAACTCGCGCTGTCCGGCGGGCTCCCTTGAGATCAACTTGTAGATGGCGTAGCCGATGGTCCGGTGCGACTGGGGGTCGACGATGGGAAAAACATCGGTGAACTGGCCCGGCTTGAGCTTGCTGATGGCGTTGTAGACTTCCTGGTCGGTACGCAACTGCGACTCGAGCACAAAACCCATGTCGCCGCCATTCGAGGCGGTGTCCTTATCTTCTGAGTAATTCATGGCCACAGAGCCGAATTCCTCGCCGTTTTCAAGCCTGTCGTGCAGGACCTGGATCTTCTTCTTTGCATCGGCGTCGCCGGAGGCCTTGTTGTTCTGGAGGTTGGTGGTTTGCGCCGAGGGAGCGGCGGTGACGACAATCCGGGCAATGTTATAACGCGGTTCGATCAGGTTGAACTCCGATTTGTGAGCCGCATAGTAACCACCGATCTCAGCGTCGGTGATGTTGATCTTGGACTCGATCTCCTTGTTGAGCAGCTTGGTAGTTGTCAACTGCCGGCGCAAATCGCGCTTAAGGTCATCGAGGGTCATGTTTCGTAGCTTGAGTTGCCGGTCAAATTCTTCCTGAGTGTAGGGCGCCTTCCACTCCGTCAGCTTGGCGTTGACGTCCTCGTCGGAGGCGGTGAGGTTGAATTTGGCCGCCCGCTGCTGAAGGATTTCGTCATCGATCATCTGGCGCAGGATGTTGAGGCGGACGATTTCGGCCTGTTCGGGGGAATGCTGCTGGTTGTCTCCCAGGCTGGCTTTGTAATACTTCTCCAGGTCCGAGCTCAGGATTTCCTTGCCGTTCACGGTGGCCATTACGTCGGGAGCAGGCGGGCGGTGGCAGCCGGCCACAACGGCCAGGAGGGCTCCACTACAAAGAATGAGAACGGCGAAACGGGAACGCGCCGCGGAAAAGGATTCGACTTGCAAGCTGGTATCTCCTCTGGGGCCACGCAGGCCCCAGCATTCAAGGATAAATCCACAAGCCGGTGCGGCGATAGGCGAAAGCGCCTACTTGCCGGTTCCGGCAGGCTGAGACGGCTTGGCCGGTGCGGCTGGAGGCTCGACGCCGGCGGCGCGCAGGGCACGGTCGATCACCAGCCAAAGCTGCTCTTCGGGGACAGCGCCGTCGATGCGCTCGCCATCGACAAAGACCGCGGGCGCTCCATCAATCCTCAGCGACTGCGCTTCCTGGGTCGAGGCGCGCACCTGGGTCTCGTCCTGCGCGGCCAGGCAGGCGTCCAGCCGGGCGGTGTCGAGTTTGCCCAAAGTGGCTTCCTGACGGGCGATGCGGTTCAGAGTATCGAAGCTCCTGGCCTGATTGCGATCTGGGCCGGTGATCTCCTGGCCGTGGGAGTGGAGGTAATCGATGTAGGTCCAGTAGACCTCGCCGCTCTGCGCGGCCAGGCAGTTGGCATCCACAGACGCGTGCATGGCCCAGGGATGCAATTCGGTGAGCGGGTTGTCCTTGTAGATGAAGCGCACCTTGTCCTTGTAGCGCTCCAGGGTGGCCGGAAAGAGCGACTGGTGCATGCGGGCGCAGTAAGGACATTCGAGGTCATCGAAGTTGATGACGGTGACCTTGGCTGCCGGATTGCCGCGGATGGGGCGGCCGGCGACGTCGATCGAGAAGATGGGGTTCCTGGCCAGGTCGAATGTCTCCAGGCGGGCCAGGGTCTTGCTGTCGGTGGAGATCAGGAAGTCGATCACCGTGCTTTTGTCGCCGCGGGAGAGAATGATGGGCAGCGCGTCATAGCCGGCAATCGGGCTTGGCTTGCGGACGCCCACAGTGACGGTGTAATCCGGCGGGACGTTGTACTGGGAACGGACCATGACCTCGATGTGGCGGTTGAGCGCGGCGGGGTCCAAAGGCCCTTGCGGGGTGGTTTGGGGCGGTGTGGTTTGGGCCTTGCAGCCCGCGGTCATGCACAGAACGAGCAGGCCAGCCAGTAAGTGAGTACGCTGCAAGTTGAAATCCTCTCATGAAAGGATACTCCAGCGGGGGCTGGTGCCGGGCGGTGGAGGGGATGATCGCCGTTGTAATAACCAGTTGACGCGGCAGGGAGCGAGAGCGCCCGTCCTTACCGCTTGCCCTCCATCTCTTGTTGCAACTCCCACTTGGTGATCTGATCCTGGGCGGCGCGGGCGTCGGGAGCCTCAGGCGCAGCCAGCAGGTAGAGGCGCATCTGGCGAATGGCCTGGTCATATTGCTTCAGTTGGCCGTAGATCAGCGCCGTGTTGTAGTAGAGCTTGGGCACGTAGGGAGCGATGCGCAGTGCTTCGTTGAACTCCGCTAAAGCGCGATCCAGCATGCCATCCTTCAACAGCAACTCTCCGCGCACTACATGCCGGCGAGCCTCATCCGGAAGCTCGGGAGGCGTCGGCATTTTGCCGGAGGCCGCAAACATCGCGGCGCGCAGCGTGGAAGCCTCCTGCTCGTTGGCGGCGTAGCGTAGCAGCTGTGCATATTCCGGTAAGCTCTCGGCGTACTTTCCCTGGGCTTCCAATTGCTTGGCCAATACCAGGTGCGTATTCACGATGGGCTGGACCAGCGCCAAAAACGCTTCCTTTTCCTTCACCGCAGGCAGGCAGCGGGGATCGATGTGGCTGGCTGCGGAAGAATAGATCTCTTGAGCCTTGGCCATATCGCCCATCCGGGCATAGAGAACAGCGCGATGAATCTGCCGAAGGGACTGGTGATGGGCCTCTGCCAACGGCGTCGAGTAATACATCCAGGTTAAAATTGAAGAGGGAGTCGTGGGCGTCTCCAGCGCTTTCAAGGCTTCGTCGGGGCGATTGCTGTCTTCGAGGACGACAGCATAGGAAAGCTCTGCCCAAAAGCTGTTGGGATCGAGAGCGACCGCTTTCTGAGCCACGGTGAGGGCCTGCTCACGATCTCCGTTCGCGTTGAGCGTGAGGGCCAGGACGGCAAAATCGGTCGCGTCCCTCTTCGTCAACGGCACAGCCTGGCGGGCGATCTGAAGTTTTTGTGTTCTCGTGCGGCACATCAGATGCGGACACGAGAACGCCGCAACAGAAATCTCCGCAACCGAGCCCACCGGCCCCCTGAGGAGGTGTTTGATTTCGTAATCACCTCCCTGGAGATACATAGAGGGCACATCGTGGCCATCAATGCTATCAATCGTCCCGTTGACCAGGTCAGTGCATTGTTTTTTGGTCCCCGGAAGCTCTGCATCGACGTATGTGCCAAAAGATGAAGAATTGACACATACACTCCCCAGATCGTGCAGAGCAACCAGTTGCCGGGCGGTCTCCAGAGCCTGCGGATATTGGCCCGCAAAGTACTGGCTAAGAGCAGCATTATGGCCTAATGCGAAATCAATATCTTTGGGCACATACCCCCATCCACGCATGGCCTTTGGATCGCTGGTGTGCGTCGCGAAAACAAAGGCCGGCAACAACACTTCGCTGGCGCGCGAGTATTGCCCGCCCGCGAGCAGCACGATTCCTTTTGTATCGTTCAAATAAGGGCTCCCAGGGTACCGGCTGAGTCCGGCATCCACCTGTGAAAGAGCGTTGGCAAGATCGCCTTTCTGGGCGTAAGCAATCGCCAACGCGTCATAGCCAGTAGAACGGAAATCTATGTCTGCAACTTTCCATGCACTATAATCCATTGCCAATGCATGACTGGCGGCGGCGATGGCCTCATCCGGGTGGTTCGCATCGATCTCAGCGAGCGCCAGACTAATGTATAGCCAGGGGGAATCTGGATTTTCGGCGATTTTGGCCTGAATGGCGCTGATTTCGGGGGAAGGCGCCGCAGCCGGAGGCGCCTGGGCGAAGCTGCCCTGCGGTAACATGAGGACCATTCCTCCCAGAAGAATGAGACCGCGCATACAAATCTTTGTCATAACTCCTCCCCTTTGAAGAAGAATCTGGTTGATAGGAAGAGCCAGCATTGGCTCTTTGAAGCGCCGGAGCTATTTTGGCGAACTCGCCTCGCCGCTCCCGTTCTGCTGCTGAATCTGCAGGAGTTCCTGGTGAATCGCCTCTTTTTGCTGGGAGAGTTCCTGCTCCTGATCGGACAAAGCCTTCAGCTTCTGGTTGGCGTCGTCGAGCTGGGCCTGAGCTTCATCCTGGCGGCGCTTGATCTCAGCCAGCAGGGCCGCATCCTGAGGATTGGCGCCGGCCTTATCCGTCTCCGCCTGTTGACGGGCCGCTTCGGCCTTCTGGAGCTTCTCCTGCGCGGCGGATTTGTCAGAATGTATCTTCTGGACCTTGGTTTCTATGCCCTGAAGATTTTTGAGGTCCAGTTGCACCGTCTTGATGTTCTTCTCCATTTGCAGCATCTGCGGGCTGGGAACCGGCGGCTCGGGAACCGCGGGCATGGGCGGAAAACTGCACGCCACCTCCACGGTTTCGCCCGCAGTGACCCTGTCCGCCTGCTCGTTGAAGAAGCGGGCCTGTTCAGGGTCGGAATTCTGAACAGATAGAGCTTTTTTCGAAAAGTCTGCCGCGCACAGAAGCCTCTGCCAGGATTTCAAACCGGAGGTGTCATAGCGTCCTACACTCATCGAGGTGGACTCCACCTTCACACCTGCTGGCGAGTCCCATTTGAAACCTTCGATCTTTCCACCAAGCGAAACGACAGAGGGGGAACTCTCCTCAGAAGGGGAACTCTCCACGCCGTGCATCTCCTTGAGTAAATCGCTCCCCTGTTGCAGCCGTTTCTCTTGCTCCAACTGGCGGGCCTTGTTCTGTTGCGCCTCCCACTCAGCAAGTCTATCCTGCTCCTGTTTCAGCCTGGCCTGTTCGTCGGCGATTTTTTGCTCGCTCAGAGCCGTGTCAGGTTCCTCAGTGGAAAAAACTGAAGTCATGAGCTGATTGAGGAAACCGCCGAGCAACTCGGTCGCAATCGTTTGCGAGGGCGTGAGGCCTGTGGCGCTAGGGATGCTCGGCGCAGAAGGCGTGTAGGAAGGGGTATCGGTCCCTGAGCAGTAGGAGTGAGTCCGCTCAAAGTCTGGACTAGAGTTAATGTATGTTTGGCATTGAGAGCAGGTGGCGAAGCTTCCTCTCCCCCCGGACCCGAACATTTGTGCCGCCTCGCCTGTGTAATAAACCTTACAGTCGGCAAGGACGGCCTCGGGCGCAATGACCGCAAGCGTCAGAATGATGATCCCGATAATTTTGATTCGGCTCATTCTTCCCACCATTTTTTCATCTCCTGCAAGTTGGCTTTCGTTGGTTCCGCGGGCGTTCCGTCAGGCAAGAGATAAGATTGCTGACCGGCTCCCACAAGAACGGTTTTTTTGCCCTTGATGTCGCTGAAGGCGACGGTTCCGTCGATGACGACAACCGCTGTTGGTTTGCCGGGCACCTCGCGCAGCACAAACTCGGTGCCCCGGACGGCAACCGCACAGGACGGAGTGCGAATCTCGAATTTCCGCCGTATCCGGCATTGAATCTCGCCATAAATAAGAGCCTCGCCGCCCTTCTCGGTAAGAATCAGGGCTGATCCGGAATCCAGGCTGAGCAGCCCTCCCTCGTCCAGGAGAATGTCGGCACGGCCGTCCTTTCCTGTTCGCAGCGTATCGCCCGGTCCCAGAACCGGCGGCGTGTCGCCGGTGATGGGGCGTGCCGCTCCGCCGCCGGCGGATTGAATCTCCACGGTTCCTTCCACGCGAGGCATGAACCCGGCAACTCTCGCCGAGGAGTTTCCCTCCTGACGCAGCCTCTCCACCCATGAGATGGCTTTCAAGGCGCGCTGTTCGCGAAGGCGATTCTTGCGCAGAACCTCTTCGGCGGTGGTCACCGCCCGCTGGGCAGCGGCAACCGCCGTAGCGTTGCGGACATTCCGGGCTTTATCCAAAAGCGCGAGGCAAGCGTCCAGAGTGTTCTGGTTGACGGCTTGCGCCTTTCGCGCGTCGGCCACCTCAGCTTGCAGCCAGTTGTTAACCATGGCCAAATACGGCGGTTGAGGGGGCAAATCGCTCCTGCCCGATTGTGCCAGCGCTGTAGTGGAGAGGATCAGCAGAATGGAAAACGCCGCTACTCGCAAGCCGCGACACTGCTGCTTGCGTTGATGACTCGATGGGACCCGGGAAAAAGCGTTATCCACCTCGCGACCTCCTTGCATTGCGCAGCGCGATAACCCTCGAGACGGCGCAGCTACAGGCTTGCCGAGACGCCAGAAGAACAGACAACGGATTGTACACCTGAGTGTCGACTATGGACTGTGGCGCAAATCACCCCCCGGAAATGCCAGCCAGCCTGAATCTGCATCTTGCTTTCCTGGCCGCGAAACATAGTATCCCGGCTGCTAATACGCCGGCGGCAGGGTGGGATCGCGGAAGACGGAGTTGGAGCGGCGGATGTCGCCGACGGAACCGAAGTTGGCCAGGGTGAAGCTGTACAGGTACTCGGTCTCGTCGCGAACCGAACCGAGCACGAAGCGGCGGTAACCGAAGGTGAGGCCGCAGCAGTTCCAGTTGTAGACCGCCTGCACCCCGGCGTATTGCAGCGAGTGCTGGACAAAATCGTAACCGCCGTTAACGGCCAGATTGAAGCCGGCGCCGCTCTGCTTTCCGATGGTGAAGAAGGGCTGCAACTGCTGGCTCTGGATGGTGGAGGCGGCGCCGTTGTTCTCGTCGACGGCGTTGAGCATGGCGTGGCCCACGCCGAGGGTGGTGCGGCCCCAACTGTAACCGGCAAAGACGTTGTCTGAGTCCAGGCGTCCGTTCTTGGGGTCGAAGTCCAGATCCCACTCGATGCGAAGATTGTCAATGGCCTCGAAGCGGAGGCGGGAGATGAGAGGCGCGAAGTTGCGTGGCCCGGTGAGGAAGGCTACGGCGGTCTGGTCGAGAGTGGAGTCGAAGACGTTGCGCCGGTTGGGGATGATGGCGCCACCGAAGTAGGGGTCGATGAAGAACTCCTGGGCAACCTGCCAACTGGCCCATTCGCGCGGCGCCTGCGGCGGGCAGCCTTTTGGAGTGGTTTCGTTGTCCGGGGAAGAGCAGGGCGGCTGGACAGTGGGGCGCAGATAAAAGCGCTGGGTGAGCGAGAAGCCGGCCTCGTTGGTGTTGGTGGCGATGTCAGTGGTGTCGACCAGGAGCACGTTGCGGGCCTGGGCGCCGATGCCGCCCACAAACCGGTAGGTCAATTCAGGCTCGATGACGTGGCGCAGCTCCCGGTTCCAGCGGGTGAGCGCAAAATCACGCTCCAGGGCCGGCGGCCGGATGTCCAAGGAGGCCTCGACATCGGCGCGGTTGAGCGCATCGTGGCTGATGGTGGGGGTGCCGCTTCTTGCGCCGGTAAGATCGGGGGTTTGGCTGATGGAGTAGAAGGTGTCGCGCAGCGCGGCCTCGGGAACCACACTCCAGCCGCCAACCGAAAACGGCAGGGAAAGATGCGGATAGAAGTCCACGCGGCCCACGTTGCGGGCGTGGAATTCGGGCTCCGAGCGGTTGAGGTAGCCGAGCGACGACGCCAGTCCCCAGTACAACGGCGAGGCGCTGAGTGGCCGGTCGAGGACGTCGTAGTGGAGGCTGGGCAGGTGAATAATTCTCGCCTCGTCGCCGTTGGCGGAGCTGGCAAAGGTCTGGAAGCGTTCCAGCGCAACGGAGGGGATGAACCCATTGTGGGCGTTGGTGAACGAGAGGTTGCTGGCTACCTCGGAGCTGACGGCCTGCGAGTAGTTGTCGTTGAAGACCAGCCTGTAGACGTAGCTGGAGAGATATTCGGCGTTTGCGGCGATGCGGGACTCGGGAGAAAGGTCTTTGCGGCCGAGGGCAACAATGTCCACACCGCCCTGGTTGACGAGTTCCGTACCGGTTGGCCCCGGCAGGTGATCGGCGGGTTGTGCGCCAGTGGCGGGGATGGTGGCGCCCACCTGCTGTTCCACGCCGCGGTCGAGCAGGGCATTCCAGCGGACGATGAAGTGGTCGAAGCCTGGGCCCTTGTAGCGGAAGTCGCCGTTGGGCGCCCAGCCGCGCTTGCTGTAGTATTCGGAGCCGACGACCATGTCCATGCTGCGGTTGATGACCCAGTAAACCTGCTCCCCCACGATGAAACCCTTGATGGATGAGTTGCTGAGGACGGGGATCAGCAGTCCGCTCTCGCGGCCAGTCTCGTCCACTGGATAGCGGAGGTAGGGCAGGTAAAAGATGGGCACGCCGAGAAACTCGAAGAACGAGTTGGACGTGGATGCCTTGCCGTTAGCGAGGGTGATGGCGCGGGAGATCACTCGCCAATCGGGCTTGGGCAGGCGGCAGTTGGTCATGGAGCCGTCAATGATCTTGTAGTTGCCCTCGCCGGTCTGAATCAGAACTCTTCCGGAGAAGAGGAAGGGGTTTGTCGTGGAATAGACCACCGTGCGGCCTGCGGTGCGGATTCCCTGCGAACCGTTCACGTTGAAGAAACGCGCGGTGTGCATGTTGAGGCGCATGTCGCCGTGATCGGCGTTGATGAGCACGTCGCTGGGGCCGCCGGCAAGCTGCACATGGCCTTCCGCCTCCAGTTCGGTGGTGGAGCGGTCGTAGACCACTTTGTCGGCGCGGAGAATGTAACCGGAGTAGTAAAACTCCACCCCGCCGATGCCAGTCCAGGTATTGCCCCCCCATGTCTGGCGGTCGGCCTTGGCCTGAAAGGGCACGCCTGTGGAGGGCGCCGGCTCGGGCTGGGCGACGGGCAGGATCTCCTGGCCGGGGTCGTCGGGAAGCGAGGCGGCGGGTTCCTGTGGCGCCGGAGGTAACGCATTGGTCAACGTCTGCCCGCCAAGTTGCAGGTGACAGAGGGCCAGCAGCGCGATCAACACTAAGTTACGAGGACGCATCCAAGGACCAAGGCTCAGCATAGCAAAAGCGGGCCGCTTTCGAGCGGTTCTCCAATTCATGTGCGCTTGCCACCGGAGTGCATGGCGGCTATTTCTTAATGAAAAAGCCACTCGATAGTGGTGGTTTCGGTGTGCAGCAATTGGAGAACCGCTAGGATGTGACGCGCGCCACGCAACTCCCGCGGCAGGACAAAATCGGATTGATTTTGCCGGGACGGCTCCTGCGATCCGCGACCCACCTGTATATTCCGGCGATACCTCCATCTTCTTTTTGAGCGCAAAGTCCGCAATGCCCCCGTTACGATGAGACTTGCGGGCAGGTACAGCCGGACAAGGCTGGCCAGCAGGCGGGCCTCTAATGAGACCTGTGCGCCGCATCGGAAGGGACTTTGAAGCTTTGAGCACATCCCCAAGCCAGGCGAATCTCGCACCCTCGTGGAAGCAGGAAGTGAACCGGCGCCTTGAGGCGCACAAGAGCCGCAAGAGTGGTTCCGCGGCGGAGCCGGAAGCGCCTTTGGCAGCGCAGCGCGGAGCCAGCAGCCGGGCGGCGCAGGCGGCGGCGCGCGTGGCAGCGCGCTATGCCAAGGCCCCCAGCTATAGTGAGATGCTGGCTGAAGAGGCCCGCACGGCCGTGCGTGCCGCCGAGGCTGCGTCCCAGGCTGCTTTGGAGGCGCAGGCGGCGGCTGAGTCGGTGCTGGCGAGTCTGGAGGCTGCGTCCGCCGTAGAGCACACGTGGGAGTCCAGGGCTTTGCAAGGCGGGGCTGGAGAGCAAGCGCTTGAGCCGGCATGGAAGGCGCCGGTTGAGCCTGCCCGGCCTGCCGCGTCTCATTCGAGCCAAACCTTTGAGAGGCGAGCGTTTGGAATCCGCTGGGATGAGGATCTTCCGGCGCGCCCAGAGGAGCCGGCGGCTGCACGCTTATCGCGTGGGCCAGGAGCAGGGGAGATTCCGGTGGCGGGCTGGTGGGAGCTGGATGTATTGGCGCAGGATGGGCCGGATGCGGTGGGGGGCGCGGAAGGCATGGAGTCTGTGGAACCTGCCCAGCCGATTCACGCGAAACTGATCGAGTTCCCGCGTGAATTGGTTGCGACACGGAAGATCCGCCCACGGCTGGCCGAAGGACCGTATGGAGCGGCTGGTGAATCGAATGGGCAGTTGAGCATCTTCGAGGTGGACCCCAGGAGCATCTCCACCCAGCCGGAAGCGGCGGATGCAGTGAACGTGGCGGCAGCGCCCGCGTGGCAGTGCGCAGAGTGGTCGGGCATCCAGCTGGGCGATCAACCTACGGGGCAACCCCTGGAGGAGACGGCGCCCGAAGCCGCGACGGCTCCGGCAGCCGCAGCCCTGCAACTAGCGCCCGCCGGGTTGCGGACGATGGCGGCGGTGGTGGATGGCGCGCTGATTATGGGATCTTTCCTGGTGGCTGCCCTGGTGGCAGCGGCCAGCGTGAAGGAGTTGCCCACGATCAAGGAGATCGAGCTGGGTTCGGCCGCCGCGCTGATGGTTCTCGGCGTACTTTACCAGGCGCTCTTCTTCACGCTGGCCGAGGCGACGCCGGGCATGAAGTGCGCCCATATTTCGCTATGCACTTTCGACGATGAGAAGCCTACCCGCGCGCAACTGCGAAGCCGGCTGTGGGCGCTGCTTTTGTCGTTGCTGCCGGTGGGGCTGGGCGTGGCGTGGGCCATCTTCGACGAAGACCACTTGAGCTGGCACGACAGGCTGTCGCGGACTTATCAGCGGCGGGTTGTGGTTGCTGACGCGCGAGATCTGGGGGCCCGGCAGCTGCCATCCTGGAAGAACCGATAACCCGGCTCTTAGGAGTGCGCGGGCCGCAGAGTGGGATGTAACGCCGGCTGATCATTACCGGTGAATGTTCCGCCGGACTGCCTGTCTCCTTCTAAACGGAACTGGCGGATCATGCCATCCAGGTCGCTGGCCAGCGAGGAGAGGTTCTTGAGGGCTTCGACGGCTTCCTCGGCGCCTTGCGCATTTTCGAGTGACAGTTGCGAGATTTGGCTGGCGGACTCGGAGATTTCGCTTGAGGCGGAGGTCTGCTGATTGGCGGCGGTGGCGATGAGGTGAATCTGGTGCTCCACCTGCTTGGAGGACTCGATAATGGCCTCCAGGCTGGTGCGGGCGCGGGCGGTTTCTCCGATGCCGGTTTCGACGGCCGTGCGGCTGTCCTGCATCACCTGGAGGGTTTCGCGGGTCTCTTCCTGGATGCTGTGGATGGTTGCGGCGATCTCTTCGGTGGCGCCCTTGGTGCGCTCGGCCAAGCGGCGGACCTCGCCGGCAACCACGGCAAAGCCGCGGCCGTGCTCGCCGGCGCGAGCCGCCTCGATGGCCGCATTGAGGGCCAGCAAGTTGGTTTGCTCGCTGATCTCCTGAATGACATTGACCACCTTGCCGATCTCCTCGGAGCGATGGGCCAGGGAGGTCATCTTCTGGGAGACCGAATTGGTGGCCGCGGCGATCTTTACCATGGTGGCAGCCGCGGCCTGCATCACGGCGCCGCCCTGGTCGGCAGTTTCGGCCGAGATGCGACTGGCGCTGGCGGCGTTCTCGGCGTTGTGGCTGATCTCGCCGATGGTGGCGGTCATCTCCTGCGCGGCTGCGGCAATCTGGTTGGTTTTGCTGGACTGGGTGTGGGCGTTGCCGGCGCTTTGCACTGAGCGAGAGCTGATCTCGGTAGTTGCGGCGGAGAGGGTTTCAGCTCCCTGGGCCACCGATTGTATGACACTACGCATGGAGGTCACGGTGGTGTTAAGCGCTTCGCCAAGGCGGCCGATCTCATCGCTTCCACTCACCACGACGCTTGCCGTCAGGTCGTTGGCCGCCAAGCGTTCCAAAGCAGCCTTAACCCTACCCAGACGCGGCGCGATCTCCCGCGTGAGTGTCCTGCCGATCAGCGCGCAGAGCAGAACGATCAGGAGCATGACCCCAACATTGACCCAGGTCGCGCGGTTGCTTGCGCTGGAGGCGGCGTTGGACTCCTCTGTGCCGTATTTCGCATTCAGGTTGAGGTCGTCATCCATCACCGCAAAAGCGGTTTGATAAGACTCGACCACGGAGTCCGACGTTTGCAGGTCCAAGGCATCTCCGGCCTTGCCGGCTGCCAGCAATGCGTTGGCGCGGTTGCTGGTTTCCTGGTATTGTGCGAAGGCTGTCGAGAACTTCTGGTAGAGTTCACGTTCCCCTGGATAGCTGATCCCCGGTTCGTAGAGTTTGACGCCCGACTGGTAGTCGGCCAGGGCCTTCTGCCGCGCGGTATTATGCTCCGACGCGCAGGCCGGCGTCTGGCAAAGCATCAGATCGAGATCCTCGCGCCGCGTATTGTTGGCCGCCCTCCGAATATCCGCCAGGGCGAGAACCGAGGGAAAGGAGTGGTCGCTTACATCCACGGATTTGCTGGTGATGTTCCGGAATGTGAAAAAGGTGTAGACCCCCAGCAGGATGCAAAGACCGCACACGATGCCGAAGGCGCCGGTGAGCTTGTGGGAAACAGAGAGATCGCGTTGCCAAGACATGCCGGAATCCCTTTCTCAAGTGGTTCGTGGAGTTCATCGGCATAATCCGGCGGAGCTTGAGTACTTTCGTTTGCGGTTTTCGAGTGTAAGCGCCGGTCGATGCCATCCGTGCGCGCCGCATAAACCGTTGCGGTTACCGGGCTGTTACAAGGGCGCTATATAATTTCTGTCAGTTCCCGAAGATCATTCGGCGCGCCCGGTCCATTCGATCGGATTCCAAGACACAAGAAAGGATTCAACGACTATGACGTCATTTCAGCATAAGCGGTTCAAGGTAACGGCCCTCGGTCTCGTGGGCACCGCAGTCTTAGCCTTCTCTCATGTGGCAGCGGGCCAGGAGCCACAGCTTTCCAGTACGGCAAAGCCGCTGGAACTCAGCGTGTTGCAGTTGCCCGTAAAGACGCTGGGGCCGACGGTTTCCGGCGGTTCTCCCACGAACGCGACGATTACATTTACTTCAAAGAACGGTCCCTTCTGCATCCAGGGACTGGTGGTGAGCGCAAGCCCATCCGCGGCTGTAACTGCAAAGGAATTCGGCGATGTGTGGATCAACCTGGCGTACATCGACTCCTTCGGCCTTTCTCACCCCTACATCACACTGGCGGACAGCACGACTGGAGGGTTCTCCCCGTACGACATCGTTCTGAACTACGGGGGCCCGATCTGCGCCGCCAAGTCCGTGCAGTTCGATCTGATTCAGTGGCAAGCGCAAGTCGGGACCGGGACAACGATCGAGGTGCTTGGCGAGGCTGTCATTTCAACCGCCCGCGGCAACAAGGTAACTGTGAAATAGCCGCCGAACGATTCAAAATATGGCCAGCACCCTGGTTTTGCCGGATATGCTCAGGACATGATCTCCCCGAATTCGATCTCGCGGTTCATTGTGTCTCTCAGGCTTTCGGCGACGATGCTGGTTCTTCTTGCCCTCTCAGGGGTGATTCGGCTGGCGGCGCAGACGGCGCCTGCCACACCTCCGCCGCCTCCGCCGCGCATGCCCGCACCCACACCGGAAGAGTTGGCCATTCAGGCGGCCTCTGAGAAGGATCATCAGCGGCTGATGGACCTGCTGGGGATCAAGGAGCTCCGCCGGGGGGCCGATGTGGACGCCAAATCGCCCTACGCGGCCAACTACGACGAATCGAAAGCGGGCGTTTATCCCAACCTGCCCGACCCGTTGGCGCTCAAGAACGGCGAACGTGTGACCACTGCCAAAGTCTGGTGGGCGAAGCGCCGCCCGGAGATCGTGGAGGACTTCGACCGGGAGATCTATGGCCGGGTCCCCGCACATCTTCCCAAGGTGACCTGGGAGGTGGTGAGCACCACCGCGGAAATGGTCGGGGAGGTGCCGGTGGTGACCAAAAGGCTGGCAGGCCACGTGGACAACTCGGCCTGGCCGCAGATTGCGGTCACGATCGACGCCACGCTGACCACGCCGGCCCATGCGGGTGGTCCCGTGCCGGTGATGATGCAACTGTCTTTTCCGGCGGAGTTCAAGGCCGCCCCAGCTAACAATGTTCCGGGAACGATCGCCGGAGGTTTCGCGAATCAGCAGCCCACGTGGCAGCAGCAAGTGTTGGCCAGGGGCTGGGGTTACGCGCTCGTGTCTCCCTACAGTTACCAGGTGGACAACGGCGCCGGACTGACGGAGGGCATTATCGGACTGGTGAACAAGGGCCAGCCGCGCAAGCTGGACGATTGGGGCGCGATACGCGCCTGGGCTTGGGGCGCCAGCCGGGTGCTGGATTATTTTGAAACCGACAAATCTGTGGACGCGAAGCAGGTGGGTCTTGAGGGCCACTCCCGCTTTGGGAAGACGGCGCTGGTGACTATGGCCTTCGACCAGCGCTTTGCCATTGCGTACATCAACTCCTCCGGTGAGGGCGGCGCCAAGCTCTACCGGCACATCTTTGGGGAGCAGGTGGGCAACGTGGCCGGGACCCGGGAGTACCACTGGATGTCGGGAAACTTCCTGAAATACGCCGGTCCTCTGACGCCCGGCGACCTGCCGGTCGATAACCACGAACTGATTTCCCTGTGCGCGCCGAGGCCGGTGTTTATCGGCGCGGGAGCCAGCGTCGGAGACGGGTATGCCGACCCCCGCGGGGACGCGTGGGCGGACGCAAGGGGAATGTTCCTGGCGGAAGTTGGCGCCGGGCCGGTTTACCGGCTGCTGGGCAAGAAGGACCTGGGAACCACAGAGTTCCCACCCATCGAGACGGAGCTGATCGACGGGGATATCGCGTTTCGCCAGCATGCGGGAGGGCACACGCCGGCTCCGAACTGGCCGGCTTTTCTGACGTTTGCCAGCCGGTATCTGCATGCTCCGGCGGCAGCGAAGACGCCTTAGAGTTTCTTGGACATGACGATGCAGTGGCATTCGAGGCCGGGCTTGAGCGGGCGGGAGGGGTTGAATTCCTCTGTGCCGGTCTCGATGTAGCCAAACCTGCGATAGATGGGCGGCAACTCGGGACGCAGGCTGAGGACGGTAATATCAACGGCTTCGCAGCCGAGCTGCCGGAAGCGGTTCTCAGCGGCCTGGACGATGCGGCGGGCCAGGCCGGAGCCCTGATGAACGGGAGCGACGGCGAGCTGGCCGAGATAACCGCGATTGCCGCGGAGTTCGGTGTAGACACAGGCGAGAAGCCGGCCGGAGCTATCCTCCGCGATGAGGATGCTGCCTTTCTCCATCATGGCCGCCAGCCGTTCATCGTCCGTGCGCGTACCTTCGAGAAAGGTTTCGATGGAGAAGGCAGAGTTGATGAGCGGGATCAAATGCGGCCTGTCGGCCGGGGTGGCCAGACGGAAAAGGATTGGGGAGCCGGAGTCAGCTTTCTGGTTCATTTTCGCTCAAAGCAGGTCAGTTGAGGCCGGTTGCCGCCTTCTATCTTCATTCTAAAGCAGTTCGCCGGGTATCTTTCGTTGTTCCGGCATGGGCGGCGCATTGACGGAGCAGAGCCCGCGCCTTAGGCTCATAGCATGGAATTCAAGGTAAGCGAACTGGAGCGGGAGCCGATCGATTTCGACCTGGAGCTGGCTCCGGGAGCGGTCGGCCTAGGCCAGGAGACTGAACAGGTTGGGAAACTGGCCACGGCCGGTCGGGCCGAGGTGCTGCACGAGCACCGGGGGCCCAAAAATATTGTGGCCGATATCCGGTTGAAGGGCCGGTTTGCGGGCAAGTTCCAGGTTCCGTGCGCGCGCTGCGTGGAGCCTGTGGAGATTCCGCTGGCAGCCGACTTCGACCTGATCTTCCGGCCCGTGGGAGCGGATTCCGGCCCGCCGGAGCGGTCCATTACAGCGCCGGAGACGGAAATCGGTTATTATCAAAAGGACAGTCTGT
>JBKQRH010000199.1:0-49762 GCA_052326045.1 Occallatibacter sp. | reverse complement strand
CCTCTACAGCCACCTCCGGCGTCTTGCCCACCGCGACCACCGCATCCAATTTGGAGGGAGCCATCTGCCCGAGCTTTCCCTGGCTTCCGAGCTTGACCCCGTTGATTGCCAGCTTCATGCTCTGTTTGGCGTCCGAGGGATTCAGCACGGCGAAGGTCAGCGTCTTGCGATCCTCGCTGAGCGCCGCGCTCACATCCAGCGGATAGGTGTCGCTGCCCGGGTTGACCGCGGGCTGGTCGCCGCCTACCGGGAAGGTGGGCTTGGGTTGCGGCGAGTCGCCCGAGACTTCCACAGGAGTGGTGCCGAAGTGATCGCGGTACATCTTGAAGAGCATGCCCGTGGGGTTGAGGATCGCTTCGGTTCGGTTCGAGCTCATCATCGCCGTTGCAAAAGTGAAGCAGCCCATTTGGAAGATATCCGAGTGGCGGAACATCTCATGGAAGGCCCACGCGTAGGCCGGCGTGGTCTTGTAGGAGCCGGGTCCGCCGCCAAAGTACGCCCATTCGTCGATGGCGATCGGCACCGGCTTGTCTTTAAGTCCGGGAGTGCGCTTCAGGTACTCCTGGTAGTGCTCGTATTTGGCGCGGACCTGAACGGCCGGGGCGCGCATCCACTCGATCTGCGTTAGCGGCGGGTTGATCGGCACCTTTTTGCCGAGCTTCATGTCCGTGTGCTCCGTGCCGGATGCATAGTAGTGCTCGCTGAGCATGTCGATGTTGTCCAGGTCGTGCGCCAGCAAATAGCCGCTCCAGTCGGCCGTCGTAAGGTAGTCGGGCACATACTTCCCGCCGATGCGCTTGGACTGGTCGGCGCCCTCCATCACGTCGGGCATGGCGCCGCCGGCGATCAGCTTGATCGTCGGATCCACCTGCTTCATGGCCTTGGCGAAGAGATTGTGTTTGAGAGCGAATTGCTCGGTGGACATGGCGCCCATCTGGTAATCGCCCCAGGGCTCGTTGCCCACGCCCCACAGCTTCACGTTGTAAGGCTGCGGGTGGCCGTTGGCCGCGCGCCATTTTCCCATCGGCGTGGTGACCGCGCCGTTGGTATATTCCACCAGTTCTCTTGCCGACCACGCATCGCCAAAGCCGGCGTTGACCGTGA
The DNA here is from genome assembly GCA_052326045.1 of Occallatibacter sp. Lineage (GTDB taxonomy): Bacteria > Acidobacteriota > Terriglobia > Terriglobales > Acidobacteriaceae > Telmatobacter. Next base: position 48,658 of record JBKQRH010000199.1, on the reverse strand, counting down.
TGTAGGGATCGACGCCGAGAAGACGGCAGAGCGTGAGAAACTCGTCGGTGCCTACGTCGTTGGGCTGAACGGCGTGCCAGACCGGATCGAAGATCGGCGGCCGCTTATCGATGTCGCCTACGCCATAGCGCCACTCGTACGCGGAGACAAAGTTGCCGCCGGGGAAGCGAAGGACGCCGAAACGCAGTTGCTTGAGCGCGGCAACGATCTCCTTGCGAAAGCCCTCAACATTGTCGGCGGGCATCAGCGAGACCGCGCCCACATGAAACGCGCCCGCGCCGGTCCCGGTAATCTCGATGCGCGCGTCGTCGGTGTCGGCCTTGGCCTCGAATTTGAGCGGGATCTTGGTGTAAGAGGTTCCCGGAATGTGGACTATCACTGTCTGCTGGTCGCCTGGCTCTTTCCCCCAGATCAACGCGACCTTGACCACAGTCCCAGGTGTGCCGGCCAGGACGATGCGGCCCGAATACGCTTTACCGTTCCGCACCACAACTCCCGACTCACTGATTCCATGCGGCGCTTTGGCATCAAGCTTTATCAGTGGAGTGTGATCGCCCGTGTAGGGATTCTTGGTGTCCATCGTGACCACGTCGTCTCCGCCGATCGGCGCCCACCACCGGGCAATGGGACGCCGGAACCTTGGATTCCCCGCCGCATTGCCCATCACCTGCGGCGGATTGGGCACGCTTGCAGCGACCGGATAGAAAAACTTGCGATCCGCCAGCAGTTCGGCCCATACGCCAGTGTTTACAATATCGCCGCCGTGCTCCAGAAACTGCCCGTAGACGTACTTTGAGATCGGGGCGCCGGTCTTCGAGGCGTCGATCGCGACATTCACTGTGCGCGTCTGCGCCGCAGACACGGCTGAGAGAAAAAGCGCAGCCAGCAATAGTGCCGGCCCCTTCAACACGAATGTTCTTATTGCCGATTTCATGATGGATAGCTCCGTTTGAGAACCCAGTCCCCTGAATTGCCGGCGGCGCAGGGCTGCCGGGTTTTACGCGTTTTGCGGTCGATCCTTCCTGGTTCCTGGAATCGAGGGCGGCTGCGCGCAGTCCTTGTCATGGCTCCAGCGAGATTACCGTCACCGATTTTGGCTCAACCGTCAGCGCCAGCCTGCCGCCTTTCACGCTTGCGGATACAGGCTTGGGCACAACCGTGCCGGGCGCCGCGAATGTGTTCACGCTGTCAACGGCAGGCGCAGTCAGCGTCTCTCCCTTTGCCGTCTTGACCGTCATGCCGCTGATCTCCGCATCGATTTCAACCGGTTTTTCGGGATCAAGGTTCGTGATTTCGAGCCAAAGCTTGCCCGACGCGTCTTTGGCGGCAATGGCATCCAGACGCGGCAGCGTGATGCCCTCCCGATGCACCGTGCCAGGATCGAAATCGACCGGAACAAACGTCGCGTCCTGGAACGGCACATACATCTTGAAGGCGTAGTAGGTCGGAGTGAGGACCATCTTCTCCTTGTCCGTCATGATCATCGCCTGCAGCACGTTGATCATCTGGGCGATGTTCGCCATGCGCACGCGGTCGGCATGGCGCGCGAAGATGTTCAGGTTCAGCGAGGCCAGAATCGCGTCCCGCAGGCTGTTCTGCTGAACCAGAAAGCTGGGATTCGAGCCGGGCAGCGGTTTATACCACGCGCCCCATTCGTCCACCACCAGCGCCACCTTCTTCTGCGGGTCGTACTTGTCCATGACGTCCTCCTGCTTGCGCAGGAACTCATCCATGAACAGCGTGGATTTGAGGGTCTTGGCGTAATCGTCAACGTCGAAGTCTATTGAAGTCATGGAGAGCGGCCAGCCACCGGGCGTTGTATACCAGTGCACCGACAGGCCGTCGATATTCCAGCTCCAGTCGTGTTGCTGCCAGGCCTTCATCACGGCCTCGGTCCACTCGGTCACGGGAAAGCCCGGTCCGACGGCGATCTTGAGCATCTGGTTCTTGTCTTGCTGGGCCGGATTCATGTTCCCGGCGAAGCGGCTGTAGATCTTGAGCTGGCTCACATAGTAGTCCGGGGTCATGTCGCCGCCGCAGCTCCAGCTCTCGTTCCCAATGCCCATGAAGCCGACCTTGTACGGGTCCGGATGACCGTTGGCGGCCCGCTCTTTAGCCAACGCCGTCGGTTGCGCGGCGGTCATGTACTCCAGCCATTCGGCCGCTTCCTGCGGAGTCCCGCTGCCGACGTTGACCGAGACGTAGGCCTGGCTGCCGATCTGCTGGATGAAATCCATGAATTCGTCGGTGCCGAAGCTGTTGTTGTCGACAACGCCGCCCCATGCGGAGTTGATCGTTGCCGGCCGCTGCCCGGCTGGGCCGATCCCTTTGCGCCAGTGGTACTGGTCGGCAAAGCAGCCGCCCGGCCAGCGGATATTGGGCACCTTCAAGGCCCTTAGCGCGGTAACAACGTCGTTGCGGATCCCGCGCGTGTTCGGAATCGGGGAATCCGGGCCAACCCAGATGCCCTCGTAAAGGCCATGTCCGAGATTCTCCGCGAACTGCCCGAAGAGGTTGCGGTCGATCTTCGCTCCGGCCTTGGATGCGTCGATGGATAAATGAGCATTCTGGGCGGCCATGACCGGCAAAGGCAGAATCGCAGCTATGAGACCCAAACCGAGCAGAAGCCTGCGCGTCACGAGTTTCTCCTTGGAACAAGAGCAGCGGCTGGATGAATGGTCGAAAGAAGACGTGGCGCACTCCGTCCCCGTAATACAAACGCCAGTTTTTAGGTCCGCTCCTGGAACTTCTTGACGTTACATACCAGACACAAGACGCGGCAAGATAAATAAATCGATTTATTCAAATCGGTTTTGTCGATGGATTTTCGCCCGCGCCGGAATCGCTCTCAAATCGCCTCCGGCAGCGCGATTGATCAAATCCTTTCCGGCTCGCGGCTCATCCCCAGCAACTCCGCCAGGGCATTGACCTCGGAGCCGCTGAAGCTCAAGTCTCTGCAGACCAGATTCAGCCGGACTTCCCGGGTCTGGCCGGCAGGCAGAGGAAGCGCCGCGAGATCGCCCCTGTCGAGCTCGGACTGAACGCGGTGCTTGGGCAGCCATCCGAAACAAAGCCCGCTCTGAACGGCTGCCATCGCCGATTCGATCGTGCCAACCGGAAGCACACGCTGCGCGGGAAGCCGCGGCTGGTGCTTCAAGCTCCCGGATGCCGCGCCTTCGATGCTCACCAGCATGTGCTGCATCAGGTCTGAGCGCGAGAGCCTGCGCCGGATCGAGAGCAGAGGATGGTCGCGGCGCGCGACTGCAATCATTTCGATCACCAGAATCGGCTTGACGCACAGCTCGCGCGACATCAAGCCGGTTATGCAGAGTTGAGCGTTGTGGAGCGAGAACTCCGAGTCCGCCGAGAGAAACGTCCCCTGCCGGAGCTTCGGCCGGACATGCGGAAAACTGCGCGAGAAACTCGCCAGGGCGGCAAACAGGCACTCGTCGGGAAAAATGCTGTCCACCGAGAGCCTGACCTCCGAGGCGCCCCCGGATGCCATCAAGCCTGCGCGCTGCTCGAGCTGATGAAATCCTGCCAAATGGGCTTCCGCATCGGCCAGAAGCACCCTGCCTGCCTCAGTCAGCTGCGCTTTCCTTCCCTGCATCTCAAACAGCTGCACGCCCAGCTGCTCCTGAAGGCGTCCGATGGCATAGCTGATCGTCGATTGAGACCGGTTGAGCTTTTCGGCCGCAGGCGCGAATCCCCCCAACTGCACCACGGTCTGAAGGATCTCCCATGCATCGAGCGTCGTGTCCATGGTTCAAGAATACATCGAATAAATCGATGTGCTCGGTTCAAAAATGCGACTATCCTTCGAGAATCTCGGTCGAGTACCATTTCGCTGACCGGAAAATCGCGGCTCCCGCGGCATAAACTGTCCGGGCCGGAAAACGATTCCGGGGCGGCGCATTCGCTTCCCTTTTGGGCCAGGTCTGCGGGCCATCTTCCTGGCCGTGGGCCTTCCGGGGACGCGATTCGCAATGGAGAGGATTTGATGAAAAGAATTGGATTTGCAGTACTTCTGCTATCGAGCTGCTGCTGGGCACAGAACACGGACAGCTTCGCTCCCGCTTCCACCAATGTTCCCGGCGCGGAATATCCGCGTGTCGACAGTGGCTCCCGAGCCCAGTTCCGCGTGAAAGCTCCTGACGCCACGAAAGTCAAGCTCAATTTCTGGAGCGGGCCGAAGCTGGATATGGAGAAGCAACCGGACGGATTCTGGACCGTCACGACGCCGCCCCTCCCGCCAGGACTCCGCTACTACACATTGATCATCGACGGCGTGGAAGTCAGCGACCCCAGCAGCTATGCGTTCTATGGCGGCAGCAAGGACGCAAGCATGATTGAGATTCCGGAAGCGGGAGCGACATACTACTCGGCTCAACAAGTTCCCCATGGCCAGGTTCGCGAGGTCTGGTACCACTCAAGCGTGACCGGGGATTGGCGTCATGCGCTGGTGTATACGCCGCCGGGCTACGACGAACAGGCGAAGGTGCGCTATCCCGTGCTCTATTTGCAGCATGGCGGCGGCGAGGACGAAACCGGGTGGATCAGGCAAGGTCACGCCAACTTCATTCTCGACAACCTGATCGCGAGCAAGGCCGCCAAGCCGATGATTATTGTCATGGCAAGCGGTTACGCCCGGCGCGCCGGTTATACCCCTCCCGATCTGACAGGGAAGCCCTTCGGCTCGCCCGAGATGATGAAGGCAATGCAGGAGATGTCCCAGGCCTTTGAAGACGATATGACGCAGGCGCTGATTCCCTTCATCGATTCGACCTTCAGGACCATCGCGGATCGCGATCATCGCGCCATGGCCGGCCTGTCGATGGGCGGCATGCAAACCTTCCAGGTCACCTTCGATCACCTCGAGCTCTTCTCCTACATCGGCGGCTTCAGCGGCGCGGGGGGAATGTCGATGATGCGTGGCGATCAGAAGTTCGACACCAAGACGGCCTTCAATGGCGCTCTCGCCGATCCCGCGGCCTTCGCCAAGCGGGTTCACTTGCTGTGGATTGGCGTCGGCACCGAGGAGCCTGCCATGATGCATGCCGGCATCGCGCGGCTGCACACATCGCTGGATGAGGCGAAGATCACGCACATCTTCTATGAATCGCCGGGCACCGCGCATGAGTGGCAGACCTGGCGCCGCGACCTGAAGGACTTCGCGCCGCGGCTCTTCCAGTAAAGCTCCTTGAAGCTCTTGGGACTATGATTGTTTGTGGTGATTTTCAGGCCGGTTTCTCAACCAAACCGGCCTTTCACCCGATTTCGATACAGGCCAATTTGGCCTTTTTGGAGAAATGTGCGAAAAGCCGACTTGCGAATTCCAGTGGTGATGATTGCCCTTTTGTGCGCGGGCAGTCTGTACTCCCAAAGCGTTGACAATCCAGCATATTTAAACCCCGCGCTCTCCGCGGCAGAGCGTGCCGCCGATCTTGTTCACCGCATGACGGTGGAAGAGAAGGTCTCGCAACTGGTGAATCAGTCGCGCGCGGTGCCGCGCTTGAAAGTGCCTGATTACGACTGGTGGAGCGAGGCCCTGCATGGCGTGCAGCGGCCCGGAGTCACAGAGTTTCCCGAGCCGATTGGCCTGGCCGCCACCTTCGATCCGGATTCAGTTCACCGCATGGGCACGGCCATCGGGACCGAAGGAAGAATCAAGCACGCACAGGCCATGCGCGACGGGCATAGCAATGTTTTCGAAGGTCTTGATTTCTGGGCGCCGAACCTCAACCTCGTTCGCGATCCCCGCTGGGGACGCGGCCAGGAGTCTTACGGCGAAGACCCCTTCCTGTTGGCGCGCATGGGCGTCGCCTTCGTCACCGGAATGCAGGGAGACGATCCGAAGTACTATCGCGTCATTTCAACGCCGAAACACTACGCGGTGCACAGCGGACCCGAGCCGACGCGCCATACGGCGGATGTGAAGGTGAGCAAGCACGACGAATTGGACACCTACCTGCCGGCATTCCGCGCGGCCGTGACCGAGGGCCGGGCCGGCTCCGTCATGTGCGCCTACAACAGCATCAATGGGCAGCCTGCCTGCGCAAACGAGTTTCTGCTGCAGGATCAGTTGCGCGGCAAGTGGAACTTCCAGGGCTACGTTGTCTCCGATTGCGATGCCGTGGTCAACATTTATAGTGCTCATCACTATACGAAGACGCAGCCTGAGGCTTCCGCATTGGCCATTCAGCGCGGCATGGACAACGAGTGCATCGATTTCGCAAAGGTCAAGGACGACCACGATTACAAGGCGTACTACGATGCCTACAAGCAAGGCCTGTTGAAGGAGAGCGAGATCGATACGGCGCTGATCCGGCTCTTCACCGCGCGGATGAAGCTGGGCATGTTCGATCCGCCGGAGATGGTTCCCTATTCGAAGATCGACGAGAAGGAACTTGACAGCGCCGAGCATCGCGCGCTGGCGCGCGCTCTTGCCAACGAGTCCATGGTGCTGCTCAAGAATGACGGCACTCTTCCGCTGAAGCAGGGCGCAATCAAGATCGCGGTGGTGGGGCCACTGGCCGACCAGACGAAGTATCTGCTCGGCAACTACAACGGCTCTCCGTCGCACACGGTCTCTGTGCTCGAAGGTCTCAAGGCGGAGTTCCCTCAAGCGCAGATCACCTTTGTGCCCGGAACGCAGTTTCTGCGCACCGATGGAGATATCGTTCCAGAGTCTGTACTGACCACGCCTGAGGGAAAACCGGGACTGACAGTCACCTTCTCCACCGGAGGCGGGTTCATGGACAAGGGAACCGTGTTTGCGACGAAGCAGGTGAGCACTGTCGATTTGAAAACGGAGGGCGTTCCTCAGGAGGCCGCGGGCAAGTTTCCCCTTACCGTCACATGGGAGGGCTTCGTTACCGCTCCCGAAACAGGCGAGTACAGTATCGGCGTACGCGCGAAGGGCAATTCCGCGATGGTCATGGCCGGCGGTAAGCCACTTGCAATGGAGTATCTCGACAGTGAACACGCGTCGGCAACAGCCGGGCACATTCAACTGGAGCAAGGCAAAAAAACGGCCGTCAGAGTCCGGTATGAGCTGAACGAGAAAGGGCCTGTCGAGGCGCAGTTGTTCTGGGAAAAGTACGATCCCAGGCCCAGCCCCGAGGCGGTTGCCGCGGCCAGGAACGCCGACGTTGTCATAGCGGTCCTGGGCATTACCGGCGATCAGGAAGGGGAAAACCACGATCGCACTAGCCTCGATCTCCCAACACCGGAAGAGGAGTTGCTCGAAGCCGTGACGGCGGGGGGAAAACCCGTGGTCCTGGTGCTGGCGAACGGAAGCGCGCTTGCCGTGAACTGGGCCAGTGCGCATATGAATGCGATTCTAGAGTCATGGTACGCGGGCGAAGAGGGCGGCGCGGCAATCGCGGAGACTCTATCAGGGAAAAACAATCCCGCGGGCCGGCTACCGGTAACGTTCTACACCGGATTAGATCAGTTGCCTCAGTTCGAAGATTATTCGATGCAGAACCGCACCTATCGCTACTTCAAGGGCAAGCCTCTGTACCCCTTTGGCTATGGCTTGAGCTACACAACGTTCTCGTACACGAATTTGAAGCTCCCGAAGGCTGCGATCAGCGCCGGGGCCCCGCTTACGGCTGAAGTGTCGGTGACAAATACAGGAAAGCGGGAGGGCGATGAAGTCGCGCAGCTTTACCTCAGCTTTCCCAATGTGCCAGGAGCCCCCCAGCGAGCTCTGCGCGGCTTCAAGCGCGTGCGCCTGGCTCCAGGCCAATCGCAGACCGTGCGATTCGAACTGAAAGAACGGGATCTGAGCATGGTGAGCGAGGCAGGCGAGCCAATCATTCCGGATGGCGCCTATACGGTCTCGATTGGCGGAGGTCAGCCGGATACGGGAGCGCCCGCGGTGACTGGGACCTTCCGGGTAATGGGAACCAAGACGCTGCCGGAGTAGGAACGCTGCTGCGTTGGTCGGCACTAGCATCTGGAGTGAACGTTACTGTGTAGCTGTGCCACATGTGAGGCGTATTGATGCATCTCTGGAAATTGGTTGCTGGAAAGGGACTTGAATTCATGATTTCGAAATACTTTCGTCTTGCGGCTGCCGCAACGGTCATTCTGTTTGCGCTGAGTGGCGGCCTTTTGGCTCAGAACACGCCGGGCATGCCGCCGATGCCGCCGATGCCGCCCAAGACGCTGCCCTTCGTCAGCACGCTCTTCGGCGACAACATGGTCTTGCAGCGCGGCAAGGCCAACACAGTTTGGGGATGGTCTGAACCAGGAGATAAAGTAACGGTCCAGATCGGAGATACGGCGGCAACCGCCGTCGCCGGAGCCGACCGTCGCTGGCAGGTCACGATTCAGCCGCCTCCCGCGGGCGGCCCGTATACCGTCAAGATCACCGGCCACGAGTCCGTCGAGCTTCACAACGTGCTGGTGGGCGATGTCTGGCTGTGCGGCGGCCAGTCGAACATGGGCCTGCCGCTCCGCTTTACGCGCAACGGCGCCGACGAAGCGAAGACGGCCAACTACCCTCAGATCCGCTTCTTCACCGTGGCGGGCCACCCCGCTTACCACCACACGGATGTTGTCGGAGGCAAGTGGAGCGAGGTCACGCCGCAGACAGCAGACTGGGTCTCTGCGGTCGCTTACTATTTTGCGCGCAGGGTCCAGAAGGACGTTCATGTGCCCATCGGCCTGCTTCTGGATAACCTCGGCGGAACTCCGGCCGAGTCATGGACCAGCGCCGAGGCTCTGCGTCCGCTGAAGGATTTCGACGTCCCGCTGGCGGAGCTCGAGCGGCTGGCGGCCGCGGGCGCGCCCGAATACGGCAACTTCGTGATGCATTGGTACGACGAGTTCGACGTCGGCCTCAAGGGAAACTGGGCTGCTCCGGAGCTGGACGACTCGGCCTGGAAAGCGGTCCAGATTCCCGGCGGATTTGCCGAGCTGGGCGTGCCTGAGACTCCCGCGCTGGCCTGGTTCAGGAAAGAGATCGTGCTGCCGGACCCGCTTCCGGCCGGACGCGCCATGTTGTACCTGGGCGTCATCGAGCGCATGGACACGACGTATATCAACGGCACGTTCGTCGGCGCCAGCTCCTGGGTTGAAAACCCGCGCGTCTACTTCGGCGGCGCGCTCAAGCCCGGACGCAACGTCATCGCCATTCGCGTGCTCAAGACCAAGGCCGATGGCGGATTCATGAGTAAGCCCGAGGATCTGCACATTGTGCTGGGTGACAAGACCAGCATTCCGCTGGCCGGCCAATGGAAAGGCCAGCTCAGCGTGGATGCCCGCCCGCCGCATCCGCTGCCAATTGCATACGAGAACTGGCCCGTCATGCCGGCGGTCCTCTACGAAGGCATGCTCAAGCCCATCGCGCCGCTTTCCATTGCAGGCGCGCTGTGGTACCAGGGCGAGCAGAACTCGCCGCGCGGCTACCAGTACCGCAGAATCCTACCGGTGATGATCGCCGACTGGCGAAAGCTCTTCGCCCAGGGCGATTTTCCCTTCTACATCGTCAGCCTGCCGGCCTTCAAGCCGCGAAGCGCAACGCCGGTCGACGGCGACGAGTGGGCCGAAACGCGTGAGTCGCAGGCGATTACGGCTGCCAGCGTTCCCAACTCCTGCCTGGCTGTCACCATCGACACAGGCGACCCGGACAACATCCATTCCCAGGACAAACTGCAGGTGGGTGAACGCCTCGCCCTGTGCGCGTTGGCAAACTACTATGGCAAGAAGGTCGTTTATTCGGGTCCGACTCTGAAATCGGTCGACCGGCATTCCGGCGCAATCCGATTACACTTCGCGCACACGGACGGCGGCCTGGTGGTGAAGGGAGCAAAGTTGGAAGAGTTCGCCATCGCCGGAGAGGACCGGAAGTGGTACTGGGCCGATGCGCAAATCAAGGGCAAAACAATTATTGTCTCTTCCCCGTCGGTGCCCAACCCCAAAGAAGTGCGTTACGCCTGGCAATCCAACCCGGCTGCCACCTTGTTCAACGGAGCCGGTCTGCCCGCCGCGCCCTTCCGGACAGACGCCTGGCCAGGGATGACAGAAGCTCAGAGACCGTATTGACGGTGTGATCAGAGGCAGCGAGCCTCGCGCGTCACCCCAAAGGCAGCCTCGCGAGGCGTTGATTTCACTCTCTTCACCGTTCAATTCTTTGCCTGCTGGACCCCAGACCCATGGAGCAACGCAAGTACACACCCGCGGCTCCGTTTGAATCCGTCTCGAGTGTGCGCTCTAGCTCTGTTCCTTTGGATTCGAAGTCTGCCAATAGACCGAGTAGCGCTCATCGCGGATCTTATACATCGCCGTCAGGTCGTAGGCGCCACTTGCGCCGGTAGCCTTGAAGCGCAACTCGGCCGCCGAGTTCACCTGTATCCAATCGTCCGCATTGACCCTGTCTTTGCCCGCCGGCGCTTTCACCTCCGGCAGCTTCTCCGCGGGCGGCAGATTCTGTGGCACCGTGGCTCCGCTGTGAATGATCTTGCCCGGCCCATCCGCGGGACCTGCGCCGAGCCTGGCTGCCAGCAACAGCGGTCCGTACAGCGCTGCCGTCACCGATGCGTCGCCCGCCAGGGGCTCCTGCCGCAATCCCATCGGCAGTCCAACCGTCAGGGTATCGCCGTCCTGCCAGACTCTCCGCACCGCAAGATAGGAGCCTGGATCAGCAACCGCCTCCAGGCTCCGCCCGTTGATCTTCACCTCGGCGCCGCTGGCCCAGCCGGGGATTCGCACATGGATTGCGCGCGTCTGCGGCTTTGCGCAGCTCACCTTCAACGTCGTTCCCTGTTCGAGCGGGAAGCTCGTGCTTTGCTGAATGCTGATCCCTTCATCCTTCCACTCCAGCGTGGAGGCAAGGAACTGGTTCACGTAAATCTCCGCGCCCCGGTGGAAGTAGATCGTGTCCGTCAGCTTGGCAAACTCCTCCGCGCCCGTGCCCGTGCAGCACCAGAACGACTCTTCCGGCGAATTGTACGCGCGCCAGTATCCGCTGGCCAGCGGAAAGAAGTACTGCTTCAACCCATCGGCATTCTGCGTTCCCAGGCGGCAATTGAACAGCGCTCGCTCGTACGCATCCATCCACCGCGCCTCGGCCGTCCAGCCGAAGACGATCCGCTCCAGCTTCATCAGGTTGTAGGCCACGCAGCATTCCGCGTTAGTCCAGCCCAGGGTTCCCTCCAGATGCCCGGCTGGCGTCTTCCAGTGTTCATCCAGGCTCGTATTGCCGATCGCGTAACTCCGCGCGCTTAGCACCTCGTCCAGAAAGTACTCGGCGATTCTTCTATAACGGAGTTCTCCGGTCAGCTCGTAACGGCGCGCCGCGCCAATCATCTTCGGCACGTTCGTGTTTGCATGCAGCCCCCGCAACTCATCGCGGCGGTCGGCCAGCGGATCCAGAATCGATGGCTGTTCAAACATCCCCGCCGCGTCCAGATACCTTTCCTTCTTCGTCAGCGCGGCCAAGTTCACCAGAACCTCGTTCATGCCGCCATACTCGGTGCGCAGCATCCGCTGGCGTTGTTCGGCGCTGATCCCCCAGAAATACTCGCCCGCCCACTTCGCCATGCCTTCGCAGATTTGCAGGGCATCCGCATTTCCAGTCAGCACGTGCATGTCCAGCAGCCCGGCCATGATCTTGTGGTAGGTGTAAAAGGGCGCCCACACGTCCTTGCCCTCAGCGAGATGCTCGAACAGCACTGCCGGGAAGGCGCTCAGGTAGCCGGTGCCGATCTTCTTCTGGCATTCCGCCAGGCCGGCAACGAGCTGGTCACCACGCGACTTCAGCACATCGTTGCCGGATGTTGCCCAGGCCAGCGCTGCTGCGGAAAGAAAATGGCCGCCCGCAAAATGCCCGCGCAGTTCGCAGGTCGGGTCTTCCCAGCCCTTATACGGAACGGCGCTGGTGGAGATGCCTGCCGTCAGCCGGAACGTGTGCAGAAGCCGATCCACTGACAGGGAGTCCAGGTAGCGCGCATTGATCTCCGCCTCATCGCGGAAGATGCCGGCGGACAGCCTGACCGAGTGAAGCGGAAACGGCGTCAGCGCCGTGCGCGCCTCTGTCCCGGCTAAGATGCGCGGCGGGCTGGCAAGACCAACCGGGGTAAGCATGCTTGCCGCGCCTGCGGCAGCGGTCCAGGAAAGGAATTCTCGACGGGAGCATTTCGTCATTGGGTGTGTCCTCGCGGATCGGTGTGTGGTTAGGGCTTCTGTTGTCTCGAGCGTGGTCCTGGCCAGTGGGGGCTCGACAGATTGCGCTGCCGCAAGAGAGCGGGAGAGGATGGCGATCCACTAGCCGATGACCGGCTGCAGGTTGTTGATAAAATGGTGGGCCCGGAGGGATTTGAACCCCCAACCAAGGGATTATGAGTCCCCTGCTCTAACCGTTGAGCTACAGGCCCTGGCCCGGAGATCATTGTAGGGCCTGGGCGGTGTTGCGCCAAAATCAGCGGCGCGGATGTAGTAGAGTGAGCGCATGAAATCTCCCCAATTCAATGCACGTATCGCCGGCCGAATGGCGACAGTGGGAATCTTTCTTGCTCTCTGCGGTCCTGCTGGAACGTTGCCGGTCCAGCAGCCTGCGCCAGCACAAAAGGCCGACTCGGTGCTCATCCTGAAGAAGGACCACGTGCTGGAGCTGCTGGCCGGGGGCAAGATGATCCGCACCTACAAAGTGGCGTTGGGTCGGGGCGGCCTTGCGCCCAAGGAACGGGAGGGCGACGGGCGTACGCCGGAGGGCCATTACGTAATTGACGCGCGCAACGCGGACAGTCATTATCATCGGGCTCTGCACGTCTCCTATCCCAATGCCCAAGACCGCGAGCGGGCAGCCAGGCTGGGCGTCTCGCCCGGAGGAGCCATCATGATTCACGGCCTCCCGAACAGCATGGGGTGGGTGGGCGCGGTGCACCGGCTCTACGATTGGACGCTGGGCTGCATCGCTGTCACCGACGACGAGATCGACGAGATCTGGAAGCTGGTCCCGGTGGGCACGTCGGTCGAGATTCGGCCGTAGCGCAAGCCACGCTTCGGCTAAGTGCTCCACCGCAAGTGGCAGCATTTGGCAACATCAAGAGCCCATGCGAGCGAATAGCGAACAGTTGGCCCCACCGCAGGTGGCGCAGGTGGTCTGCGAAAATAGACTGAATGCTCTCACTGCAAAATGCCGGCAAGCGGTTTGGGCCGCGGGTCTTGTTTCTTGAAGCCAATTGGCTCATCCGAAACAAGGAAAAAACAGCGCTGGTGGGGGCCAACGGCGCCGGCAAATCCACGCTGATGAAGGTGCTGGCCGGCCTGGCGTCGTTGGACTACGGCCAGTTGCAGCAGACCCGCGGCATGAGCATCGGCTACCTGCCGCAGGAGGGGCTGGAGCTCACCGGCAGGACGGTCTTCGAGGAGTGCCTCAGCGTCTTCGACGAACTGCGCGAGATGGAGCGGGAGATCGAGCGGCTCGGTGCGCAGTTGGCTGAGCTGGAACACGCCGGACCGGAGTATGAGTCGGCCGCGGAGCGTTTTTCCATGCTCCAGGAGCGCTTTCACGTCCTCGACGGCTACGCGCTGGACGCGCAAGTGGGCGGCGTGCTGACCGGCCTCGGCTTCGGCAAGGAGGATTGGACGCGGCAGACCGATGAGTTCTCGGGCGGCTGGCAGATGCGCATCGCGCTGGCTAAGCTGCTGCTGGCCAAACCGAATCTTCTCCTTCTGGACGAGCCCACCAACCACCTGGACCTGGAAACCCGCAACTGGCTCGAAGACTATCTCAGGAGTTATCCCTTCGGCTATATTCTTATCTCCCATGACCGGTATTTCCTCGATGTAACCATCGACCGGATCGCGGAGATATGGAACAAGCGGCTGACTATCTATCAGGGCAATTACACCAGATATCTCGAGCAGAAGGATGAGAGGCGTGCGCAGTTACAAGCGGCTTATCGCAACCAGCGCGAGCAGATCGAGCATCTGCAGGCCTTCATCAACCGCTTCCGTTATCAGGCCACCAAGGCCAAGCAGGTTCAGAGCCGCATTAAAGAGCTGGAAAAAATCGAGCGCATCGAGATTCCCGAAGAGGAACCGGCGATTCACTTCAAGTTTCCCCAGCCGGCGCCCTCGGGGCGCATGGTGGCGGAGGCTGAGGGACTCTCGAAGAGCTATGGCCCCAAGCTGGTGCTCAACCATGTGCGCTTCAGAATCGACCGCGGCGACCGCGTGGCGTTGGTGGGCGTCAACGGCGCGGGCAAGTCCACGCTGATCCGCCTGCTTACCGGCATGGAAGCGCCCACGGCCGGCTCGGTGCGCCTGGGCCACAACGTGGTCTGCGAGTACTTCGCGCAGGACCAGTACAAGGCGCTCGATGGCGAAGCGCGCATGCTGGACGACATCAGCCGCGCCGCCATCAAAGTGCCCGAAGGCGAGCTGCGGTCGCTGCTGGGCTGTTTCTTGTTCAGCGGCGACGATGTCTTCAAGCCGCTCGGTGTGCTCTCGGGCGGCGAGCGCAACCGCTTTGCCCTGGCGCGGATTCTGGTTTCGCCGTCGAATTTTCTGCTTCTTGACGAGCCCACCAACCACCTGGATATGCGCGCCAAGGATGTGCTGCTGGAGGCGCTGGCCGCCTTCAGCGGCACGGTGGTCTTCGTCTCCCACGACCGCTACTTCATCGACCGGCTGGCCACGCGCGTCCTCGAAGTGGAGGGCGGCGCTGTGACCAGCCACGAAGGCAATTACGAGGACTATCTGCGCTGGAAAAGTCTTGCAGACGGCAGCCTTTTGGTGGAGAGTGTCGCAAAGGCAAGGCCTCCGGAGCCTGTCGCGAAGAACGGCAATGGGGCTGAGGGTAAGGCCGAAGCCGCGAAGGACCGCCCCCGCCGCCTTAATCCCATCCGGCAGAAGCAGATGGAGGAGCGCTGCGCTTTTCTGGAAGAAGAAGTCCCGCGCATCGAGGCTTCGCTTGCCCACACCGAGGAGCTACTGGGTGTCTACGTCTCCGCCGCCGAGACGCAGCGGCTCTCCGCGCTGGCCGAGGACCTCCGCAGCCAGTTAACCGCCCTCACCGCCGAGTGGGAAGAGCTGATGGTGCAGTTGGAAGGGGCGTGATTCAACTGTGGGCCAATCGCAGGTCCTTCGGCTTCGCTCAGGACGCCTTCGGCACAGCGGCGAGGTGTACCCAGCAGGTTGTGTACTCCCGGGTCTCTGGTTCAAGACCTTTAGGCAGGCTCTGGTGTACCCGGCTCTCCCGCTCGGCTGAGCCAGACAATGGACACCCGCCAGAGCAGGAGAGAAGATCCCGTGTGGAAGCCAGCCTTGCGGCCAGCCCCACACGGGATCGGTTGTTGGCTCATGAACGATTCTTCAGGAATGCCGATCTATTTACAGGGCAGTCCGTTGAGGGTGAATGCGGTTGGGTTGGTGTTCGCGCCCGTGTAGGTGCCATTGAATCCGACGGCGCCGGTCAGGGTTGATCCCGCTGGAATGGACTCCCACGAGGCTATGCTTGACATCGATACTTTCTCGCCGGTCTGCGATTCGTTGACATTCCACGCGTAGTTGATCTTCTGATTCCCAGGGAATGTCCATCCCAGAGTCCAGGGATAGATGGCCGTCTTGCCGGTGTTTTGGATGTTGATGTCCACCGTCAATCCGTTGGTGACGCCGGGGATCGCGTTGGTAACGGTATACGTGACATGGCAATTGCCGGACGCGCTGCCCTGGGTGGTTGCGCTGGCGTATGGAGATTGAGGCGAAGCCCCGCTCGCATCGACGGCCACGACCGTAAAGGTGTAGATGGTGTTGGGTTTGAGGCCGGTGACCTGGTAGCTGGTTCCAGTCAATCCACTGGCGATCACAGCGAGCACATTGGTCGGCGGGTAAGCTGCATACACGCTGTAGGTCACGGAAGCGCCATTTGGCGGCGGAACCGCGTTCCAACTGAGATTGATCTGCGAGCTCGAGACGGCGGTAGCCGTCAGACCCTTAGGCGTGCCGGGAGTGCTCGCCTTCGGTAAAGGCGGCGGCGCGCAGGAAAGCACCAGGTTGAGGTTATTGATCGGAGTGTTCACAACGTCCTGCACTGGAGAAGTGACGGTGGCGCAACCAGGCATCCCGGCGCTCACTTCGTAATAACCCGGCTTCACGTCCCATCCGTAGGCTCCGTATTGGCTCGTAGGCATCGCGTTGAGTGTGTTGTCGTCGGGTTCCATGACAGGGCCATTTATCAAACCAATGTTGTGATTGGGCACGGGCTCGAACGGCCCGCTTGCGGAGTTGGAAGGCGAGTAAAGGAGCGTAGCAGTGGCGCCCGAGGCCGGGGTCTTGCCGTCCGAATAAAACACTTGCCCGCTCGGATCGATGAAGAGTGTAAGGGGTGCCGGATTGGATTCGCAGCTCGACGTGAAATTGATGGTCGCCTGCCCATGGATGGGGTACTGTGCTGGCAGTTCGTATGTGAAAAGCCCCGTCGAGGTGTCTAACACCATGTTGTAGGGCCCCTCCGTTTCGTTTTGGCCGGTCGCAAAGTTCAACCCGGTGATGGTAAATGTCACTGAGTCGTTAGCACCTGGTTGATAGGTTGCTTCGCAGCCTGTGTAATCGACCCAGAATGGTGCGTTCCAGAATACGACTGGCTTCTGGTAACCAGCGCTGAGGCCGGACTGCACGGCGGTCGAGGTTGTGTAAGCGTGGGCTTGAAACGAATCCGTCTGCAGCCCTGAGCCGCCTTTCCAAGTCTCAAAACCGGTCTGGACGGACATGAGATACCAATCCGGGCTGAGGCATGCTTGTGCTTGACTACCGGGAACGGGGTTTACCTGCTGGTTACCCATGGATGTGTCAGGACATGCAAGGGCGCCAATGCTGCCGGCGCCCGGCGCTCCGATAACCCTGCTCGTATCGGATGCGCTCCCTCCATCGTTCACAGGCGTCGTGGTCCTATTCAACCAAAGGCCGTCGTCGATTCCCAGGATGTAATCCGTAAAGACCTTGGCGTCCAGGTTCATTGCATTGTTCCGGTAGCCGGCCTGTGCTACAAAGGAAACAACATTCCATTCGATGCCGCAGGTCGCGCCCGGGAGAGTCGTGCATTTATATGGTTCATAGCCCGGTGCGGTTGCATACCCCGTTCCCTTTACGACTGTACTGCTGGTATAACCGAAGTAGGGATTGTTCAGCCGGGAGGTCCACACGTCATAAATCACGCCATTGATTTCCACCGCTTCGCGCGGCCAGCCGCTCGGTTGGGCGTACCCCGTATTCGCGTTGGCTGGTGGCTGGTTCGGTGCTGAAAAGGGTGCATCGATGTAGCTGCTGTTGCTGTTCATCCAAACCATGATCTCGAGACCATCGTCCTGGCCGCGGACACTGCCGTAAGGAGCAATTCCTATGTCAGTTTGGCCAGTCTTGTCGAACCAGATGTCGTACGAGGCGTCCCAGATCTGCGAGCCATCTTTTGCGTCGGGGTTCCAAGCCGGGCTGCCAGCCGGGTTATTAGTGTTGAACTCGATGTTCCAGGTGGAAGGAATACTGGTAACGGCGGAAAGCTGTTGGGGGAAAACGTTCCAGTCCGGCGACGTAGGCTTAGAAGTCGCGGTCAACGTTGCCGAGCCCGTCGTACAACTGTTGTTGTCCCACTGACAGCCCTTGAACTCCAACATGTATCTGGTGGGTCCGCCGTCCGTGATGCTGCCGCTGTATGGGTTGTTCCCATACCAAGGGAAGCTGCCTGTGTTACCTTGGGCCCAGGTTGCCTCCTCCGCGATTGCGACCGGGGGGGCCGGGTCATAAGTGATCGTAAACTGCCCAGGGTTGCCGGTGTTGTAGTAGAACAACTCGCACGAGTCGCCGGAGGAGTATCCGATGCTCGAAGTGGACGTAGTGGAATTCCAGAAGTCGTTGTAGATGGCATACACATCATAAGGATCTGAGGCGTCAAAAGATGTGGTCAGCCCTTGGTTGCCTAATTCCCCACCATTGGGAGTCCCGGAGTTTGAATGTGTCAGAATAGGATTGCCTGACCACCCGAGAGCACCGGTAGGATATCCTGACGGCAGCGTTGCCGAGCCGTCTCCTATGCACCACATGACTCCGCCGTCGCTTGGATTGGCCGGATTTGTTGAGGTGTTTGATAATGCCGTGTTTACTGGCAATGTTATTTGCGAGGAGGCCGACTGAACGGCCAGCAAGCCCAGCGCGATGAGCGGCAGGGCTAACGATAGGGGAGTAAACTTTGTCATCTTCTTTCACTTTCTCCTTCGGGTTGAACTTCAGGATGAGTTGTGTAGACAGGAATTGCCCGATCTGCTGTTTCTGAATGGGCCATTCCGGCCGAGGGACTTCTGGGATTTGGATCGAGCCGCAGCCTAGAGCGCGAGGAGCAATGGGAAGAGATGGTTATAGCTCCTTATCCGGTATCGCGGGCGGCAAAGGGAAAATGCCTCATAATTCTCAAGACTGTTCCCAAGGGCATAGCTATCCTGGTTCCGCTCTAAGGTGGGATCCTGCCGAGACAACTAACCTAAAAGACAGCGATCAAAACCGGGATCAAACCGCTGGCAAAGCAGCACGTGCATTTATGAGGCCACTTCTCGCCTAAAATTGCATTCGTGCAACTGCAGCATGCAGGTGAAATGTTTGAACTTGTAGCACAAAGATAAAACGTTTGAGCTGAAAGAAGTCAAGTTACGTTTGTACACTGCACTAAAGTAACGCACCACTCAGATCGTTGCCGATCTTGCAGGCCGATGTTCTTGAGCTGGAATCTCCCTTTTCGATCCAGAATCCCTGCAATTAAATCGCTCGTGAGGTAGATTGCAAGGCCAAGAGAAGGTTTGGGTTTGCGCCGAAAATGCCAACATACGCGACGGAAAAGCCGGGCAATTCGCTGCCGTCCTTGCCTAGCCCGCCTCATAGAGAGCGCTCATCGTCAATCTTTCCGACACTTGTCCCTCCTCTCACCTTCCGTCATTGGAATTCTGCTCGGCACCGCCAGCCGACCAGTGTGCCGGAAGCGGTAACAGCGATATCCTTCGCAACATCGCCGAGAACCGTGTTTGTGTCAAAAAGGAACGCGGAAAGAATGGGGCACCCGGTACACAGTTCTACAGAGGTATTCAGGTCACTCTCAGGGCTAGAAGAAGCATTCGCAGGTCCTTCGACTTCACTGCGCTCAGGATGACAGCTTTGTGAGTCCGGAGTTTCCCAGCGCAATTGATGGGGCGATCTTTATTGTCCATCGTGCATAATCAAGAGACGATAGGTCTTTTGTGGAATCCCGAGGGCTGATGATGCAGCTCGACGGACGGGCCGCGCTTCCTGATTTGGCACCCGCCTGAACTTTTGCTTGCCACAAACGGCACTTATGTTTTATGCTCTACTCATGCGTCGATGTCGCTAACACCGCCTTGGTGTCCATTGCGACGCAGAGGTGCGCTTGGTTCAAGAGCACTCTTCCCCGTCAAATCACTCGAATCCTTCCTTACAGAACAGAACCGTCTGGGATCGCGTCCCGGAAAAGGAGATCATCATGGCGCGCATTGCCGCGAATGTAACTGAAATCATTGGCCGCACCCCGCTGGTGCGGCTGAACAAAGTGGCGGCCGGGTTGCCCGCTACCGTCGTAGCCAAGCTGGAAAGCCAGAACCCCGTTTCGAGCGTAAAGGACCGCATCGGCTTCGCAATGATCGACGCCGCCGAGAAGGCCGGCAAGATCAAGCCCGGCGAGACCGTGCTCATCGAGCCCACCAGCGGCAACACCGGCATCGCCCTGGCCTTTGTAGCCGCCGTCAAGGGCTATCGCATCATCCTGACCATGCCGGAGACCATGAGCCTGGAGCGGCGCACAGTGATCCTCGCCTTCGGCGCCGAGATCGTGCTCACCCCCGGCCCCAACGGCATGAAGGGCGCTATCGCCAAGGCCGCGGAGATTCTCGCCAAGACGCCGAACGGATATATTCTGCAGCAGTTCGACAACCCCGCCAACCCTGCCATCCACTACACCACCACCGGCCCGGAGATCTGGAACGATACCGACGGCAAGGTGGACATTCTTATCAGTGGCGTGGGCACCGGCGGCACCATCACCGGCGTGGCCAAATACATCAAGGAGCGCAAGCCGGGGTTCAAGGCCATCGCCGTGGAGCCTGCGGATAGTGCCGTGCTTTCCGGCGGCAAGCCCGGACCGCACAAGATTCAGGGTCTCGGCGCGGGCTTTGTGCCCGGCGTGCTCGACACCAAACTCGTCGACGAGGTCGTCCAGGTGACCAACGACGAGTCGGTCGCGGCGGCCCGGCGGCTGCCGCTGGAGGAAGGCCTGTTTGTGGGCATCAGCTCGGGCGCGGCGCTGGCCGCGGCGCTCAAAGTGGCCGCGCGGCCGGAGAACTCGGGCAAGCTGATCGTGGTTGTGCTGCCCGACTTCGGCGAGCGCTATCTCTCCAGCATTCTCTTCGAGCCGCTGCGCCAGCAGGCCCTGGCCCTGCCGGTCGAAGCGATTGCGGTGTAAACGGTTCAATGGCCGGCGGGGCGGATTCCGTTCCGCCGGCCCCCAACGTTCGCTGGCTCTGATACCGTTGTTGCAAGACCCGCTCTAATGTCAGTGTTTGCCCGCATCCGCGAAGACATCGACTCCGTGCTGGAGCGCGACCCGGCTGCGCGCTCGCCGCTGGAGGTCTTTCTCTGCTATCCCGGCCTCTGGGCCGTCTGGATTCACCGCGTCTCGCACGCGCTTTGGGGCGCAAAGCTGCGGCTGACGGCGCGATTGCTCTCCCAGGTCGGGCGTTTCTTCACCGGCGTGGATATTCATCCCGGCGCGCTGATTGGGCGGCGGCTCTTCATCGACCACGCAACCGGCGTGGTGATCGGCGAAACCGCTATCGTGGGCAACGACGTGACCATGTACCAGGGCGTGACCCTGGGCGGCACCGGCAAGGGCCACGGCAAGCGCCACCCAACGCTGTGCGACGGTGTCTTTGTCGGAAACAACGCCAACCTGCTGGGCAACGTCACCATCGGCGAGAACTCGCGCGTGGGCGCCGGCTCGGTGGTGCTCGATGACGTGCCCCCCAACTCGACCGTCGTGGGCGTTCCGGCGCACATCGTCTATCGCAACGGCGAGCGCGTGCTCATTACCGATCCCCACGACATCAAGGACCCGCTCTCGGACGCGCTCATCGCCCTCTCAGCCCGCGTCGAGGAGATGGAAAAGCAGCTCGGCGGCAAGCCGCAGCCAGCCGAACCCTTCGCCACCGAGGAGGCCGAGCGCGCCGCCTACCGCAAGAGACTGGCGCGCATGCGCGAGTACGTTTCCATGGGCGAAGGCATCTAGTCTTCGCCGGCCTGTGCTCGGGCTTCGGCTGCCCGAGGCGGCTTCAATCCCTTGAATAGAAGCCAGAAACTCAGTGCTAAATCGAAGAGACCTATCGGCGTATCGAACCACCCCAGGCCTACGATCTTGTCGAAGGCGGGATTGATGAAGAGTGCGAAGGAGCACACCGCGGCAAATGCTGACGAGACGACGCCGAAGGCAGACAGAGTCCGCGGGATATAGCGGGACTTGAACCACAGGCAGGCACAGACTGTGGATGCCAATCCCCAAAACAGCAAGCCAATATAGTAGCGGTCGAAACTGGTGTGGAGAGTGAAGCTAGCCATTGCCTGCAATCGCTCCGGCTCAAAGGCCTGCAATTGCGCCGGCTCAAAGGCTTGCCAGGATTGGCCGCCACGGAGGAGCCGCAGAGCGTCAAAGAGATTGAGCGACATGAGCAGCCACATGAAGGCCCAAACGAGCCACCAGAAGGCCGCCAGCAAGGCAAGGCCCTTGTTGACCGGCTTGAGAACCACGTAGAGGGCCGTGAGCAACACGAAGATGCCAGCGCAGTAAAGGATATTCAAGGCGATGCCGGTGCGAAAGAATTGTTCGTGCGCCAGGATATTGCGAGCGGTCTCCGCGGCATTGCCGGTGGTCAGACGCCAGATGATGCCATAGTGAACGTAGACCACGAG
Organism: Occallatibacter sp.; assembly: GCA_052326045.1. GTDB lineage: Bacteria > Acidobacteriota > Terriglobia > Terriglobales > Acidobacteriaceae > Telmatobacter. Next base: position 26,689 of record JBKQRH010000199.1, on the reverse strand, counting down.
CGCGAAGGTGATCAGGTAAGCAAAACCCACCACTTTTGCAGCCGTTCGTTGCGAATTGTCGATAGGGTTGATGGTCATTTCATTGCCTCCGAAAGAGCTGGAATAGGCGAGTCAGCGATGAGCGCAGGGATTCTCGACCCAGTTATGGTAAACGGATGAGGAGAGAAAATATTGTATCGGCCTGAATCGGACCGGGAGTCTGCCTGTCGCAAGACTATCCGAAAAGCCTGTATCAGCAGGCCTCGATGGGCAATAGGATTTGGTCCTCACGTTGTCTCATCCATTCCGGCCTGCCCGCCTCACACCTTCCTTCGAGCCGCAACATTTTGCCGGAATACTCACTGCACAAATTTTGGAACCTTGGCAAGCCGCTCTGCGTAGTTTTGCTGGAGGTTATCGTAGTGAATCATTCCCCAACTGCAGTTCACAACGGAGCGGCTCACCCGAAAGAAGGGCGAGGTCCCGCATGGTTTAATCTTCTCGCGCTACTGATCTGGCTATCGGCAGGAGTTGTCGTATTCCTTCCATTTGCGCTGGACACCTCACCTTTGGACGCAGTGATGCTGCGGGTTCCGGGCAATCAGGGCAACTGGTGGCACTTTCTAGCCGGTGCTCCGTCCTTTCTTGCATTTCCGATGATTTGGCTGCGGCTGCGCGCGCTTTTTTCAACACAGCTTTCGACGGCGATTGGACGGCGCCTGCTTTGGAGCGCCGCCTGCTTGTCGATTGCCGGCACAATCGCGGTCGAGACGCCATTTCTGTTGCATCTTGCTGGAACCAGCGAATGGCAGCGCTTCTCGGTCTTGGGCCTGGGCTTCGGCATCATGATCGCCAGCGCCGTAATTCTGTTCATGCGCCGAAGCCGCATCGCTCCTACCAGGGCGTGCCTTGCCGGTCTCAACACAGCCTATCTCGCCAACGCGGCATTGGCTCTCGTCGTTTACAGCGACGCCCCAGGGAAGATAGAGACAAGATCTGGATGGCCGGTATTGATGGTGATCTTCTGGCCAATGCTCTTCGAGCTGATTTGGATCTACATCCAGAGTTTCCGGAAACAGGCGTCGTAAATCAGCCCTCGCTCCGCTGGACCCGCTTTCTTGATTTCTGAAAGCGGGTCTTGCTTCAATGGTTCGCCGGCAATTCTTCTCAGCGGATGCCATATTGCTGAGGCGCGAACTGGGAGCGAAAAGCTGCCTCCCCCCTCCAGGAACCATCCAGCTCGCCTCCGCGAGCAGGCCTCGATGGGTGAAAGAATATAACGAGCCTCAGATGCCCTCCCTGCATTACGAATCGTGTTGAAACGGTCGCTTTCCACAATACGGAAACTCTGAATATGCCATACAATTCAGGTAAATCGTATGATTCGAGATTCTCATGAGTGACGAATCTTCGCGCATTCTCGTCGTCGGAGCCGGGGTCAACGGTTCCGTCTGTGCCGCCGAATTGCACCGGGCCGGTTTCAACGTCACCATTCTGGTTCGCCCCGCTCGATGCCGGGAACTGATTGAACGGGGTCTCGAAATTGAGAACCCGCTCAACGGCGCACGGACCGTGACCAGATTGCCTTTCATTGACCACCTGGAGCCCACGGATATCTATGACTACATTCTTGTCGCCGTTCGCAAAAATCAGGTGGGGGAACTCCTGCCGGCGCTCGCTCAGAATGCTTCACCATGCGTGGTATTCATGGTCAACACAGTTTTGGGTCCCGAAGAGTGGGTTGCAAAACTGGGGGCGGATCGCGTTCTGCTGGGCTTCGCCTTCGCCGGAGGCAGGCGCGAGGGCAGCCTGGTGAGGGCCATGCGCGTCAAAGGAGCTTCAACGCCCTTCGGCGAAGCCAATGGCGCTGTTACTCCAAGGCTCACGCGCCTGATCGGCATCCTCAACCGCGCTGGACTCAAGGCAAGATCAGAGCTGCACATGCCCGACTGGCTGGCCAATCACGCGGCGATGGTTGGGCCTTTCGCAATGCTCATCCTCAAGCACGGATGCGATACCTACGCCCTGGCCCGTTGCAAAAGCGATCTGCGTCTGCTGGTTGATTCCATGCGCGAGACGCTGCAGGTGCTGCGCGCCACAGGACGCCGCATCGTTCCTCGCGCCCAGGTAGTGTTCTACAAGCTTCCGCGATTCATTTTGGTCGGCCTGTTCCGGGTTTTTCTTTCTACCAAATATGCTGAGATCGGCGGCGGCTGGCATTGTTCCCAGGCCCCCGATGAAATGAACCAGTTGGCAAGCGAACTCAAAGAGCTTGTGGAGCGATCCGGACTCCCAGCGCCGGCTCTCCGGCAGATCCTCGCGGAATGTTAATTGATGCGAGCGATGATCTACACCCCGGTTCCGTTCCCGGCCGTTCTCTGCGCCGGAATGTAGACCGCACGTTCCTGGCCTGCGTTCCTCCTGCTACATTGGTTTCAATTGCGCCTCCGCGCCGGGGTGTCGATCTTTTGTCTCTTCGTCTTTTGCTCGTGGCTGTTCTCGCGCTTCCCGCCGCCGCCCACGCCGCCTCCCGGGTTCAGGCCGCGCCGGTCCCCGCCGAGATGCGCTCCACGGCCTTCACCGTCACCGTGAACGGCCAGCCGGTGGAAGTGGCCCACGCCGCCGCGAGTTATGAATATGTCAGCTTCGACGTGACCGGCCCCGTGGACATTGCCATCACCGCCACCGAGCCGGGCTTCTGGGACCGCGGCGTGGACATCCAGCCCTGGCGACTGGGTCTGCGCCCCACGCGGCAGGGCCAGACCATCCGCTTCCGGCTCGCAGGGCCGGCCAAGCTCTCCATCTCCCGGCCCGGCGACTTCCTCAACCACGCACGGATGCTCTTTCTGTTTGCGGGATCGCCGCCGCCGCCTCTGCCGCGCGACCCAAAGATTCATGACTATCAGCCGGGGGTCTACCGCGGAAGCCTCAATCCCAAAAGCGGCGAGACCCTCTACCTGGCGCCCGGCTCCTACTTCTTCGGCAGCCTCAACCTATGGAAAGTTGAGAATGTAAAAGTTTTGGGCCGCGGAACCATCGTCTATGACGGACCCCAGGACCCCAACAGCGACGAGGGCTGGATGCAGAAGCCCGACTGGCACTGCATTGGCGCCCTCGAAGCCCGCAACGTGGAGATCGACGGGCTGACCTGCATCGTCCGCTCGCGGACCTGGTCCATCCAGATGAAGGATTCAACCGGGTTCACATACGACGATCTGCGCGTGATCGGCGGCAACCCCGGCAACGCCAACCAGGACGGAATGGACTGGCTGGGCGGCGGCGACGCCATCGTGCGCGACTCCTTCCTGCGCTCCTCGGACGACGTTTTTTCCATGCAGGGCAACTGGGACGGCTACACCGACGAGGAGATGCTCCATCCCGGACACGACGTGCAGAACATCCTCATCGAGCACAGCGAGCTCTCGACCAGCATCTCGAATGTCGTGCGCGCCGGCTGGCCCCGCAAGACTTATAACTCGCGCAACTTTACCCTGCGCGACTCCGACATTCTCCACGCCGGCATCGGCGCCTGCGGCCAGACCTTCGGCCTGTTCGGCTTCTGGGGCGCGGACGGCGCCAAGGGCGATCACTCCAACTTCACCTTCGAGAACCTGTTTCTGGACAACTGGTACTCGCTGGCGCAGATGGAGCAGGAGTACCCGGGGTTGCGTGGATTCGCCTTCCGCAATATCTGGGCGCTGGACCAGCCGCCGCTGGCCGATTCCACGATGATGGGCGACGTAGCGGACGTGACCTTCGACAATGTGAAGTACGGCCAGACCCGCGCGGCCACTGATGCTGACCTGCCGCTGGCGGTCTCCAGCGGCGCTGCTGCAGCTCACTTTACCCCCAGCCACAACCCGGTGGCGGCGTTTACATTCGATCCGCCCGTCTTTGCGCCGGGTGAGATAGTCACCTTCACCGCGCAATCCTCGCCAGGCGCACAGTATACCTGGCTCTTTGGCGACGGAACTCGAGCCCGCGGCCGCCGCGTGCGCCATCGCTTCCCCGACGCCGATGGCACCCAACTCGACGGTTCGGGCCGATTCAGAGTGCTGCTTCACGTCGAGGACCAGCAAGGGAACCGGGATTCGGTCCGCCAGGACTGGGCCGCGCAGGGAGTGGTGGTTGTGGCCAAATGGCACGACGCCGCAAGCGTACTAAGCCCCACGCTGCCCGGCCTCACCTGGCAGATCTATCCCGGAGAATGGACCGAACTGCCCAACCTGGCCGCCGAGCACTCGGTCTTCAGCGGCGAATCGCCCAACCTCCGCGCCGACCCTCAAGGCTTTACGCGATACGCTGCCGCGTGGGACGGTCTCATCGACATTCCCGCCGATGGCGGCTACACCTTCCATCTGCTGGCCCGGGATGGCGCGCGGCTCGTGATCGACGGCGTGGAAGTGGCCAAAACCGGCCCGGCCTTTGCCCAGGTCTGCGGTTCGCAAGGCAACGCGATGCGCTACGATCGCGGCTCGCTCGGGCTGCGCGCCGGCAAACATACGTTTCATCTGGAAGGCCTGCACTCCGCCAGCCAGGGCTCGCCGCGGCTGCTTTGGGAAGGCCCGGCCCTGCCGCTGGTCGATGTGCCCCCGGCGGCGTTCAGTCATTTGCGGCAGGATGTAATCAAACAGGGAACAGGGAATAGGGACTAGTCCCCTATTTCCTATTCCCTTGTCTCGATTACTTCGGCAACTGGCTCGCGTCCCAGCCGCCGCCCAGGGCGCGGACTAAACCCACGCTGGCCACAAACTGCCTCGTCTGAAGATTGATGGCCGTGCGCTGGTTCTGGAGCAACGCAGTCTCGGCCGTCAGCACCTCAAGATAGCTGGTGACGCCGCCCTTGTAGCGCTGATTGGAAATGTCGAGGGAATGTTGCGCTGACTCGACCGCCTTCTGCTCCACCCCCGACTCCTGCTCAAGAATGCGGAGTCCGGAGAGCTGATCCTCAACGTCTTCAAAGGCCAGGAAGATGGCGCTCTTGTAAGCGGAGACCTGGGCCTCGTAGGCGTGGCGGGCCTGATCGGTGAGGGCGTGGCGCTGGCCGGCGTCAAAGAGCAGTTGCGCGGCCTGCCCGCCCAGAGTCCATAGCGCGCTTGGTCCCTGAATCAAGGTACCGATGTTGACGCTTTCAAAGCCGCCTGTTCCGCCCAGAGTGACGGTGGGATAGAAGGCGCTGACGGCGATGCCGATCTGCGCGTTCGCGGCGGCGGCGCGGCGTTCGGCGGCGGCAACGTCCGGGCGGCGCTCCAGCAGTTGCGAAGGCACGCCCAGAGGAATCTTGGGCAGAGGCAGATCGAGCGGCGACGGCGGAATGCTGAACTCCGGCAGTTTGTAATAGGCAATGGTGCCCACGGCGTGCTCATACTGGGCGCGCGCCACGCCCACGTCGATCAGTTGCGCGCGCACCGTCTCGAGCTGCGTCCTGGCCTGGGCCACGTCCGCCTCGGTGCCGATCCCGCCGGCAAAAAGGCGCTGGGTAAGATCGAGCTGCCGCTCCAGGTCGGCGACCGTCTCGTTCAGCAGCTTGATCTCGGAATCCAGGCCGCGCAGTTGGAAGTAGTCGGCGGCCATTTCGGCATGAAGACTCAGGTCCACGTTGGCCATCTCCGCGGAGCTGACCTGGGCGTTTTCGCGGGCGGCTTCGACGGTGCGGCGGATGCGGCCCCAGAAGTCCGGTTCCCAGCTTGCCTGGCCGGTCAGCGCGAAATCGCTGTAGGTGGTGGGTCTGCCGGCTGAGAAGGAAGGTCCATTTGTCGATATACCGTTGCGCGAGCCGGCGCTCCCGGCGGAGAGCGTGGGATAGAGAGCGGATCTGGCCGCCTTCACCTGGTCGCGCGCGGCCAGGTAAGTTTCCAGCGCCTGGCGCAGGGTCTGGTTATTCGCTTCGATGCGCTCTTCCAACTGATTGAGTTGCGGGTCCTGGTAGATTTCCCACCATTTGCCGCGCAGCATGCCGTCGGAGGGCGTGGCCGGCTGCCAGCCGCCTCCAGCCGGATTAGGCGGCGGCACGATCACCGTGGCCGCGCCTGTCTCCTTGTAGGCCGGCGGCGCTTCGTAGCCCGGGCGGTTGTAGTTCGGTCCGACGGGCTTGCAGCCGGCCAGCAGCCCGAGCCCGAGCAATGCGGCAAATCCGCCGCGGCGGACGGCGCGAACAACATGCCGGCGGGCTGTATCGAGCGAAAGCACGCGCATCGCTACTTGCCTCCCGCATCGGCGGCTTTGCCGGGGCTCTCCACAAACACCTTTTCGCCCTCGATGAGCGAGTCGGGCGGGTCCTGGATGACCCTGTCTTCCGCGCCGAGCCCGTTAATGATCTGCACGTTGGCGCCGTCGTCTTCGCCGATGACCACCGGAACCAGATGCGCGACGTTGCCGTTGACCACGATGCCCACGCGCAGCCCTTCTTTGCGGAAGATGAGCGCCGCGGCGGGCACGATCAAGCTGGGGCCGGCGGGCGGTGTCTTGAAGTGGACCTGGGCCAGCGAACCGGGCAGCAGCTCGCCGGCGCGGTTATCAACGTCGATCTCCACCAGCAGCGTGCGGCTGGCCGGGTCGATCGCGTCGGCGGTCCGCACCAGAGTCCCTTGGTAGGTCTTGCCCGCGTGTTCGGCAAAGGTCAGGCCGATCTTGGAGCCGCGCTTCACGGTCTGTGAGTAGAGCTGCGGCAGGTTGGCGTAGACGCGCAGGGTCTGGATGGCTTGCATGCGGAAGAGTTCCTTGGCCGCGCCTGTGTCGATCAACTGGCCGGTATCGATGTTGCGGGCGGTGACCACCCCATCAAAGGGCGCATAGACCTTCTCGAACGATTGCAGCTCGCGCAGCCGCTCGACGTTGGCCTGCGCGGACTTGACCGCCGCCGCCGTGGCCGCGGCCTGGTTCACAAACATGTCGGTGTCCTGCCGGGAGACGGCGTTGGATTGAACCAGCCCCGTATAGCGCTCGGCCTGGATGCGGGCGTTGTTGGCGGTGGCCTGGGCGGTCACCAGGTCGCTCTCGGCCTGGGCCAGTTGCTGGTCCAGCTCGGGAGTGGCGATCTCGGCCAGCAGCGCGCCCTTACCAACCCTGGCGCCGATGTCGAAGTACCAGCGCGTGAGGTAGCCGGAGGTGCGCGCGTAGATGGGCGAATCCGTCCAGGCGGTCACGTTGCCGGGGAGTACGAAGCTATCCACCGGCGCGCCCAGCCTGGGGTTCGCGGCGATGACCGAGGGAGCGGCCAACTCCGTGGTGCGGACGGCCAGCGCCTTATCGGCGCGCATGCGGTTCAAAATGCCCCAGCCCGCCAGGGCGCCTGCAACGACCAGCACAATGGCCACGCCCGCCAGGGCCTTGCCGGGCGAGATGGGCTTCTGTTGGGGCGCGCTCCCGTGGCCGTGCGAGGACTGCGGGTTCGGATTGGATTCGTTGCTCATAAAGAATTACTCCGAAAGCTCGTCAAACTCATCAAATGTTCCGGCCAGGGCGATGTCGCGGGCCGTCTTGCGCCGGCGTTCCAGCCAGCCGTGGACCAGAGAGAAAAATGCCGGCACAAAAAAGAGCGTGGCCACGGTGGCCAGCAACAGCCCGCCGATGACGGCGCGGCCCAGCGGGGCGTTCTGCTCGCCGCCCTCGCCCAGGCCCAGCGCCATGGGCGCCATGCCGAGAATCATGGCCAGGGCGGTCATCAGCACCGGGCGCAGGCGGACAAAGCCGGCATTCAGCGCGGCCTTGCGCGCGTCGCCCACCAGGACTTCCAACTCCTCGCGGGCAAAGCTCACCACCAGGATGGAGTTGGCCGTGGCCACCCCCATGCACATGATGGCGCCGGTGAGCGCCGGCACGCTGAGCCGCGTGTTGGTGAGGAAGAGAAACCAGACGATCCCGGCCAGCGCCGCCGGCAGCGCCGAGATGATGAGGAATGGATCCAGCCAGGACTGGAAGTTCACCACGATCAGCAGATAGACCAGCAGAATTGAAAACGCCAGTCCAGCCAGCAGGCCGATGTAAGACGCTTTCATGGTTTCGCTCTGGCCGCGCAGGGTGAAGTGCGAGCCGCGCGGCAGCTCGGATTTGTGTTCGGCGATGATCTCTTCCATCCTGCGGGTGACGGTGCCCAGGTCGGTTCCATCCACGTTGGCATAGACGTCAATGACCGGCTGCACGTTGTAGTGGCTCACCGTGCCCAGTTCGGCGCCGGGGGTGATGGACGCCAGGTTACCCAGAATCTGAGTTGGAACGGGAGCGCCGGGAGCGGTGGTTGAGGCAGCGCCGGGCACAGCGGCGATGTTGGCCGGCTGGGTCACAGGAAGGCCGGTGACGGGCAGACTCTCCAGCGCGGCCAGTGAGTCGAGCTTATATTGCGGAGCCTGAATAGCGATGTTGTAGCTGACGCCGTTCCCGGGGTCGAGATAGAAGTTGGGGGCAGTCTGAAAGCTGCCACTGAGCGCCACAAGCAGACTCTGCGCTACATTCTGCTGCGTCAGACCTATGGCCTGGGCGCGCGTGCGGTCCACATTTACGGTCAGATTGGGATAGTTGAAGGGCTGCTGGATGCGCGCATCGGCTGCGCCGGGCACATACCGCACCTCATCGAGCATGCGCTCGGCGAGGGCGCGATTGCCATACAGGTCCGGACCTACAACCTGAATGTCGATGGGGGCGGAGAGGCCGAAGTTGAGAATCTGGGTCACGATGTCCACCGGCAGCACATAGAAGGTAACGCCGGGATACTGGCGGGCAAGGATGGTGCGCAGACGCTCGACGTAAGCCGCGGTGGGATGGTGATCCTTGCTCAACTGCACCTGGATGTCGGCGTCGGCCGGCCCGATGGGCGCCGAGGTCGAGTAGGAAAGATTCAGGCCGGAGTAAGGCACGCCGACATTATCGAGGATGGTGACGAGTTCGTTCGCCGGAATCTGCTCGCGGATGGTGGAGTCGATCCGGTCGCACAGCGCGGCCGTCTCCTCGATGCGCCTGCCGGTGTGCGCGCGCACGTGAATCTTGAACTGCCCCGAGTCCACCGCGGGAAAGAAATCCTGCCCCAACCATGGCGCCAGGAAGGCCACCGAACTCACGGCAAAGGCAAGGAAAAGGATGAGAAAGATTCCCGCGTGGTCTACGCACAGGGTGAGCAGGCGCAGGTAGCCGTGGCGAAAGCTCTCAAAGCCGGCTTCGAAGCCGCTCTGAAAGCGGATGAAAGGGTTGCGGCTGGCGCGTTTTTTCGCGATCTCGGCGTCGTCGTGTTCCTTGAGCAGGTACTTGGCCATGGTGGGTACAAGCGTGCGGGACAGAAAATAGCTGGCCAGCATAGCGAAGACCACCGCCTCGGCCATGGGCACGAACAGGTACTTGGCCACGCCGCTCAGAAAGAACATGGGCACGAAAACGATGCAGATGGCCAGGGTGGAAACCAGGGCCGGGACGGCGATCTGCGCCGAGCCGTCGAGGATGGATTGCTCCAGTTCCCTGCCTGATTCAAGATAGCGGTTGATGTTCTCGATGGCGACCGTAGCGTCGTCCACCAGGATGCCGACGGCCAGCGCAAACCCGCCCAGGGTCATGATGTTGATGGTCTCGTGCAGCATGGCGAGGATGCTGAGCGAACACAGTATCGAAAGCGGGATGGAGACCGCGATGATGAACGTGGAGCGCCAACTGCCCAGGAAGACCAGGATCATGATGGCCGTGAGGCAGGCGGCGATGATGGCCTCGCGGACCACTCCATTGATGGCGCCGCGGACAAATATCGATTGATCGGAAAGATATCTGACTGTCAGTTGCGGGGGCAGTTGGTCCTTGATGCTCTCCAGCTTGGCGCGCACGCCGGCAATAATGTCCAGCGTGGAGGCCGAGCCGGTCTTCATGACGGACATCATGATGGCTCGCTTGCCGTCCACGCGCACGATATTGGTCTGCGGCGGGTTGCCGTCGCGGACGTGGGCCACGTCGCGGATGTAGATCACCGCGCCGTTCACCGCCTTGATGGGAAGGTTGTTCAGTTCATCGACGATGAGCGGGGCGGAGTTGGTCTCGACCGCATATTCGGTGCGGTCGATCTTCATGGTGCCGGAGGGAACGATCAGGTTCTGCGCATTGACGGCGTTGACTACATCGGCGGGCGAGAGCCCTTTGGCCTGGAGCGCGGGCAGGTCGATGTCCACCTGAATCTGGCGCGACTTGCCGCCGTAGGGAAAGGGCGTCTGCGCCCCCTCGATGGTGGCCAACTGCACGCCGATGTTGACCCTGGCCACGTCGTTCAACTGCTGCTCGTTAAGGCCCTTGCCGCTGACTCCCAACTGCAGAATGGGAACAGCGGAGGCGTTGTACTGAATGATGAACGGTGGCACCGAGCCGGGCGGCAGGGAGCGCAACTGCACCTGGCAGATGGCGGTAACCTGCGAAACAGCCACGCCGATGTTGACATGCGGCTGGAAGAAGATTTTGATGAGCCCGACGCCGTTGAGCGACTGCGACTCGATGTGCTCGATGTCGTTGACCGTGGTGGTCATGCCTCGCTCGCTGTTGGTGACGATGCGGTTGGCCATCTGATCCGCGGAGAGGCCGGTGAAGTTCCACACCACCGTCACCACCGGGATGTCGATGTTGGGAAAGATGTCCGTGGGCATCGTTTTGATGCTGAAGACGCCGAGGATCAGAATCAATAGCGCAAAGACGACGAAGGTATAAGGCCGCCGCAGCGCAAGCCGGACAATCCACATAAGGCAGGTACTCGCTCCTGAGCCGGGTTGTTGTTAGCGGTGTTGCGCTTGACCGGCTTGCCCGCGACCCCGAAGACAACAGAACTGGTCAGCGGGAACGCAGGCCTGGTCACGGCCGGCTCACCGGGTTCCGGGGGCCGGACGGCAAAACCGCCAAGGCCCAACCCAACATACGGCTGAAACTACAATGGTAGACGAAGTTGCGGGCTAAACGCGCAAGGGCTAACAAAAGCGGCTGTCGGCACAAGTTTTAAGACGCTCAAAACGGCCGGGAAGATGCAATTACGGGGCTTACGCATACCGCGATATAAGCCGCGCTGATTGATTTCAAAAAAACAAATGGATGGCTTGAGGTCGGGGTGAAACCCCGGCCTCCCGCTCCGGGCGCATCAGACCCGGCCAACTGGACGAGGCTATGAGGAGTAGTCGGCGTTGATGTGGATGTAGCCGGCGGTGAGGTCGGTGGTCCAGAAAAGGCATGAGCCGGAGCCCTGGTTTAGCTGGATGGTGATGGAGAACTCGGGCTGCGCGATGTAGGCGTGGGCGGCGGACTCGTCGAAGCCGGGGGCGAGGCCGCCGTCACGGCAGATGGGCAGGCTGCCGAACCAGATGTCGATGCGTTCGGGGTCGATTTGCGCGCCGGAGTAGCCGATGGCGGCGATGAGACGGCCCCAGTTGGGATCGGCGCCGGCCCAGGCGGTCTTGACCAGAGGCGAGTGGGCGATGGCTTTGGCGATCTTGAGGGCGTCCGCATCCGTCGCCGCCCCTTCGATGCGCAATTCGACAACATGGGTGACGCCTTCGCCGTCGGCGACGATCTGGCGCGCGAGCGAGGTGCAGACCTGGGTCAGGGCCGCGGCGAACTCCGCGTCGCCTGCGCCGATTTGGACGCCGCTGGCTCCGGAGGCCAGCAGCAGGACGGTGTCGTTGGTGGAGGTGTCGCCGTCGACGGAGATGCGGTTGAAGCTGACTTCGATGGCCTGGCGGAGGTAGGCGTCCAGAACGGCTGGCTCGATGCCGGCGTCGGTGAGCACGTAGACCAGCATGGTGGCGTGGGGAACGAGCTGAGGGTGAATCATGCCGGCGCCCTTGCAGAAGGCGGCGATGCGGATTTCTTTTCTGGTGCCGTCAGGGCTCTGGATTTCGAGGCGGGCGAAGGCGGTTTTTTCTACAGTGTCGGTGGTGAGGATGGCCTGGGCTGCCTGCTGGAAGCAGTCGAACTCCGGGCCCAGCGATGCGGCCAGGGCGGGGAGGACGGCGATCAGCTTTTCGGCGGGCAGCGGGACGCCGATGATGCCGGTGGAGGAGGGAAACACCTCTTCCGGCTTGCAGGCGAAGAGCTGGGCGGCGGCGGCGCAGAGGTCGCGGCCGGCATCCAGGCCGGCCTGGCCGGCGGCGCAGTTGGCGTTGCCGGCGTTGATGGCTACTACGCGGACCTTGCCGGCAGTGGCGCGGAGGTTTTCCTTGTCGATGATGAGCGGCGCGGCGATGACCCGGTTGGCGGTGAAGGCGGCGGCGGCGCTGGTCGGGGCGTCGGCGACGATGAGGGCAAAGTCGCTGCGGCCGCTGGCTTTGAGTCCCGCCTTGCATGCGGCGAAACGGAAGCCGCGGGGAAGCAGGATGTCTGAGGCGCGGGTGATTTCGGTGGTGTCGGTCATGGGAGTTAACCCATTTAATCTAACAGGTGGGTTGGGGGTGGGATGACGGAGAGCCGGATGGATGGCGCGGAGACTGCGGAGCAGAGCGAGTTTCTTGAGCTGCGGCATGTGGATGTGGCGCGCGGGGAACGGGTGGTGCTGCACGATGTGAACCTGCGCGTGCGCGCCGGGGAGCACGTGGCGATCCTGGGCCCCAATGGGTGCGGAAAGACGACGCTCATCATGGCCATGACGTGCCAGGTTTATCCCATGGTGCGGCCGGGGATGGCCGTGCGGATTTTTGGGCGCGAACGGTGGGACCTGACCGAGTTGCGCAGGTATTTTGGAGTGGTGGCGGCGGGGCCGGCGGGGGAATTGCCGGGAGAGCGGACGGCGGTGACGACCGGCCTGGATGCGGTGATTGCGGGGTTCTTCTCGGCTTCGACGCTATGGCCGAATCTGCATGTGACGGCCGAAATGCGGGAGCGGGCCGCGGAGGCGCTGGAGCGCATGGAGGCCAGGCATCTGGCGGGGCGGCTGGTGGGCGAGATGTCGGCCGGGGAGAGGCGGCGCATCCTGATTGCGCGGGCGCTGGCGCACCGGCCACGGCAACTGCTGCTGGACGAGCCTTCCAATGCGCTGGACCTGGCGGCGCAACGGGAACTGCGCCAGACGTTACGCAGGCTGGCGCGCGAGGGTACCGGGCTGGTGATGGTCACGCATCATCTGGGCGACATTCTGCCCGAGATCGAGCGGGTGATTCTCATGCGGGACGGGCGGATTGTGGGCGATGGGCCGCGCGAGGAATTGCTGACGGAGGCCAGGCTGAGCGAGCTGTTTCATGCCCCGGTGCGCATCGGGCGCGATGAGGAGTGGCTGCATAGCTGGTGAAGAAGCAGGGATCGAGATAAGGGGCGGGGCCTTCGGGATTGATGCGATCCGGTTGAGAATTGTGGTAGCATTCGGGCAATTGGCCCCCCTTGGCCAATGCGAGGAGGTCAAAATGTCTCACATATCCAGACGAGATTTTGTCAAGACCGGGCTTGCCGCGGGCGCGCTGGCAGGCGTTGGAGGACTGTCGCTGCGGGCGGAGCGCGCGGCGGCGACCGATTGGGTGACGCTGGGCAAGTCCGGCGTGAAGGTCACGCGGCTGGCATTCGGCACCGGGAGCTTCAGCGGCGAGGTGCAGCGCAAACTGGGCCAGGACGGGTTTACGCGGCTGGTGCGCTACGCCTACGAGCGCGGCATTCGTTTCTTTGAGACCGCGGAGTCCTACGGCGAGACGCAGCGGATGCTGGGAGTGGCTCTGAAGGGGCTGCCTCGGGAGAGTTACCGGATCATGTCGAAGGTGGAGACGTTTCACAGCGCGGACCCGCAGAAGAAGCTCGATGAGCTGCGTGCGGCTACCGGCACGGAATACTTTGACATCATGCTGCTGCACTGGCAGCACATCGCCAGCTGGCCGGAGGAAACGCTCCGGTGGCAGGATGCCATTCTTGAGGCCGAGCGGAAGAAAGCCATTGTGAGCCATGGCGCGTCGGTGCACGGTCTGCCGGCCTTGCGCCGGATGCCGGGAAACAAATGGCTCGACGTGGCCATGATCCGGGTGAATCACAAGGGAACCCGGATGGACGCCGAGGTGCCCGACACGGACGATCTGGGCAATGTGAGCGAAGTCGTGACGCACATCCAGCAGGTCAGCAGGGAAGGCATGGGCGTGGTCGGCATGAAGCTCATCGGCGAAGGCGCGTTCAATCGCGAGGACCGGCAGAAGGCGATGCGCTTCGCGTTCAGGAACGCGGGCGTGGATTGCGTGACCGTGGGGTACAAGAATACGGCGGAGATCGACGAGGCTATCGAGAACCTGAATCTGGCCCTGGTGTAGGGGGTGTTTCGAGAAGCTTTCCGGGGGGGGGTGGTTTCCACCCTGGACGCAAAGTGCGCGCCAAAATACTGAAAAACCTGCGCTTGGGGAGTGGGAAGAAGCGCGTCTTCCATCGCATGGCGCATTGCATGAAGTGCGATCCGGCCGGCGGGTGGAAGGCGGAACACGAAATTCACTTGACAGACCAATTCCTCGTGCGGCTATATTTCTGCCAGCGAGATAAATCGAATTACTCGCTTCATCGAATCTGTAGCGGAATGGCCGCCGCGCGGCGCCGCCGCGTGCTTTCCCCTCCGCGAGCCAAGGAGCCCCCACCATGTCTCGTTCAGTGAAGAACTCCATTCAAATCCTGTTCCTGAAGCGGACCGCCGGCCTGTCGTGCGCGGTCCTTCTTCTTGGGCTGCTGTGCGCTGCCCGCCTGGGCGCGCAAACGGTAGCGACGTACAACTTTGAAGACGGCACGGCCGACGGCTGGACCTCGTTCTACGGGGCAAGCACCCCGGTGGCGACCACCGCGGCGGCCTATAGCGGATCCTACAGCCTGTTGACCTCGACCAGCTCGACGGGCACAGGCGGACCTTCCATCCCGCTGACCAGCATTCTTTTACCGGGAGCCACGTACACCATTACCGGCTGGGTGCAACTGACCAGCGCCGAAAGCCCGGCGAACGCTAACTTCACAGTGAGGCGCTCCGATCCGAGCTGCTCGGGCGGCACCTGCTACGACACCATCGGCGCATACACGACGGGCGTAACGTCGGCGGGATGGGTGCAGATCGGGGGCAGCTACTCGGTGAGTCTCACGGAGACGGGCTTGCTGCTCTACGCGCAACTGGTGGGCGCCACCACCGCACAATCGTTCTATCTGGACGACGTGGTGATTACCGAGACGGCGCCGCCGCCGGGGGGAACTCCGATTGCTGCATATACGTTTTCCGACGGCGGGCTGGACGGCTGGGCGCCCTTCGGCTCTGTCACGCTGACCAACGCCGCGCCGCCGGTGCTGGATCCCAATGGCGACGCGCTCAGTCTGCTGGTGACCAACCGGACGGCCACCTACATGGGACCGAGCCTGAATCTGCTGAGCGTGCCCAACGTGGTGGCGGGCGCTACCTACCAGGTGAGCGCGTGGGTGCTGCTGGCGGCGCCGGACGCGAGCAACCCGACGGCGACCATTTCGACCAAGACGACCGACTGCGCCACCTCCGGCGCTTATGCCAATATCGCCACATCCGGGGCGCTTTCGAGCACGGCGTGGACCAAGGTGACGGGGACCTTCAGCTTCAGCGATCTGCCCGGTCCGCCGACGGGGCTGACGCTCTATATCCAGTCGAGCAGCGCCACGGACTCGTTCTACATCGACGATGTGGTGATCGGCGAGCTGGCGCCGCCGCCGCTGAGCCCTAGCCAGCAGGACAACACGGGGATTACAACCACCTTCGCGGATGGCGGGCTGGACGGCTGGAGTTCGCGTTCGGGCGCTTCCACGCTGACCAACGTCGCGCCGCCGGTCACGGATCCGAATGGCGACGCGCGCAGCCTGCTGACCACGGGGCGCATCGGCAATTGGGATGGGCCGCAGATCAGCGTAAGCGACAAGATGTATGTCGGCTCGACCTATAACCTGAGCGTGTGGGTCATGCTGCAGCCCACTGACGGCTCCAGCCACGTTATCAACATGAGCCTGCAGACCACGCTGAACGGCAACACCAGTTACCCGGGCGTCACCGGCTATCCCGGCGTCACGGTGCCGGCGGACGGGAACTGGCACCAGATCAGCGTGCTGGGCTACACCATGTCCAGCGCCTACGACCAGGGTGACGCGTATCTGTATCTGCAGACGTTTCCGGCCTCGGGCAATGATCTGGTGTCGTTCTACATCGACGACTTCCAGCTCACCTACGTGCCGCCGCCGACCATCCAGACTGACATTCCTTCCATCTACAAGACGCTGGCCGACTACTTCACGGTGGGCGCGGCGGTGGATACGTCGGATCTCTCCGGGCCGCACGCGCAACTGTTGACCATGCACTTCGACAGCATGACGCCGGGCAACGACCTGAAGTGGAGCTCGGTGGAGTCCACCAAGGGCGTGTTCAGCTACGGGAACGGCGATGCGCTGGTGGACGAAGCCGTATGCGCAGGCATGAAGGTGCGCGGGCATAACCTGGTCTGGTCGACGGGCGCGCAGACCCCCAGCTACGCCTTTGGAGACGGGACCAACTCCGCCGCCAACCAGGCAGTGGTCACGGCCAATATCCAGGAGCATATCCAGAACGAGGTGCAGCACTACGGCAGCCAGGTGTATGCGTGGGATGTGGTGAACGAGCCGCTGGATCCGTCGCAGCCCGATTGCCTGCAGCACGGGCCCTTCTATCAGGTGCTGGGCGCCAGTTATTTGGACGTCGCGTTCCAGGCCGCCAAGCAGTATGCGCCGGCGGGCACCAAGCTGTTCCTCAACGATTACAGCACGGCCGATCCCAACCGGCTGGCCTGCCTGGTGCGAGTAGTGCGCGAACTGCGCGAGCGGGGCGTGCCGGTGGACGCCGTCGGGCATGAGATGCACAACGCCATCAACTATCCCAGCACCGAAGCGATGGTTCATGCCATCGAGACGGTGGCCTGGCACTTCCCCGGCATCGATCAGCAGGTGACCGAGCTGGACATGAGCGTCTACAACGCCGGGGACACTACCTCGAACTACGGCTTGAACATTCCTCCCTCGGTTTTGGCGGAGCAGGGCTGGCTCTACAAGCAGTACTTCGACGCCTTCCGGCGTTTGAGGGGCAAGCTGAGCGCCGTGACGTTCTGGGGAATGGCGGACGACGACACGTGGCTGGATAGCTTCCCTGTGGCGCGCACCGACTATCCGCTGCCCTTCAATATGGAGCTGCAGGCCAAGCCGGCGTACTGGGGCATCGTGGATCCGGCGCAACTGCCGGGCTACGGGCTGAAGTTCTCGGTCAGCCGTCCGGCCAAGACCAGGGATACCCGGGTGTGGACGGTGACCGCGACCAATGGGGATGTGGGCCCGGCTTACAACACGCAGATTGAGAGCTTCAAGCTGTGGCAGATCGCGGGGCGGCCTTGCACGGCGGTCATCACCTCGCCGGCGAGCTTCCCGGTAGCGCTGGGCGACCTGGCGGTGAGCGGGTCGGCGAGCGCGGCCATTACGGTGAGCCTGACGAGCTGCGAACGCGACGCCGGCTTTGCCGTCAGCGGGGAGTGGAGTTCGGCCACCTACGAGACGGGCAGATTCGCCTCCTGGGGCGACTTCTGGCCTGGACCGCATGGGGAAGGCCGGTGAGCGGCCCCTTCCGCGGCGCTCTTGACCGGGCGCCGCGGTTGGGTTAGCTTAACGGTACACGGGAAAGGAGGTTGATCCAGCCTATGCAAAGTGATTCTTCGAGTTGTTTTTTACGTGAGGTGACTGAGGCCTGAGGCCCTTGCGCCCCAGCCCCAGGTAAGACCCGGCGGAGGGTATTTCCGCTGACGGCTCTGGCTCTCGCTTCAAGCGCGAAGGCCTCCAGTCCAATCCCAACAGTCCACCGGCAGCGGCCTGGGCGTTTTGCTCAGGCCGTTGTTGCGTTTGCGGCGAGTGATGCTGTGGGATAAAGTATCGGCGGTGAGTCCATAGGAGGGACGATGAACCGGGAGTGGCACAAGGAACACACCATGCCGGGCGGTGCGACGGCCGAAGAACGGATCCAGTGGCATCTGCAGCACATAAAAAACTGTGCGTGCAGGCCGTTTCCCAAGGGCCTGCTGGCCAGGTTGAGCGAGGAACAGAGAGCAGAGATCGGGAAACAGGGAACACGGAGCAGAAAATAGGGAATTGGCGGGCGAGTCCTGTTGCGTCCTGATGGAATTGGCGGGAAAGTGACCGCCGCTGAGGTACACTTGGACCCGATGCGCGTCTTTGGGATCGATTGCGGGACTGAGGTAACGGGCTTCGGGGTCGTGGAGTCCTGCGATTCCGGACGGGAGCCCAGGCTGGTGTGCAAGGCGCTGGGGGCCATCCGGCTCAGGAAGGCGCTTTCGACGGCGGCGCGGCTGGAGCAGGTATTTCGGGAGTTGACGGCGGAACTGGAACGGTGGAAGCCGGACGCGGTGGCCATCGAAGAGGTTTTCTACTCAGTGAACGCCAAGTCGGCGCTGAAGCTGGGGCAGGTGCGGGGCGTGGCGCTGCTGGCGGCGGCTATGCGGGGGCTGCCGGTGGCCGAGTATGCGCCGCTGAAGATCAAGTCCAGCGTGGTGGGTTACGGGCTGGCCAAAAAGGAGCAGGTGCAGTTCATGGTGGCGCGGCTGCTGGAGCTGAAAGAACTGCCGGAGCCGGCGGACGCGGCGGATGCGCTGGCGATTGCGATCTGCCACATTCATACGGCGCAGACGTTGAGTTTGCAGGGGGTGGGGCGGTAAAGTTGGCTGCGCTGGCTTCGGCGGCGGCTCGGCCGGCTCGGGCGGAAAGATAAACGGGGAGCAAACGATATTCAGCGTAACTTTCGCTGCAAACAGGTGTCTTATAGATGTTGGCCTGCGTCTGCGGGTGGATTGCGGCCGGCGTGCGGGGTGAAAGGGTAAGCCGGGGTGAAACAGGGGAGGCGGGTTCCATGCAGAGCATTGTGAATCGCGAAGTGTTGGTTGGACGCCGTTCGGGAGCCTGGAAGCTGGGGTTGGCGGGATTGGCTGTGGGCGCGGTCTTGCTGGCGTCTGGGATGTGGGGCCAGGATGCGGGGCCCGCGCGGGCGGTGCGGCTGAGCAGCGTGGACGGAAAGGTGCGGATCTCGCAGGGCAGCCAGGTTCTGGCCGATCCGGCGGTGGAGAATACGCCGCTGTTTGAGGGCGCCCGGGTGGTGGCCGATGAGAACGGCCGGGCGGAGATTCAGTTTGAGGACGGGAGCGTGGCGCGGCTTTCCCCCAACAGCTCGCTTACGCTGGCGGTGCTGCGCGGCCAGGGCTCGAGCGCCCAGGCGGAGCTGGTGCTGGATGGCGGACTGGGCTACTTTGAGCTGCAGGGCGGAACGCAGATCGGAACGCTTCGGGTGCGCTTCGGCGATTGCGTGGTGACTGCGGGCGCTTTCACCGTGCTGCGCATCAACCTGGACAACCCTCCCGGCGAGTTGGCCGTTTTCGAGGGCGATGCGCACCTGGAGCGCGGCACTGCGCTGGCGCTGGATTTGCACGGCGGCGAGAGCGTGGCCCTGGATGGCGCCGACGCCAAAAGCTACAATCTGGCGGAATCCATCGCGCCGGACTCCTGGGATACGTGGAACGCCGACCGCGATCAGGCGCTGGCGGGCGAGGCTTCGGCAAAGACCGACGCGACGAACAGCTTTGCCGACAACGCCAACCCTGCATGGAACGACCTGGACGCGAACGGGAACTGGTACAACGTGCCCGACCAGGGATATGTCTGGTCGCCGTATGAGGCCGCCGATGCCGGCTTCGATCCCTATGGGAACGGGTATTGGATGTTGACGCCGCGCTTTGGCTACATCTGGGTATCGGGCTATGGGTGGGGCTATCTGCCCTTCCATTGCGGAATCTGGAACTGGTACGACTCATTCGGCTGGGGTTGGATGCCGGGAATGAACGGCTGCCGGCCTTGGTGGGGGGTGGGCTATTATGGCGGCCCCTATATCGGCTCAAGATTTGGCGGCTATCGGCCCCCGTTGCGCCCGCGCCGACCGCTGCCATTGACCGGCGGAGGCATTCATGCGGCTACCCCGATGATTGCCGTGAACCGGCGATTCCCCAGCGGGACCACCCCGCTGCCGGCGCGCAACAGGTCGACCGTGGTTTCGATTGCCGGGCATTCGGTGCAGGCGCTGCGGCCGGTGAGCCCGCGGCAGCAGTATGCGCGCTCGCCTTCAGGGTCTCCGAATCGCACGGTCTATTCGGGAGTGGGAGCGGCACGCGCCGCCGAGCCCAGTTTTGGCGGCAGCCGGGCAGCTACTCCGGCCCCGCCAAGGAGCTACAGCGTCAGCCCACATCCAGCGCCGCCGAGCCGTAGCTATTCCACTGGCGGATCGGTCAGCCATTCCTCGGGTGGTGGTGGTGGCGGCGGATCGGTCAGCCATTCCTCGGGTGGTGGCGGAGGCGGCGGCGGAGGCGGCCATAGCGGCGGCGGTGGTGGCGGCGGGGGACACCGCTGAGGGGTAAAGCTTTTGGCTCGGTGGATGACCCATGCCTTCAGATTGAGACTTGGGAGATCAGGCACCTTCCGCCGGAAGCCACTGCGTACCAGGTGTGTGGAAACCCGGGAAAGACGGAGAACCTGCAACTATGAAGCGATCTTTGACGCTGTCGTTCGCAACTCTTCTGCTTTTGTTGCCTGCCCTGCCTCAGCTGCGCGCGCAGAGTGATGCCGCCGCGCAAAAGAGTGCCAAATACAAACAGGGCTGCGACGCAGGCGATGCGGAAAGCTGCAATAAGCTGGCCATTCGATACCAGTTTGGGCTGGGCGTAACCCAGAGCGATGCCCAGGCCATTGCGCTGTATAGCCAGGCGGATGAGCTGTTTCGAAAGCGTTGCGATGGCGGCGATGCGACTGGATGCACCAATCTTGGCATTAACTACCAGATTGGGCTGGGCGTTCCGAAAGACCTGGAGCATGCGGCAACCCTGTATCGTCAGGGTTGCGGTGGCGCAGATGCGCACGGCTGTACCCTTCTCGGCGCGATGTTCATAGATGGTCTTGGCGTTGCTCAGGACAAAGCGCAAGCGATGGTGCTGTATCGCAAGGGTTGTGACAGTGGTGATGGGAATGGCTGCACCCGGCTCGGCACGATGTTCGAAGACGGAGACGGCGTGACCCAGGACAAGGCTCAAGCGGCTGTGTTGTACCGCAAGGGCTGCGATGCCGGCGATCCGGAAGGTTGCTACAAGTTCAAGAAGTTGACCCCCAAATAGATCTCTCGATTCGACCGCCAAGCGCGCCGGCGAGCGGGGCGATTCCGGGCCCGGCTTCGCCTGGAACGACGAATCCATTTTTCAAAGGATTTGCCTCAGATCCCATTAAGCAGGAGGCGGCGGGTTCTCCAGGCTATGCCAGAGAGCGGCAAGCGCCTCGATGGGCAGAGCTTCGGCGCGGGCGTGGGGGGCGATTGCGGCCCGGTCCAGCGCGGCGGCGACGGCTGCCGCGAGAATGCCCGCGGCGCGGAGATTGTTGGCCAGGGTTTTGCGCTTGTGGGCAAAGGCTTTGCGGACGAAGGGAAGAAAGCTGGCTTCTTCCAGGCCGAGCGCGGCGAAGCGCGGGGCAAAGCGCCAGCGGAAGACGGTGGAGTGGACCTCGGGCGGGGGCGAGAAGGATGAAGGCGGGAGCGTGAAGAGCCTTTCGACGGGGCCGTACATCTGCACGGTAACGGAGAGCAGGCCGTAGTCGCGCGAACCGGGCTGGGCGGCGATGCGGTCGGCCACTTCCCGCTGGACCATGAGAACGGCGCGATCCAGGACTGGACCGTTGGGCGCGGCGTGGCTGGCGGCGAGTTTGAGCAGGATTTGCGAGGTGATGCCGTAGGGCAAGTTGCCGAAAACGAGCAGGGGCTGGCCCGCGGCGGCCGAGGCCGCGGAAAAGTCGAAGTGCAGCACGTCCTGTTGGATAACCGTGACGCGGCCGGACGGAAACTGGGCGCGGAGATGGGCGGCGAGGCCGGAGTCCAGCTCGACGGCCAGAACATGGGCCGCGCGGATGGCGAGAGCTCCGGTGATGGCGCCTGCGCCGGGGCCGATTTCAACGACGGTGCGGCCGCAAAGATCGCCCAGAGAGGCGGCAATGCGCTGGACGGCCTGCGCATCGTCAAGGAAGTTCTGTCCGAGCCTGGGTTTGGCGGGCATGGGCTGCTTAGATGGTAGATGAAGGGGGACGGCTGAGGCGGCCGTGGCGCGGCTGAAGCCGCCTCCCTTCAGCCCGGGTTTTTCAGCAGCCAATAATGGAAGCCGTCCACGATGGCCATCAGCGCCGCCTGGTTCAAATCGCTGCTCACCCCCGCGGTGATCCACGGTTCGTGGCCGTCGGCATGGAAGCTGACAGTGACGCGGACGTGGGCCGCCGTGTCGTGTGCGGACACATCCAGGGCCGTGACGCTGAACGTGCCCAAATGCATCTGCGCCAGGGCCGGGTGCCATTTTTCCAGTTCGCGCCGCATGGCCTTGGTCAGCGCATCCACCGGGCCGGCGCCCTCGGCTCTGGTTGTCGTAACCGCGGAGTCGCCAATGGACAACAGCATGGAGGCCTGAACGTATCTGTTCCCGGTTTCGTCGGATTCGTCCAGAACTCTCCAGCTTTTAATGCTGAAGCGATCTTGCAGGGTTTCGAGCACCCTCATGCAGGCCAGCCTGAACGAGACTTCGCTGGCCGTGAAGCCGCCGCCATCGATCATTGCCTGGTTGGCGTCCATCAGCGCCTGCGCCTGCGCCGAATCGAGCGGAACGCCCAGCGCCTCAGAGAGCAGAACGATGTTGGCCCTTCCCGATTGGGCGTTGACGCCGATGACCGGGCTGGCGCCGGCCCTGGCTGGATCGCACCACAGGTAAGCCCCGGGGTTCTTGCGTTCGCTGCTGCCATGCATGCCGGCCCAGGTGCCAAAAGCGCCTGGACCCACGATCGGCGCGCCGTGCGGCGCCTCCAGCGAGAAAGCCGCGTATGCCGACTGCGCCAGGCCGGTCAGCCCCCGCAGCGATTCGGGAGTTACAAATTCAGCTTCGCCCCTCAGCTGCATGCTGCCGATGACCGTCGTAAGGTTCACGTTGCCGCAGCGCTCGCCCGTTCCCAGAAGGGTGCCTTGAATTTGAACCGCGCCGGCAAAAATGGCGGCCCGGGTGTTGGCCACTCCCAGACCGCGATCCGTGTGACCGTGAAATCCGAATTTGACATTGGGGTAAGTCCGCGCCAGGCCGCCGATAACCTGGGCGACTTCTTCAGGGCCGGCCCCGCCGGTGGTGTCGCAAACAACGATGCGGCTCACTTTCTGCCGCACGCATTGTTCCGTCATCTGGTGGAAGTAGTCCAGGCTGCGCTGGCTGAATTCGGCGTCGCAATCCTCGCCGTTCTCGCGGCGGCCGCAACAGGCATCCAGGGCGTGTTCCAGGTCCACGATCACTTCCAGGCCGTTGTCCTGAAGGCATTGAATGGTTTCAGAGGCCATCAGCAGGTTTTCTTCCGGTGTCGTTTCCAGGGACTTCATCACATCCAGCAGCCGCGATTTGACCACAACCACGGCTACGGGAACGCGCTTTTTGTGGGCCACCATGAATTGCACGTCGGGCCATTCCTGGACCTTGGCGCCGCGGCCGCGCGTTCTGCCGAACAAGGCCAGTTTCATGGCTCCCGTATCGGCCGGATAGAGAGCGCTGGTCAAATCTCCTACAAATTGGTTGGCGCTGGCAAAACCGATTTCAGCATACTGGACGCCGAAGGCGGACATGCGCTGAAGAAGGCTCACGGCATTGGGCACGGAGATTTCGAGGTTCGGCTGTTGTATCCCGTCGCGAAGACTGGTTTCAAACAGCTCCACTTTTCTGGTTTCAGCTTCCTTCATTTGTCCCCGCTCCAGATAGTGAAAGCGTCCCTGTTCCAGATTGTGAAAGTGCCCCTGGCGGGATGCTCCCGCAGTCAGCTTTCCTGCTTCCCATCCTGCTTCGGCTGAGGTTTCCTGGAACTCCCAGAATACTACTACTGGGACAAAAAAGCCCCCGGCCGGGATCTGGCAGTGTGCGGGGTGCCAATCGGCTGGGCGGCCCGCTGGGGTGAAGGGACGGGTCCTTGTCGATCCGGAGGGAGGCGGAGGGTTTCAACCCCCGCATAATGCCGGCAGTATCAGCGCGGGCTTTAGCCCCGGAGGGATGTTTTCGGGCTAGGAAACCAAAACCGCCAAAGGGATCGGCCCGGCAGGCCGTGGTTACACAAGCTATTCGACAGCGTCAAGTCTGAATGTTTGTCGATGAGCTGGCGAACCATCGCAGATGGCTTCGGTCGTAATAGTAACTTCTGGAAATTTCAATGGGGATGAGTTGTCAACACGTTGGCCTGACTGGACCAGTGTTGCTACCCGGAGAGATTCACCCGGATAGACGACGTCGTTCGCCCCGCCCCTGAATGAGAACCATTCTCCGTCTGCTCCCGACAAGGGCCATATCGGGAACGGCCCGAATGACTGATTTGGTAATCCAATGCCCTTATGCCGTTTATAGCGCACAGCAGGAAACCGGGCCAGCGCTCTGCCTTCATTGGCGAGCATAACTGCGATACTCCGTTCGCGCATGCCGTACTGCAAAACAGCAGCGCGGATAGCATCATGCTTCACTTCAACAATCAGCCGCGCATGAGGCCGCCTGCCGAATCGATCCTCGATTTGGAAATATTCCATCGGAATTGTCCCGGACGCGATACGGACGTAAAACTTCCAGTCTGCCTTTGACCTTTGCGGGGAGCCTTCCGACTCAGGGACATAAATCAGAACGAACCCGGATTTCGTTCCTGGCAGATTTCGGACCGTATGAACTTGAATACCCTCGATACCGGGTTCCACTTGCTTCAAGATAATGTCCAATGCAGCGGAACTAACCGCGCCCATGTCCGAGACGGGCTTTTCACCCATTACTACATCGGGCATATTTGTCCCCGTGCCACGAGTGCTCATGCCGATAACGATCACACCGCCCGTCGCATTAGCAAAACCACACGCGGCCTTGGCGATGCTGACCTTCATTGCATCGGGTCCGTGCCATTCCTTGCAATCAAAATCACCATCTTCCGACTGCCCGATCAGGGCGTGGACCGCTTTCCTGCTCTGCAGCTTCCTGAATAGAATTTCAGCCCGTTCTGACATTTGGCACAAGGATAGCACCACCCCGGCGTTTGTATGCCAGCCGCCCTAGTTCCCGCATCTGATATCTGGGAACCAACCAAGCCTCCCAATACGCTCCATTTCCACCGGCGGCGAGGCCTCGCATTGACCCGCAACCGCCTTCGCCCTATCCTTAGAACTACCTCCGGCAACCGGAAACTTGGCCGGATGAGATGGATTCTAATGAGCAACATGCGCGCGCAAATCCCGGTCTCCCTCGGCGCGGCGCAAGGCGGGCTTCGAACCTGTATTTGGAGTCTTGAAACAACGCCGCCGCTGCACGGGGGCAACGGCGTTCTCACGCAGACACTTTAGCCCTTCAGGTAAGCTTTTTGCCGTCAAAGCTCGAAATCCGGCCCTTTTCCGTAGCCTGTAAGCGGGCG
Source organism: Occallatibacter sp. (assembly GCA_052326045.1). Taxonomy (GTDB): domain Bacteria; phylum Acidobacteriota; class Terriglobia; order Terriglobales; family Acidobacteriaceae; genus Telmatobacter. Next base: position 1,261 of record JBKQRH010000199.1, on the reverse strand, counting down.
TCGCGAATCTGGCTGCATGTTTGTGCCCTGGCGGCTTGCGCGGCAGCCTTGCAGTTGGCCGCCGCCCAAGCCCCCCTTGCTCCCGCCGCTCCGCAGTCCCGGTTTGTGGTTGTGTTGGATGCCGCCCACGGCGGCGGCGACTCCGGCGGGCGCCTCTCGAATGGTCAGCCAGAAAAGACCATCACTCTTGCCCTCAGCGTCCGTCTGCGTTCGCTGCTGGCCGCGCGCGGCATCCAGGTGGTCACCACCCGCGAATCCGACGCTGCCGTGGACCTCGACCGCCGCGCTGAGCTTGCCAACCACGCCAACGCCCAGGCCTGCCTCAGCCTCCACGCCACGGAGAGCGGCTCCGGCGTCCACATCTTTGCCTCCGCGCTGGCCCCGGTCCAGCCCGCCCGCTTCGCCGCCTGGAAGACCGCGCAGGCCGCCTGGGTCACGCGCAGCCTGGCCCTGGCCGGGGTGGTCAACTCTGCTCTCCTCCACGCCGGCTTCAACGTCACCCTGGGCCGCGCCGCGCTGCCCGCCGTTGACAGCATGGCCTGCCCCGCCGTAGCCGTCGAGGTTGCCCCCGAAATCGCTTCCGGCCGCGACTCCGGCCATACGCCGTCTGCCGGCCTGGACGATCCCGGCTACCAGGCCCGCGTGGCCGGGGCGCTGGCCGCCGCGCTGCTGGAATGGCGTACCGATGCCTGGCGCATGGAGGCCGCCCGCCCATGATTCCCCGCCACCAGACCATCCTCTTCATCGTCCTGCTCATCACTTCGGTGGTCATGGGCGTGGTCCTGTGGCAGTTGCGGGAGCGCGCTCACCAGCGGCTGGTCGCCGGCCAGGACTCCGCGCCCACCCGTGCTCCCGAAGTCGCGCCCGCCGAACAGGCTACCCTCTTCGTGGCCAACGACTCCGACAGCTCCCTGCTCGCCCAAATCCAATCCCTGCCCCTGCCCCAGGACCCCGGCGCGCGCGCCCGCGCCGTCCTGGGCAAGCTCTTCGACCTCTACGCCGCTCCCGATGCCGCCCACCCCGTCCCCGGCGGCACCGGCTCCGTCGCCCAGGTCTTCCTGTTGCCGGCCCAGACCCCCAATTCGGGACCTGACACGGGACTGGGCACGGGACTGAATACGGGACCTGATACGCGATTGAATCGCGGCTCCAGAACCTCCAAATCCACCGCATCCAATCCCGGCCAGACCAACTCCAGCCAGTCCGGCCCCGAGCTCGCCGTCGTCAACCTGACCGGCAGTTTTGCCGCCAGCCACCCTTC
>JBKQRH010000198.1:0-17584 GCA_052326045.1 Occallatibacter sp. | reverse complement strand
CCCTCGTCCGTGGCGACAGCTCGTGATGCGGCTCTCCAGCCGCCAGCCCGATCCACATCTTGCCTACCGGCTTGGCGCCAATCATCTTCGCCGCCAATCGCAAGGCTCTAGCCGCGCCGGTCGCCAGCGGAATCAGAAACCCCGGCATTCCCGCAGAAGCCACAAGCACCGCCTTCTTTCCGGCCTTCGTCTTCCGCCCTTTGGGAGCAGCCTGCCCCCACGGCCAGTACGTATACCCCAGCAGCCGCTCCAGAAACCTGCGGAAGATCGCCGTCAAGTTGTAGTAGTTCACCGGCGAGGCCAGCACCACGGCGTCCGCCGCATCAATCTTCTCGAGCATCGGCTCCAGGTCGTCCTGCTGCGCGCACTTGCCGCGCTCCTCGCCCGGCGTCTGCACGCATTGCCGGCAGTTGGTACAGAACTCAAGGTGCTGGTCGGTCAGGTAAAAGGTGACCGTCTCCGCACCCTTCTCCCGCGCGCCTTCCAGAACCTCCTCCACTGCGCTGTCGATCGTTCCGCCCTTCCGGTAGCTGCCCACGATGGCCACGACTTTGGTGATCATTTCAGGCCTCCAGTCTTCCGCGCGCGCAGATTACTACAGAACCCGCGCCCCGTACAGTGACGCGGCTCCTGCTATCCTTATCACTGTGATTGACCGCTCGCGAATTGGTGGATTTCTGGGCATGGGGCTGCTTTTGGCCTTCGCCCTGGTCGCCTGCCACAAGGAAGAGCAGGCCGTCGAAGGCGTGGCTCAGAAAGCCGTCACGGCCGAACACCAGGCCCAGGCCACGGCCACCGAGCTGGACAGCGAACGCGCCCAGCTTGCGCTCATTCCCCTGCCCACCAAGAGCATGTATGTCGATGTCCACGAACCCTCCGCGTGGGCCAATCCCTTCCTTTCCGTCGGCGCAGATACCATCACCCTCCGCATCATGCTCGCCGACGCCAACCCCAGCCCCGTCGGCGAGGGAACCATGCTCCGCCCCGCGGCTGCCCGCCGCCAGGAGCTCCCCTTGCGCCCCGCCGATCTGGCCAAGGCCGTCGCCACCATCCCGCCCTCGGCGTGGAAATATGGCCGCGTCATCGCCGTAGCCGAGTCGCCCTCTGCCGCCCCCAAAGACCGCCCCAAGGTCCGCCGCAACGTCGAAGCCGCCATCCAGCAGCTCACCGACCTCGGCATCGTCGTCGAAGAGTGGCCCACGCGCTAGAGTTGTTGCTTGGTCTGACGGGCCACTCGCTTAAACGGGAGTATAAGGATTACCGGCCATTCAGGGGTTGAATGGCGCTAATGGCGTTTATCGTTCCCGATCCTGGCCGCTTCGCTGAGGATCGATTGATGCTGCCCTATCGAGCTGCTAGAACTCTCCCATGTCCGTCCTTTGTGGTCCCCGTTTGGCGCTCGCGTTGTTCAACACTACTGTATACTTATGAGATATTAACTAATGTATAATTGACGGTTTGGCGACCAGCCGTCCGGAGCTCTAACGAACGGCTGGAGCATGCGCGATAAGGCCCGGGTGTAGCGGAATCTCCAGTGATCCGGTCTTCCCGCTGCCCCAATCGTAAACGCCGGTCACCAGGTACACATCTTTTTCAGGCAGGTCTATATCCATGTGGGCGTGAAGGCCGGACTTTTGCATCGCGTCAAAAGCAGCGGGTTGCAGGTTCATAGTCTGCGTGATGCCGTCCCAATTTACAGCATTGCCATCGTGATCATAGGCCATTAGATCCAGTTCCATTTTCCCGTCGTGCTCGCCCTGTGGGCCGAGTTGGAAAGTCATGTCCGTCAAGCGGATGAAGAAGTCCACACTGTAGCGAACTGTGGTCCCGCTAAGCTTTGAGTTCTGTCCCGCTCGAGCCGCGTTGGGCGAGGGTTGCGTCGTCATGGGTACCGCGCGCACACCATACATAAGGCTGGTGGCGCTCGGCAGTCCGAGTTTCATGACCGGCTCGAGCGGATCGGTTCCCGGTGTGGGTTCGAGCGATGACGTGGTATCGGCGTTGTAGCCGCGCCGGTAAGCCAGCGTGAAATGGCCCTTGGCAAGATGGACCTCGATGTTCCGGTACGTGCCGTCCATCTTTGCGTTGGTTGGGGAATAGCTAAGTGTGTAGTAGTTGGCGCCGTCAATGATAACGCGTCTCAATGCGCCATTCAAGTCGTTGGTGTTGAAGTAGGCCTTGCCGCCTGTGGAGGTGGCGAGTTGCTCCATGGCGGCAATCGTGTTGGCGCGATCCCCAGCGCCAGCGAGAAACGGTGTCATGGTGCCGTTACTCATGGTGCCGTCGGCCACGCTGCCGATGTGACCGACGCCCTCCGGTGCGCCTGGTCCCGCGCTGTCGGCCTCTCCAATGTGTTCCGCCATCACGCCTTGGGCATCCACCGGATAAACCGAGACCTGGGAAACGGTAAACATGTTCGCTGTTTTCCTGACCTGATCCAGATACCCGCGCAAATCGGGCGAGTTCTCGATGCTCGTGCGCTGCGAAATGGTTGGGAAAATCACTACTGGGAAGGAGCTGGAGAACCAGATGAGATTCTTGCGGCCCGGAATGCCCGCCAGGTAGAGCGCAAGATGGTCGAGTGCCTCGAACGTAATGGAGGCCCGTGTTCCGAAATCAAAGGAGCTCATGTCCCTTTGCGCTTCTTCAAGCTCTGCTACGCCCAGTGATCGCATCATGGTCAAACGCTCCGCATCCGCCGCGTCGTCGGCCTGGTCGCCGCTGTCCCGCGACTCAGCCTCCTTTACTGGGGCTGCGCCGTTCCGCTTACCGTTCAGCGCAGCCAGCAGCACAGCAGTATCCGTCGTAAATCCTTGCACAAACCGCAGCTTCGAACCCAACGCAAAAATCGCCACCCGCGTGCCCGGCTGCATCTTTTTCAGGAAGTCCCTGATTTCATTGTGGACATACACCTGATCCTGCTGTGGTGTGTTCAGGGTATCGAGCAGAAGCACATTGACTGAGTCGCCCACCGGGACCGGCGGTGCATTCGTGTAGATGTCCGCCGGAAGTTTTTGCAATGGTTGCAATTCTTCGCGCGGCGGAATCGTAGCTGTGTGTTCCTCAAGAAAGTCGACTGCCTGCAGCTTGCCGTCTTCCTTCACCTCAAAGTCCTGTTTGGTCAGGCCAAGCACCGGATCGCCATTGCTCTTGGTCACCACCACGTCAACAATCACATCGCGCGCGTTGGTTCGGTAGACGGGTATTCTGCGCAGTAAGGATTCCTGCTCTGCCTCCATTTCGCTATTCAGGGTCGTCGGCGGCGTTGCGGCAGAAGGACTCGCGGCGCTGCTTGCCGCGGGTGCAGCCTGCGAGTTGCCTGGGGAAACGGACTCCGCGGAGGTCGCGACAGTCGGAATCGCGGCCGCAGCAGATGTCACGTGTGCTTCTTCAGGTCGCGTTGGGCCACTGTCGTTCGCAGCGGGTGGTTGAGTCTCCAGCTTCTCCGCCTCTCTCTCGCTGAGCATAGTCGCATCAGCTCGGAAGACGTGGTATTGACCAAAGACCACATCGTTCAACGAAGCCTTGAGGTCCTCTCTGACCAGGAGCTCAAAGCAGCCTGGGTTCATCTGTGCGCGCTGAAGAGAGCGTGCAAGCGTGGAGGAGATGCTCTTCACCGGAACGAAATAGTTCCGGCCACCGATGCTGACCTCGCCGTATTCCACCACGATGCCGGACTTGACGGTGAAGTCTCCTGGCTTGAAATCTGCCACCAACACCAGGCGGAGGATGGTTCCGCTCGCGGGATCGACAGCCATCTCTCCGTGATAGGCAACCAACGGGCTAAAGGTCTGTGCCTTCGTGGAGCAATCGGCGGCCGATGGATCGGTTGGGCGTGAGTAGTAAGTGACTGTATAGTGGGATTTCTCTTTGGGTACCTTGTAACTGAAAACTGCCTCTGGACCGCTTTGTCCCTGTTCCCAGTGGCTCCATGCCAGGTTGCTCCGGGCAGCGTCCACCAGCACAGTGCCAAGGATTGGCCCAAAAACGCCTGATGTCGTAAGCGTCTGCACTGCCGGCGGCTGATTTTTCACCTTGTCCGCAATGGTCTCTACAACCTCGTGGCCGTCGCGATAGAGGACCGTTACGCTTGAGGCGCCCACCAGGTGCAAGGGCTGGTACTTAATAACGGAGGTTAAGCCTTGAGCGGAGATCGCGCCCGGCCTCTGCGCGTTCGGCGTGTCCTCAAAGCTGGTGGTCACCCTGGTGGCAAAAAAGTTTGGCAACTGGTGAACGGTCTGCGTAACATAGGTCACGGTCAGCGCTAGAATCTTGCGCTGCGCGGCCAGATCCGGGGCGGGCTGGGCTGAAATCTCCGCTGCGGGAGGATCAAGAAACGCCGACGCGTCCGCGAGGATCGTGAGTGCCTGCCGCACCTTCTCTCCAGGTACCTTCGTCTCCATGCGATCAAGCCGGGCCGTGCTCAACCGTTCGCTCAATTCGAGATCCGACAGTTGCTTCGCAACCTCCGCGTCCGGCAAGCTGTGAGCCGCGGCAAGCGTCTGCTCCAGCTCGTCAACCGTGACACGCTTAGCGGCGAACGCTGGAAGCACCAATCCGGCGAAAGTGAACAAAACCACTAATTTGCGAATGGCGGTGCCTCTCGTTGAAGAAGAAACCGGCTTTGGGTCTGCTTATTTGACTGCCGGAATTTCTCCGCGGTTAGGTCGATTTTTTGACATGCAGGACCTCATTGCTTTTGTCTTGTGTCGCCGACGATATCATAAGCCAGTGTGAGAAGGATACGCGCCGTATCGAGAATCCGCACTGAGAAGTCCACTCTGCAAGGAGCGTACGCATTTTCAGATTCCGCTGTATTTTGACCCCTCTTTTGCGGGTAATGCCTGGATGATCGGCTATCCGGAGATTGGGCTTTGTAGGAGTGAGCACGCCTTCGCTCCTGGCGAGGATTCGTAGGGGGCAGCGAACGGCTGAAAAAGCAAACCAAGTTGTTGATATTTATCGGCTTAGGCATCTCAACGAAGGATCACTCCCCTGAAGTTGACATGTAGGAGGGTTTCAGAACGAATGACGGGTGCAAAGGATGTCCAGGTGGCTGACCGACGGGAGGCGTAGCTGGACGGCCTGTTCTGAGCGTTGTCTGTGCCCCCAGCGACTCGGGGTTCCCAATGAGCGATTTTTGCTCGCTGGGGTGAAGGGACAGGTCTTCGTCCGTGGGGTGGCGCTCTGCCGATAATTAACTTACAAAGGAGCACAATAGAAGCAGTCAGGAGAGCGGGTTTTACTGACCACTGATCACTGTCCGCAGGAGAGCGGGGCTTTACTATTCCCTGTTCCCTATTTGTGGTGCATCAACAGGTTGTTCCTATTCAAGCCGGATCGGCTGATAGGCGGTTTTTTGTTGAGGCTAGCATGTGGCCGGTGCCAGTTGTATTCGTGCAGCCAAGGATTGAGGTGTTCGGCTCGTTCCAGCGAGGAGTCATAAGCGCGAGCGTAGGCCCACTCGCGGCCGGCGGTCTGGATGAATCGTTCGGCCTTTCCGTTGGTGCGGGGCGTGTAGGGCCGGGTGCGGCGATGCTTGATGGTGTGTTGTTGACAGAGCCTTTCGAAGTTGCCCGAGCGATAACAGGGGCCGTTTTCCCTGGGCAGGACCTGGGCGAAGGCGATGCGGGAGTGGTCGTCGATGGCGATATGCACGTACTCCCAGCCCAGGCCGCGTGTGCGTCGGCTCAGGTCGCCGTGGATGCGTGCGCCGACGGCGCTGAAGCGGCCCAGCTTCTTGATGTCCAGGTGAAGCAGATCGCCCGGCGCGGCGTGCTCGTAGCGTTGCGGCACGGGCGCCGGTTCCAGATCGCGCAGCCGGTTCAGGCGCAAGCGGCGCAGGATGCGGCTGACCGTGGCCGGGCTGAGGCCGGTGTGGCTGGCGATACGGCATCCGGCCCAGCGTTGGTGGCGCAGACCGGCCACCGCATCGACCAGGTGGCTGGGCGTGGGGCGGCGTAGCCGGTGCGGGCGCGAGCTGCGGTCCAGCAGCCCGGCCGCGCCTGCGCTGCGATAGCGGGATACCCATTTGGCGGCGGTCTTCGCGCTCACGTTGAAGGCGGCTGCTGCCGCCTTCAACGTGCATCCCCGTTCGGTCACTCTTTTCGCCATCTGCTCTCGACTCCAGACCGTCAATCGGGCATTCTGGTGAAGGTCCATTCGATCTCTCCTTTGAAACTGGATTGCTCGTCACAATCAGCTTCTCCGGTCCAGGTCGAATGGACAACCTGTTGAAAGATCACAACTATTCCCTATTCCCTTCCTTACCCCCACCCCCTACCCAGTAACCCCGCTCTTACCCCCTAAAAACCCGAACAGAACCGGCCAAATCCTTCAAAACCCTAAATGGAATTAGCTGTTTTTCACTCGAAAAGACCTTAAATTTGCCATAAATCCCCCAAAATTAGCCAGTTTTTACCGCCTTTGAGCGCCACTCGCCGCGACGCGCTACCATTCCCTCGTGAGCACTTCGCCTTTTTCCGTCCTGATGAACCAGCCCCCGCTGGAGCATGAACGCTTTGCCGCCCACCGCGAGCTGGAATCACTGCTGAAAAAGAGCCTGCGCGGCGATGTGCGCTTCGACCTCGGCTCGCGCGCCCTCTACGCTGCCGACTCCTCGAACTACCGCCAGCTTCCCGTGGGCGTCGTGCTGCCCCGCGACGCCGCCGACGTGGAGGCCGCACTGGCCGCCTGCCGCGCCACGGGCGCAGCCGTACTTCCGCGCGGCGCGGGCACCAGCCTGGCCGGGCAATGCTCCAATGTCGCCGTGGTCTTCGACTTCTCGCGCTACATGCACGGCCTCACTTCCATTGATCCCGGGGCGAAGCTGGCCGTGGTCGAGCCGGGCATCGTTCTCGACCGGCTGCGCGAGGCCGCCGAGCAACACCACCTGACCTACGCTCCCGACCCCGCCAGCCACAAAGCTTGCACCCTGGGCGGCATGATCGGCAACAACAGTTGCGGCGTCCACGGCCTGCTGGGCGGCAAGGTGGCGGACAACGTCGAATCCCTCGACTTGGTGCTCTACGACGGCACACGCATGACCGTGGGCCGCACCAGCGCCGCCGAACTGGACGCTCTGATCCACGCCGGTGGCCGTGTCGGCGAAATTTACGCCGGCCTCGCCAGCCTGCGCGACCGCTACGCCGATCTCATCCGCCAAAAATTCCCACGCATCCCCCGCCGCGTCTCCGGCTACAACCTGGACGAACTGCTCGACGAGAACGGCTTCCACCTCGCCCACGCGCTGGTCGGCTCAGAGGGCACCTGCGCCACCGTCGTCTCCGCCACGCTCAACCTCACCGCCAGCCCGCCCTTCCGTGTGCTCACCGCGCTCGGCTTTGCCGATGCATTCCTCGCCGCGGACGCGGTGCCGCGCGTCCTCGAGTTCGGCCCCATCGGCCTGGAAGGCTTTGACGGCCTTCTGCTCGACTTCATGCGCCGAAAAAATCTTGCCGTCGACGATGTCGCATTGCTACCCCCCGGCGGCGGATTTCTGCTGGTCGAAATGGGCGCATGGTCTGCCGAAGAGGCCCAGTCCAAAGCCGAAGCCCTCGCCCGCACCGCGCAAACCTGGCCCGACGCTCCCATAGCCCGCATCTACTCGGCTGCCGACGCCGCCCGCGTCTGGCACGTGCGCGAATCGGCCCTCGGCGCCACCGTCTTCGTTCCCGGCGAGCCTGAAGGCTGGGAAGGCTGGGAAGACGCCGGCATTCCCCCCGCGCATCTGGGCGCCTACCTGCGCAAGCTCGTCGCGCTCATGGCCGAATACGGCTACCGCAGCCCGCTCTACGGCCATTACGGACAGGGCTGCGTCCACCTGCGCATCAACTTCGACTTCCGCACCATCGAGGGCCTGCGCCGCTACCGCAAATTCATCGAGCGCGCCGCCGAGCTTGTCCTCAGCTTTGGCGGCGCGCTCAGCGGCGAACACGGTGACGGCCAATCTCGCGCCGCCCTGCTGCCCAAAATGTTCGGCCCCGAGCTTATCCAGGCCTTTCGCGAGTTCAAGGCCATCTGGGACCCGGACAACCGCATGAATCCCGGCAAGCTGGCAGATGCCGTCCGCGTCTACGACCCCGTAGAAAACCTCCGCCACGGCCCGCCGGTTTTCCATAACACTCCTCCAAAAGTTCAAAGAACGGAGTTCGTTTTTGCCGCCGATCAGGGCTCCCTGGAACGCGCTACCGAACGCTGCGTCGGCGTCGGCGCCTGCCGCAAAACTGAAGGCGGCGTCATGTGCCCCAGCTACCGCGCCACCCGCGAGGAGCAGCACTCCACTCGCGGCCGCGCGCGCCTGCTGTGGGAGATGCTGGCCGGCGCCCTGCGCGAAGAAGGCTTCCAAAGCCGCGCCGTTCACGAAGCCCTCGACCTCTGCCTTAGTTGCAAAGCCTGCAAATCCGAGTGCCCTGTGGCAGTGGACATGGCCGCCTACAAATCCGAGTTCCTGGCCCAGCGCTACAAAGGCCGTCTCCACCCGCTCCACCACTACATCTTCGGCTTTGCCGATCAACTCGCCCGCTGGGGCTCGCTCACCCCGGCACTAACCAACGCCATCCTCACCGGCCCCGTCACCAGCCCGCTCATCAAGCGCATCGCAGGCGTAGCGCTTGAGCGCCACTTCCCCCGCCTGGCTGCAAAAACCTACAAGCAGTCAAGACCCGCCGCCGATGAAACTACCAACGTTCCCCGCTCTTCAGTCAAGTACGATGCGCCGAGACCCGAAGGGTGGTTGGCCCCACCGCAGGTGGTGCTATGGCCCGACACCTGGAACAACTACTACCACCCGCAAACTCTCGCCGCCGCCGAAACGGTCCTCACCCAGGCCGGCTTCCGCGTTGAAACCCCGCAAGGCCACATCTGCTGCGGACGCCCTCTCTACGACTTCGGCCTTCTCGGCGCCGCCCGCGCCTATCTGGCCAAGGTCCTCGACCGCATGGCCCCGCAGATCGAAGCCGGCCTCCCGTTCATCTTCCTCGAACCCAGTTGCGCCAGCGTCTTCAAGGATGAGTTACTGGAGCTTTTTCCAAACGACAAGAGCGCCCGGCTCCTTAGCCAGCAGGTCTGGCTCCTAGCCGACTGGCTGGCCGCCAAAGCTCCCGCCCAGTCACAGGAAAACTGGCTCACCGGCCGCCTCCAGGGCACGCACGTCATGCTCCACGGCCACTGCCACCACAAGGCCGTCTTCGGCGGTCCGGCCAGCGAGATTGCCCTGCTCCGCCAGGCCGGCGCCACCGTCGAACCCATTCAGGCCGGCTGCTGCGGCACGGCCGGCCCCTTTGGCTTCGAGGCCGATAAATTTGAAATCTCCAAAACCATCGCCAACGACGGCCTGCTCCCCGCCGTCCAATCCGCCGGCCCCATGACCCTTATCGTCGCCGACGGCTTCAGTTGCCGCGAACAGATCTCCCAGCTATCCGGCCGCCAGGCCCTCCACTTCGCCGAAGTCCTGGCCCATAGCTGCGGCTGCGGAAGATGAGCGGAGCGCAGGCCGGTTCTTCCCGGGCCTCGCCGCGCATACCGGTCCGCGAGAAGCGCGCCAGGGTGTACGATAACCTAGACTCCGAGCGGCGGCGTTGCAACCCCTTCTGCGCATCCGCATCCAACTGCGTTGGAGTTGTCGCTGAATCACACTCCGGCTGGGAGTGTGCGTAGATCTTCACGCCCGGTCCGGCAACTGGCCTGCAATTTGCGGTATATCGGGTAATTTTGATACGCTCAGGCAGTCTCGGGGCTGAGCAAAAGGAGAGATTTCGTCATGGCAGAAGAAAATAAGTCATACGGTGTGGCATGGTTTCTGGCTGGGTTGGGCGTGGGCGCTCTGATCGGGATTCTCTATGCGCCGAAGAGCGGTCGCGAGACCCGTCAAGACCTTCTTAACGGCGCCCGGGAGGGAACCGAATACCTGCGTAACCGCACCCAGCAGGCCGCCGAAGAGGTGAGCGCCCTGGTGGACAGAAGCAAGGAGCAGGTGAGCGAGTACGTGGAGCGCGGCCGCGAGGCCGTGGATCGCGGACGGGCGCAGTGGGAAGAGTTTGTGGAGCGCGGCAAGAACCTTGTTGCCGAACAGACCAACCGGGTAACCGCTGCTGTTGAAGCTGGCCGCCAGGTCTACAAGACAACCACCGCCGAGCCGAGCGGCCATAAGGCCTCATCCGGCGACCAGAAGTAGGATTGTGCAGCCGTTTTTTCCCGGGCGGCACGCAAGCCCGGCCTCATTTTGTTCGATCATCCGTTCCGGAGCCAGGCGCGAGAGCGGCCGGGGCGGCTCGTGCTCGGGTTTCGGGCGGCATGCTCCTTGCCGGACCGGGAGCGCGTCGAATAAACCTGTAGCCAGTCCGCAGGCGCCCTGCGTGAGATAGCGAGATCGTATCGATGCAAATCAAACTGGACTATCAAACAATTCTCCTTGCCTTAGTCGTCTTAACCGCGCTGGCAATCCTGCTGCAGACGCTGATTCTGCTGGCAATTCTGATCTCAGTGCGCAAGACGGCCCGCGCGCTTCAGAAGGACGCCGCGGACCTGCGCGCGGCAGTGCTGCCTTTCATCCAGGATTCGCGCGAGGTGTTTTCCCGCGTTGCTCCGAAGGTCGAGTCGCTCGCCACCAACTCATTGCAGCTTATCTACGGAGTGCGCGCGCAGTTAGCGGAGGTGCAGTATACGACCACTGAGATCCTCGAGCGGGTGCGCATCCAGACCGAGCGGCTGGACTCCATGCTCACCAGGGCTCTGGACGCTGTCGACCGCGCCGGCAGCTATATGGCCGAGGCCGTTCTCAAGCCGGTGCGGCAGGTCACGGGCGTGTTGGCATCGGTCCGGGCGATCGTTGACTCCCTGCGTTCCCCCGCTCCGGCGCCCGGGCAAACCCGCTCTGCCTCCGACCAGGACAGGCTGGTATAGCAGTGCTGGCTTGGGCAGTGGGGCAGCAGCTTAAACGATCCATCCCCCGCCCACCACCTCGTCGCCGTGATAAAAGACAGCGGACTGGCCGGGAGTGACGGCGCGCTGGGGTTCGTCGAAGGTGGCAACTGCTTCGTCGGCGCCGGCTGGCTCCAGCACAGCCCAGGCGGGCTCGTGGCGATGGCGAATCTTGGCTCGCACGCGCATCGGGCCGGTCAGCTCCGGAATCGAAATCCAGTTCAGGCATTTGGCTCTCAGGCTGCGGGTGGCCAGTTCCTCGTCGGCGCCCACGGTCACGCGGTGGCTTACCGGATCGATTTCCAGCACATAGAGCGGCGTGGGCGAGCTGACGCCGAGTCCCTTCCGCTGGCCCACGGTGAAGTTGAAGATGCCCTCATGCCGGCCCAGAACCTCGCCCTTCGAGGTCACCAGTTCGCCGCCAGTCTCCGGAACCTGTTCGCCTTGCTCTTCGAGATAAGCCGTCAGAAACCGCTTGTAGTCTCCGCCGGGGATGAAGCAGATCTCCTGCGAGTCGGGCTTTTCGGCCAGCGCCAGGCCGTGCAGCCGCGCGACCTCCCGCACCTCGGGCTTGGTCAGCCGGCCCAAGGGAAAGAGCGTGTGCGCTAACTGCTCCTGGGTCAGGCCGAAGAGGAAGTAAGTCTGATCCTTGGCCAGATCGGCGGCCCGCTTGAGAATCCAGCGCCCGCGTCCAGAGTCGCGTCCGGCATCGTACTCGTTGACCGCATAGTGGCCGGTGGCGATGCGGCCGGCCCCGATCGAGCGCGCGGTCTGGAGCAACTGATCGAACTTGAGGTGGTTGTTGCAGAGCGAGCAAGGAATCGGCGTGCGCCCGGCCATGTACTCCTCGACAAAGGGCCGGACCACATCGCGCTCGAAGCGCTCCTCCTGGTTGACGACGTAATAGGGAATGCCCAGATGCTCGGCCACGCGGCGGGCGTCGTAGACGTCGTCCAAAGAACAGCAGCGGCCCGCCTTGGGCGCATCCGGGATCCCGTGCTTGCCCGCCAGCCGCGTCTGATCCCAAAGCTGCAATGTAAGCCCGACAACTGAATGACCCGCGCCGGAGGCGCCGTTACCCCCACCGGAGGTAGCGTGGGCGAGCATCGCCGCAACCGTTGAGGAGTCCACCCCTCCGGACATAGCTACGGCAATGATTTCGGGCTTGGTCATGGGGAGGACCTCCTTCACCCCAGCGTCCCCGCCGCCACCGGCGAGATCGCTCTTAGATGCTCGACAGCCTCTGGTACCACCTTCAATACGTGATCCACATCCGCCTCGGTTGACGTCTTGAGCAGGCTGAAGCGCAAACTGGCGCGGGCGCGGGTCTTGTCCAGGCCCATGGCCATCAGCACATGGCTGGGCTCGGTGGCTCCGGAGTGGCAGGCCGACCCGCCGGAGACGGCCACGCCCTTCAGGTCCAGTGCAATCACCATCGCCTCGCCCTCCAGGTGATCAAACCAGATGTTGGTCGTGTTGGCTACGCGGGGAACGGGCGCACCGCCGTCCCAGGCTCCATTGACGCCGGTGCCGGGAATCTGCAGAATCGCCGCTTCCAGCCGATCACGCAACTTTGCCAGCCGCTCCATGGTTCCATCTTCAAGCGATTGCATGGCCAGCGCCACGGCCTTGGCCAGCCCCACGATCCCCGGCACATTCTCGGTTCCGGCGCGCTGTCGTCGCTCATGGCTGCCGCCCACCAGCAGCGGCTCGATGGGAGTTCCGCGGCGCACGAACATCGCTCCGACGCCCTTGGGTCCGTGCATCTTGTGCGCGCTGATCGAAAGCAGGTGGCAGCCGAAGCGCCGCACATCAATCGAAACCTTACCCGCGCCCTGCACCGCGTCGATGTGGAAGAAAGTGCTGGCCGCACTGGCAATCTTTCCAATTTCTTCAACGCGTTGCAGCACGCCGGTCTCATTGTTGGCCAGCATCACGCTGATCAGCCGTGTCTGGGGACGAATGGCGCGCAGAATCTCCGCCGGATCGATGAGGCCGCTTGCGGCGGGGGCGACGAAGGTCACCTCCACGCCGCGCCGGGCCATGCGCTCTGCAGCCCTCAGAATCGCCGAGTGCTCGATCGAAGTGGTAATGAAGTGGTCGCCGGGGCGCAGCAGGCCGACGATCGCCGTGTTGTCGCCCTCGGTGCCGCCGGAGTTGAAGACCACTTCGGCGTCGTGGCAGTTGAAAAACTCGGCCAGGGTCGCGCGCGCGCGGTCCACTGCGGCGTGCGCCTGCTGGCCGTCAAGGTGAATCGAAGAGGCGTTGCCGAAGCGCTCCATCCAATACGGGCGCATGGCCTCCATCACCTCCGGCAGCAGAGGGGTGGTGGCGTTGGCGTCCATATAAACGCGGGGCATTGCGCGGTTCTCCTTTTAAAATTGTACGGGCAAACGGGATTCCGCGCGCAGCACGTCCCGCTGAATGGGCACACATGACTCTGTGCAGCCACGGCCCAAATAGCCGACAAGATCTCCATGCACGTAATCGTTCGCGTATGTTTCAGGGGAGATGGTTTACCATGAAGACCTAAAATTAGCCGTCTTCAAGGCTGCGGCGAGAATATCAACCAGGAGCATTCCCATGCCTCTCTCGTTCAGATCGTCCCTTCTATGCATCTGCTTTTCCTGCCTGCTCGCGGCTTCCGCGCCTGCAATGGCGCAAAGTTCCGCAACTCCGCCCCCGGGCCCGTTCACTGCCGATCAGGATCACCAGAACATGATGGACCAGCTAGGCATCAAGGCGCTGCGCCCCGGGCCGAGCGGGAATGAGAAGGCGCCCAATCACGCCAACTACGACGAATCGCAGGCCAATCCCTTTCCGCAGATTCCCGACCCGCTCACCATGAACGACGGCCGGAAGGTGACGACTGCCAAGATGTGGTGGGATGAGCGCAGGCCCGAATTGGTCGAAATGTTTTCGAAGTACGTTTATGGGCGCGTCCCAGGCAGCGTGCCGAGGGTCACATGGACCGTGACCGCGGTGGATCGCGAGATGATCGGCTTCACGCCGGTGATTGCCAAGGATCTGATCGGCACGGTGGACAACTCCTCCTATCCGGCAATTGGCGTTCGCATCCACATGACGCTGGTCACGCCCGCTTTTGCCAAGGGGCCGGTGCCTGTGCTGATGATGTTCGGCCGGGCCGGATTCCCTGCTCCGCACGAGCCCTCGGGCGAGGAACTGGACCGGATCAACACCGCATGGAAGGCGCTGTTGGCGCAGCAGGATCCTTCGCTCAAGGATGTGATCGCGCAGTATCCCGCCTGGCAGCCGGTGAAGGCCACCCCGTTCCAGTTCCCGCAGATGAACGAAGACGGCGACCTGCCCAACACCTGGCAATTGGCCGCCGCGGGCTGGGGCTTCGTTTTGTTCGATCCGGCCAGCGTGCAGGCGGATGACGGCGCCGGCCTCTCACGAGGCATCATCGGATTGGTCAACAAGGGCCAGCCGCGCAAGCCTGAGGATTGGGGCGCGCTACGTGCCTGGGCATGGGGCGCGGGGCGCGGACTCGATTACCTGGAGACCGATCCGGCCGTCGACGCGAAACACGTCGGGATTGAAGGCGTGTCGCGCTTCGGCAAGGCCGCGCTGGTCACGATGGCCTTCGACCAGCGCTTCGCCATGGTCCTGGTAGGCTCGTCCGGCAAAGGCGGAGCCACGTTGCTGCGCCGCAACTTCGGGGAGGCGGTGGAAAGCCTGACGGGAGGCGAGTACTACTGGATGGCCGGCAACTTCATGAAGTACGGGGCCTCCGAAGCAGCGTTCGGAACCAGGACTCCCGGCGACATCCCGGTCGATTCCAACGAACTGATCGCCCTCTGCGCCCCTCGCCTCACCTTCATCAGCTACGGCATCCCGGAGAAGGGCGATGCCCGGTGGCTCGACCACGAAGGTAGCTTCATGGCTACCGTGGATGCAGGCCGCGTGTACACCCTGCTTGGCGCCAAGGGCCCAGGGGTTGAAGGCGACTACCGGACAGCGAAGATGCCTCCCGTCAACGAGGGGCTTCTGGACGGGCAACTTGCATGGCGTCAGCACGATGGCGGCCACACCGACGCCCCCAACATGAAGTGGTTCATTCAGTGGGCCGACAAGTTCATTGGCCACACTCCGCCGCAGTAGTTCTGTGAGATAGCTGTAGTTTTCCCGCGCACTACTCATGCGAATTCGTTTCATAGACGATAAATCTATTCAAATGAATGAAATACATAATGGTGGAGGCGGCGGGAGTCGGATTATGGGTACGCGTTGAAAACAAACAAGTTATTGATTATCAAGGACTCACAAGGCGCTAGAGACGCAGCCTTTGACGATTCCATACACGTATTACACACGCGAAGATTGATGCAGTTCCTGACTTCGTGCAGGATTTGGCTTCCACACGATCCATTTCTCAGAGAACGGACCGCGAGAACAGATTTTGAATGCGAACAGCACTCCCGCTGTTCGCCTGTCGTTACAGATTCTACCTGCTGGGATTACCATTGAGCGATCTTGGTGTACCGGGACGCTGGCACATACTCCGATGCCGGCCCATTATGGGGCAGGTTCACTGTATCTGTTTACCCAAAACTGTCGGTTAGGCGACAACACAGCCAGAACTCCTCCATGGTCAACGATAAGCCGAAAGATCGAGAAATTGGTCAGTCTGTTGGGGCCGAAGTCGATTCTGCCCTTGACAGTTCAGTTGGGGACGGGGCCGCTGGAACCACCGGGGAGTTGCGACGCCGGCCAGAGAAGAGTCGCGAGCAGCACCACGAGAGCTTGGCGGATGTCCTCCTCTACGATGGACGGCTTTTCTTCCGCGGCCTTTTTTGCGACTTGACGGACATAAGAATCACAAAAGACCATTGACCACTCGGCTGGTATCAAGGCGGCTTGCCCGTGACCGTCGAGGTGCACGCCGGAAGGTGCAGGAAGATTGTCCGCGAAACGAATCCGCCCTGTAACCGGGGAACACCTCAACTGATCGGGCAGGGAGAATTCAACCTGTTCGAGAAGCTTCTGCGCCGCCACTGCAAAATTCTCGGGAACGGTTTCTAAAAGTATGATTTCGCTGCTATCGGCGTTGATATGTTCCCCGATCAATGGGTCCTGGGAGTTCCTCGCCTGCGCGTATGCGATGCTTGCAGCGCGGGCTAAATCACGATCAACGTCATCGAGGTGTTGCGGGCTGGGAGTCATGCGAGCGTAGTATCGATATCTGGCCAAATAGGAAAGCTCCGCCTCCGATCCTCGAAAATGCTCATAGTGATAGAGGAGATCTTCTTCAATCGCCGCGAGCCCTCGGGCCCGTGCGAGGGTGGCATACCACTTGAATGCTTTGTGCAGGTACCACCCGCGTGTCTTGAAAAGACGGTATTCCTCTGAACCTTCACCGAAGATATTGAAGCTCAGTTGGTTGAACATCTCGATATAGTCTGCCCGCTGCTGTGCGATCACATCAGACCACAGCAGATTGGCCGATTCCAGGTGTTCGTCCATGGAGCCTTCAGGAAAATAGGCGAAATGGGGAGAGTAGCCGCCATCATGATGAATATTCCCCCTGACAAACCCGGGCTTCATAGCGATCAGAAAGAAGTGAAACCCATGGACGAGCGCAGTCCGGTTGTCGCGGAGTTGCACCTGGGGGAGTCCTTGCGCATCCTTTCCGAACAACAGCGGATAGAGTTCGTATTTGTGGAGCTCTTGCGTCAGGTTCCGCTCCAGTTCTGACTTGAAGCCAGAACGATGGCCGACCTCAGGAGGCAAGAAGATTCGCCAATCCAGATCGCGTATGAAATCCCAATCCACCCGCCCCCAGCGGCTGACGCTTAGGCCGATGCTTCCGTATGGGGAAATTGGCGTTTTCCCCACATATTCCAAAAGGTGTGGGATCCCATGCGCGTAAGCACGAAGAGTCTCATCTACAACATGGCGGACCAATGATACCAACGCAACGTCTCGGGACCCTCCGAATCGTTCCTTAGGCAACACGAAAGGTTCCATGCTAACAAGGTTGCGATGTGCCGCGATGACAGGTTGAAACCGCAAACCCTGAAAGGACAATCTTTCTGCTGCATTTGGGAAAAGGAATTCTAGTGCTTCGAGAAGAATGGGATTTCGGGAGAAAATAGCGCGCAGGGTTTCCTGCACGATCGGTCCTTTGCTTTTCACCGAAGGTTGGCGCGTAACCATAGATTTCTTGTCGAGCGACTATTCAAAATTGTAGCCTTCTGGGGCGCACTTGTTCTGTCCGGTTTACGGCCTTCCATGACAGGTTTTAGTCAACAGGGCAACCCCTCTGCCGACAGTGAGCGACGCTCTGCCGTGCAAAAATGAATTACATACGTGATGGTGGAGGCGGCGGGAGTCGAACCCGCGTCCGAAATCGCTGTCAGCCAGGAGTGTTCATGCTTTGCCCGGTTCCTTTTGATTCGCTCCCGGCGCTCAGAACGGGCAAGATGCGCCGAAAACTAGTCCGATAATCTCGCGGTCGCAACACGGACCGAGCCGCAGCCGCCAGCCTACTGTATGACGTCCGCTCACAGCCCATAGGCAAAGCCGTGGAAGACGGCAGCTTAGTTAATTAAGCTGCAAGTGCCAGTTCTTGGTTGGCAACTTTTTGTTTTGCAGGCGATTACGGGTGCCCACACCCCGACATGACTCCCAAGCCGCAATC
>JBKQRH010000197.1:0-9440 GCA_052326045.1 Occallatibacter sp. | reverse complement strand
CGCCGGGCAGGCGACGAAGTGGCCCAGCTCTATCTCGAATTCCCGGAGGTTCCCGGCGCTCCGCTGCGGGCGTTGCGGGGCTTCCAGCGTGTCCACCTGGAGGCCGGCGCCTCGCAAAAACTGCGGTTCGAGCTGAGCCCCCGCGACCTGAGCATGGTGACTGAAGCCGGAGAACCCATTGTCGCTGAAGGCGAATACGCGGTTTCGGTAGGCGGCGGACAGCCCCATACCGGCGGACAAGTTTTAACGCGGACCTTCAAAATTAAGGGCAAGTTGACGCTGCCGGAGTAATAACCGGCAGGCAATCGTGAAATGGGGCGTCCGCCGCGGCGGACGCCCCGTTTTTCTTGACCCAAGCTCGTTGGCGATCATCCTGGAATGTGCCGCATCGACCTGCCCTGGTCGTGTCCGGGAACAGTTTCCTCCTGCCCGGTGTCTACACAAGCACAGTGGTTCCGATGGGGATGAACGGAGCGCCTTGAGCCCCGCTCCCCGCGCCAGCATCGCGCGCAGAGCAAACAGGCCGCCTGCGTCTCCAAAAGCCTCCTGACTCCCTGCCGGCGCGGCTGATTCTTGAACTCCAGGGAGGCAGGCCATGTTTGAAGACTCCACGTTTGAATCCTCGGGCAGAATCCGCACCCGCAGCCGCGGCTGGATGGTCGCGGCCTTCATCTTCAACGGCTCCATTCTGCTGGCGTTGATCCTGATTCCACTCATCTATCCTGAGGCGCTGCCCCGCCAGGCCATCGCCTTCCTGATGGAAACCCCTGCGCCGCCGCCGGCTCAGCAGCAACCGCCCCGGCAAGAACCCGTTCACGTGGTCCAGGTCAATCGCGAGATGATGAACGAACAGATCTTCGCGCCGCCGCGGATTCCCAAGTATATCGTTATGGTCGACAAGCCGGAGACACTTCCACCCATCGATGTTGCCAGAATAGGCGGGGACTCTGAAGGCCCGGCCGGACCAGGGTCCATCTTTACAGGCAAGACCGTGACGCCCGTCATTCGTCCGGAGATCAAGGTGCGCGTCTCATCCGCGGTTGAGGAGGGGCTGCTGATCCAGAAGACCGTGCCCAGGTATCCTCCCATCGCCGTCGCGGCGGGCATCGAAGGGACGGTTGTCTTGCAGGCCACCATCTCCAAAGCAGGGACCATCGAGAATCTGCGCGTGGCGAGCGGTCCGCCGATGCTGCAACAGGCCGCGCTGGACGCCGTGAAAACCTGGCTCTACAGGCCCTACCTGCTCGACGGACAGCCGGTTGAAGTGGAAACCACGGTGAATGTGATTTTTACCCTGGGGCGTTAAGGAGGGCGAGAAGTCAGGCGGACCGGCAACTACCCGCCTGCAAGCTTTTCGCGGGTCAGCTCGTTCCATGTGGCGATGGCTTCCGGCATGGGCGGGCTGGCCACGCCGGGCGCGACGCCTTCAATCACTGCTTGCGGCTCCACGCTGCCTCGGGCATCGCGTAGCATTCCCTTCACCCAGCCCACCGCGGCCAGGCCCTCGCTCCCGGTAAAGGTCTGCTCAATGTAGAACCACCGCTCATCCCAGCAGACCATCCGCGAACTAAGCCAGAAGCCCGAGAACAGCGGCAGGGACCGCCGGTACGTGACCCAGGCCGCGCCCACCAGCGGCTGCCACCGCGAGCGGACGATGTGTTCCAAGAGCCGTGTCCGCGCCAGCAGATGTGTGCGCGCATAGTCCATGACGCTCAGATAGCGGGCGTTGTTCATGTGCAGGTTGAGGTCGATGTCGTTGGGCCAGACGCGGAAGCGCAACCGGTCTTCGTCCAGGACCCCCATCGGCGGCAACGGGTGGATATACTGGCGGATGGCCAGCGCCGGAATCCGCACAAAGCTGATGAAATGCGACAAGAGGCTCCCTCGGTTACGAGGATCTACGGTTCCAGTGTAGAGGACTCAGCGTTTGGTCCTCGGCTCTCCCTGATCGGCGAGGGGAACAAATCGGAGAGACTCCTCGTATTTTCACGAGCAGATACCAGTACCAGGAGGCTTCACGTGAAGTTCATGGCCAACCCGCGCTTTCTCACGATTTATTCAGGTGTTTTGACGGCGATTTTCGCGGTCACCATTTTGGGGGGCTTTGCCGGCCCCGCCAAGAGGCCGGCTTTTGAGGAGATCGACGTTCAACGCATCAACATTGTGGAACCGGACGGCACCCTGCGCATGGTTCTATCCGATAAGTCGAGAGTGCCAGGTTTGATCATCAAGGGCAAGGAGTACCCGCATGAAGACCGCAAGACAGCAGGGGTTCTGTTCTTTGACGACGAAGGCACCGAAAACGGCGGACTGATCTTCGGGGGAATGAAAGACAAGGATGGAAAAGTCGAGAGTTGGGGCCACTTGAGTTTTGATCAGTACGATCAAGACCAGGTGTTCACCATCGACGCGGGCGAGGAGAATGGCAGCCGGAGATCGGGCGTTGCCATTTGGGATCGGGGAGACTATCCAATCACGGATGCCATCGAAGCGTCATCGCGCATCGAGAAGCTTCCCGCCGCGCAGCAGGAAGCCGAATGGAACAAATTTGCGGCTTCACATCCTGGGGACAAACAGCGGGCTTATCTCGGGCGTGTAGGGGACCGTTCAGTCGGGTTGCGATTGATGGATCAAGAAGGCCGGGATCGTCTGTGTCTCCGGGTAAAGCCCGACGGATCACCGGTGATCCAGTTCCTGGATGCAAATGGGAAAGTGACAACTCAGTTCCCAGCGGCCACAGACGGTCATTAAGGAGCTTCAGGACGGGGCAACAGGAAAGATGCACGGCGAAGGAGGGGTGCTCTGGCATCTTTGGAACTGGCGCGCTCCCCGCCCCATCGGCGACAATCACTTCTGTCATGGCAAACCTTTCTCGCCGTAAATTCCTCCTCGCTATTTCCGCCGTCACTCTTGCCGCTGCCGGTCGCCGCGGCAACCTCAGCTTCGCCGCATCCCGCCGCCAGCGGGTTTTCATCGGCTCTGATACGCCGGAGGGCATCCTGGCCTACGACTGGGACCCGGCAACCGCCGAGCTGACGCCGGCCGGAGTAGCAGCCAGGCTCGCCAACGTGGATTGGATCACCTTCTCACCCGGCCGGGAGTTTCTTTATGCCGCCTCAGGGGTTGATTCGTTCAACGGCAAGCCAGCCGGCGCTGTTGCCAGTTTCAGCGTTGTGAACGGCGAACTACATCCGCTTTCCGTTCAGAATTCGGCCAGTAAGGGTACCTGCCACGTGGCCCTGGACCACACCGGCCGCGTGCTGCTCTCTGCCGACTACAACGGCGGCAGCGCGGCCAGCTTTCTTATCACCGGCGGCAAGTTGAGCCCCATCGTCTGGTCAGAACACTACACCGCTCACGGTCCCAACAACGACCGCCAGCAGAGCGCTCACGCCCATTTTGCCTCCTTCTCGCCCGACAATCGCTTTGCTTACATCAACGACCTGGGCGGCGACTGCATCCACATCTACAGCCTGAACGCGGCCACAGCCGCACTCACGCCCGGCGGCGCTTATCAGGCCAGGCCCGGCGCCGGTCCGCGCACGCTGCACTTTCATCCCAATGGCCACACCGCCTACTCCGTCAACGAGCTGGATTCGACAGTGGACGTGCTGGCCTGGAACAAGGCAGACGGCGGCTTGACCTTAGTTACGCGTATCGAGCTGCTGCCAGAGGACTATCACGGCCCCACCCGCGCCTGCGACACGGTCATCTCGAAGGATGGAAAGTTTGCTTATTTCGCCAATCGCGACAAGGATTTTCTCTTCAGTTTCCGCGCCGATCCGAAGACCGGGAGCCTGACGCCGATCGCCCGCTCCAACTGCGGCGGCAAGATTCCGCGCAACTTTGTGCTCGATCCCACCGAGCGTTGGATGCTGGTGGCCAACCAGGACTCGAATCTGATCAGCGTCTTCGCGCGCAACTCAGAGACCGGAGCGCTGGCCAATGAGGGCAAGAGCTTCGCGGCAGCCACGCCGATGTGCATTCTGTTTGCGTAGGAATCCAGTTCCGCAAAGAAAAACAGCTTGCAGGCTTCAGACGCCCACCAAAGCAGGACTGGAAAGAGAGTCGCAAGGCAGGGTTGTCGGAACAGTTTCTTCCGCGGGCGCGGCGGTCACCGGCACGTGGGCCAGCTCCCAGGCTGAGCGGTCCTTGAGCAACCGGGAAACCAGGGCGGTATGCATGGCATGGCCGGCGCGCTCGGCCACCACGTGGCCCTCGATGCGCCGCCCGGCCAGCGCCAGATCGCCGATCAGGTCCAGCACCTTGTGCCGCACGTACTCGTCGCGAAAGCGTAGCGGGCCGTTCACCGGTCCTTTGGCGTCCAGGATGATGGCGTTTTCCGGCCCGGCGCCGCGGATCAGGCCCATATCGCGCAGCCGCTGTTCGTCGGTCTTATAGCCAAAGGTGCGTGCCGGGGCAATGTCCGCGCCGTAGGTCTCGGCTGCCAGGTCCACACAGGCTTTCTGCTGGCCCACGGGCGCGGGAAAGTCGATGGCGTATTCGATGCTGTAGCCGGAACCGGGATAGACGCCGATAAATTTCTCTCCCTCGCGCACCTCTACGGGGCGCAGCACGCGGACGGTCTCGCGGCGGCGGCGTTGGGTGCGGATGCCCGCGCTCAGGAATGCCTCGACGTAGGGCAGGGCGCTGCCGTCCAGGATGGGCAGTTCCAGGTTGTCCAGCTCCACGATCATGTTGTCCACGCCCATGCCGATGAGCGCGGAGAGCAGGTGTTCCGTGGTGGAAATCAGCACGCCTTGGCGCATCAAACTGGTGGCGTAGCTGACCTTGGCCACGTAGCGGCCGATGGCGGGAATCTCAAAATTATCCAGGTCGGTGCGGCGGAAGACGATGCCCGATCCTGCCGGAGCGGGCAGCAGGCGCATGGTCACCGGCGCGCCGGAGTGGAGTCCGATCCCCGTAAACTCCAGGGGCGCGGCAATGGTCTGTTCCAGGTGGGCGGGACTATCCAATACTCGCTCTCCAACTGTGCAAAACGGGCGCAATCGTTAGAGTAGACGTAAATTAACAGATCTGTCCTGTGGCATTTTAGCCACACTCTGCGCTTCCCCAACCACCACCACGGTCAGAATTCGGGGGTCAAGACACACTTTTCACCGTCGTAGAATCAGAGAGTCTCTGGATTCGCCGCTGCAATGATCCCCCGAAAGGTTCACGGATGCCTGTTGGCCTCGATCTTCCCATCCCCATGCGCGCCCTGCTGGCCGGAGCCAGGCGCAAACAGCCTGCACTGCTCGACCTCATCCGGCAACTGGTGCGCGTCGAGTCGCCTTCGGACAACAAGGCCGCCGTGGATGCCTGCGTTGCGCTGGCTGCGGCGCACGCCAAGGGCTTGGGCGGCCGCGTGAAATTGCACCGCCAGCTTGGATTTGGCGATGTGCTCGAGGCGCGCTTCGGGCCCAAAACCAAAGCGGCGAAGCCGACCCTCCTGCTCGGCCATCTGGATACGGTTTGGCCGCTTGGCACGCTCAAGACCATGCCCTGCCGCCTGGGCCAAGGCCGGCTGTGGGGTCCCGGCGCACTGGATATGAAGGCCGGCATAGCCATGGCCTTTACCGCCATCGAGATGCTCTCTGAGGCCGGTTTGCTCAATCGGGAGATCGTGCTGCTGCTGACCGGCGACGAGGAGG
Source organism: Occallatibacter sp. (assembly GCA_052326045.1). Classification (GTDB taxonomy): domain Bacteria; phylum Acidobacteriota; class Terriglobia; order Terriglobales; family Acidobacteriaceae; genus Telmatobacter. The sequence continues at coordinate 3,786 of JBKQRH010000197.1, read as the reverse complement.
TGGGCAGTCCGGTCTCGCGGCCCATCACCGAGCGGCTGGCGGCCGGGTGCGCCGCCGTTTATGTGCTGGAGCCGGCGCAGGGGCTGGCTTACAAAACCGCGCGCAAAGGAACCGGCAACTGGCGAATCGACGTCACCGGAGTGGCGGCTCACGCAGGGGTGGACTTCGAAAGAGGGGCGAATGCAATTCGCGAGTTGGCGCGCGTGGTGGACACGGTGAGCGGCTGGACCGATCTCAAGCGCGGCCTGACGGTCAACGTGGGCGTGATCGGCGGCGGGACCAAAAGCAATGTGATTCCCGCCCAGGCCTGGGCGGAGATGGATGTGCGGATTGCCCGCAAGGCAGACGGGGAGCGCATAGAGAGCAAATTCGCCGCACTCAAGCCGGTAGACAAAAGCTGTACTCTAGCCGTCGTCGGCCAAATCAACCGCCCGCCCATGGAGCGCTCCCGCTCCACCCTCCGGCTCTACCGCCAGGCCAGGGAGCTGGCTGCGGAACTGGGCTTCGCGCTCGGCGAGGCCTCCACCGGCGGCGCTTCCGACGGCAACTTCACCGCGGCGCTCGGCATTCCCACCCTCGACGGCATGGGCGCCGTAGGCGAGGGCGCGCACGCCAGCCATGAATCGATCGAGATCGAACACCTAGCCCTCAGAACCGCCCTGCTGGCTGGGCTGCTGGCGGGGTGCTCAGGTGCGGGAGCACCTGATACACTCCCGTCAAGAACCTTTGGGAGTTGAAATACGCCATGAAATACACGTCTCTGATTCTGTTGTTGGCGGCTTGCACCGTGGCCGCAAGCGCCCAAACCCCCGTTACGCCTGCTGCCCCCGCTGCCCCTGCCGCCAAGCTGGCCACAGCCTCGAAACCCGCTGCCCCGGCTACGAAAGCAACAGTCGCAACGTCCCCGACAATCGCGGCGGTCATCAAGGCGCCCGCCGGAATTCCGCAGTACAAGGGAATTCAGAAGCCGGTCTTCACCGTTGCTCTGCGCTACCAGGAAATCAAGATCGGCGCCGGCGCCGTGGCCGAGCCCAACAAGTTGTACAAGGTCCACTACACCGGCTACCGGGCCGCGGACGGCGTCAAGTTCGACTCTTCCTACGACCACCCCGGACAGCCGCTGAAGGACAAGGACGGCAAGCCGGTGCTGGGCGACGACGGCAAACCCAAACTGGGTGATCCGCAGCCCATGCCATTTGCTCAGGGCATGGGTGGCGCGATTCCGGGCTTTGACCAGGGCTTTGCCGGCATGAAGGTCGGCGGCAAGCGGCGCCTGTTTATCCCCTGGCAAATGGGCTACGGAACGCGCAACATCCCAGACCATGGTCCAGGCCATCCGGGAATTCCCCCGAAATCCGACCTGATCTTCGACGTGGAACTTGTGGAGGTGACCGATATGCCCCCACAGCAAGCGCATCCCGGCATGATGCCCGGCGGACGGCCCATGCCGCCGAGGCCCGGAACTCCGGGAGCGCCTCCAGCCCCGGCTCAGCCTGGAGCGCCTACTGCTCCGGCAGCGCCTCCAGCCCCGGGCGCGGCGCCCAATGCGGCTGCTCCGGCAACGCCCGCGGCTCCGGCGGCCCAGAACGCTGCTCCTGCCCCGGCAGCGACGCCCAAACCCGCTGCGCCAGCTGCTCCCGCAACCCCAGCGCAGCCCGCGGCTCCGGCAGCGCCGGCAGCTCCCGCAGCGCCGGCCCCGCCGCAACCCAAGTAGGGCCAGCTTTCTCTCGGGTCGATCAGGCCGCGCCGGCAGGCCTGTCCGCCATGGCGGGCAACTCTGGCGTGGCCGCGATCAGCTGGCGGGTGTACTCCTCCCTGGGATTGGCGCACAGCGCTACGGCCTCGCCGGTTTCCACCAGCCGGCCGCGCTCCATCACCGCAATCCGCGTGCTCAAGTAGCGCACCAGCGGCATGGAGTGCGAGATGAACAGGTAGGTCAGCCCGTGCTCGCGCTGCAAACGCCGCAGCAGGTTCACAATCTGCGCTCCCACGCTCACATCCAGCGACGAAACCGGCTCATCCAGAATCAGCAGCTTCGGCCGCAGCGCCAGGGCGCGGGCAATGTTGATGCGCTGCCGCTGACCGCCGGAGAACTCGTGTGGATGCCGTCCCAGCGCCGGCTCGTCCAGCCCCACCTCGCCCAGCAGCTCGACGGCCTTGGCGCGCAAGCTGGCGCGATCCGTCTTGATCCCAGCCTCGTGTTGATGGATTAGCAGCGGCTCGGTCACGATCTGCAACACGTTCATGCGCGGATTCAGGGCGGCGTAAGGGTCCTGGAAGACAGGCTGCATCTGCCGCCGCAGGCGGTGCAACTGCTCCCGTGAAGCCTGCGCTACGTCGATGCCGTCCACGCGCGCGCAGCCCCGGCTCGGCGCCACCAGTCCCAGAATCATCCGCGCCAGCGTGGTCTTGCCCGACCCCGATTCGCCCACCAGTCCCAGCGTTTCTCCGCTCTCGACGGAGAGCGACACATCCTCCACGACGGTCCGCACTTCCGTCCGCATCCCCACCCGTCTCGGATAGCTCTTCCAAACCGAGTTGACCTCAACCAACGCCATGCCCGAATGGTACATGGGTGTGAACCACGGCTGGAAGGCCGGCGAATCCCACATCGAATAAGGAAGAGATGACCGGCGGGCGAATACAAGAGGTCGAGGAATTCACTGAACTCCTCGGAGCAATGGCGCGGCGGGGTCTATCCCATGACCTTCAGCTATCCGTCAAAGTGCTCTAGCTGTTTTCCTGCCGGATCGATTCCAGCAGCTTCAAGTCCTCTTGGCTCAGGGCGGCCCGCTCCAGCAGATCCGGCCGGTTAGCCAGTGTCTTGCGCAACTGCTGCTCCCTGCGCCAGCGGCGAATCTGCTGGTGGTCGCCATTCAGGAGCACTTCGGGCGCGCGCAGACCGCCAAACTCAGAGGGGCGAGTGTAGTGGGGGTAGTCGAGCAGGCCGCCGGAGCCGTGCTGCGATCGGGGCACGCCTTCCAGGTCCGTTGTGATTTCGGCGTCGGCCACGCCAAAGCTCTCGAATTCGCCCGAGGCATCATTGCCCAGGACGCCGGGAATAAGGCGGATGGCCGCATCCATCACCACCGCGGCGGCCAATTCGCCCCCGCTGAGCACGTAGTCGCCGATCGATAGCTCCATATCGCAGTAGAGCTGGTTGATGCGCTCGTCCACGCCCTCATAGCGCCCGCAGAGCAGCACCACACGATCCAGCGCGGCCAGTTCCCGGGCCAGCGCCTGCGTGAACGGACGCCCCTGCGCGGAAAGCAGAATCACCTGCGCTGGGACAGACCGCGCCTGCGCTCGCTGAGCTTTGGGCGCAATGCCCAGTGAGGCTAGCGCCTCGGCCAGGGGCTCGGGCTTGAGCACCATTCCCTCGCCGCCGCCAAAGGGACGGTCGTCCACGGTGCGGTGCCGGTCGTGGGTAAAGGCGCGCAGATCGTGGATGCCCACCTCCACCAGCCCCTCGGCCAGAGCCCGCCGCAGGATTCCATTCTCGAAGATGCCGGCAAAGAAGCCCGGAAAGATGGTGACAATCTCAAACCGCATACTCACTGATGATATAGGCCATCTGCGGTGGGGCGGACCGCTTGCGGCGCGATGCCGCGGGATTGTGCTTTAATGTTGGGCAACTGCTATGGCTGACTTTGAATCGTTGTTAAACCGCTGGCAATCGGCCGGCGTCCTGGATGCGGAGGCTGCCGGCCGCATCCGCGCTTACGAGTCGCAGCAGACGCGCCACGCCGGATTGCGCTGGCAGGGCATGGTGGCGCTGATCCTCGG
>JBKQRH010000196.1:0-6300 GCA_052326045.1 Occallatibacter sp. | reverse complement strand
CAGTATTTGCAGACGTACCTCGATGAATTTTCGTTTAGGTATAATCGTAGAAACAGCGGTCAGCCGATGTTCACGTTGCTTTTGGAACGGACGGCGGAATTGGCTGAGTAGCCGCTCGCCTCAAGAGACCGTGAAAAGCCTCTGCGCTGACGGGGCGCATCTTGGCTTCGGTCTCTTTCGATGGCTTCAAAATTCGATGTTCCACGGGTTGATCGCTGCTACCTTGCCGGGTTAAGCGTATGCCCGCCATATCTCCTCTAGTTTAACACAGGGGAAGAAATGACGGGAGTGTGCGCTTAAATCGGGACATTGATCGGCCTCTGAAAGCGATCGATAAAACGCTGAATAACGCTGTCGTTAAGATGCTTCTGCGGGGGCCAGGAAATCGTGTCTCCCTGGAACGGCCAAAACTGGGAAGCGGCAGGCTTCCAACGGATGTCCGGGGTGAGAGTGAGCAGAGGACGACTCCGGTGACGTATATCCTTCCATCTTGGCGCAAGAAGTTGAAGGGCCAAGTTCCCATCAATGTACGTATAACTAAAAAACTCCATCCCTTCAAGGGGGCTGGGGGTTCTCACGGTAACAGTGTGGAAAGTGCTATGAAAGGCGTATCGAGAAGACCCGTAATAAGCTGCGACCCACATCTTGACGGATCGGGGAATGGTAAGGGATTTTCTCAGCCGCTCACTGGCCGCTCTCGTAAAAAAGGGTTCGTCCTTCCCGTAATAGTAGTTTTGGACGATTCCCTTCATCAATGTGAAGGCAGCAAGAAGGGCCGCGTCCTTGGCGTCAAGGGAAAAGGGCGCTCCCTCTAGGATAGATGGAGAGAAGCGCTCCTTTACTCTTCCGGTGAGAGCGCTCATCCATCCACCATTACACTCGACGCACACAGACGGGATTTTCTCCTTTAGTCCTACCTGCACGAATTCAATGGATGGGGAATCGATAGACCGCAGCCTTTTGGCGTTGAAACGCGTCTTTTTGGGAAGCTCTTTGTTCAGCCAATCATCCCACACGTGTTCTCCGCCCTTACTTACAGCCAAGGCATCGCAGAAGGCGCATTTCCTCTTGGGTCTAGGCATTCTCCATTATACTGCTATACTTGACGTGAGGGGATAATTACCCTCCCCGGTTACTGGGATTGTAAATGGATCAAGAAAATGGCGACCCAGGAGGCGCCGTTCGATGGTTAAAGGTTTGTTTGGATGGTTGCGAAGATGTGAATGATTCACCAGCGAGAGTTGCCCGATCAAAGCGAAAGTGGATCTGCAGGCGAATCACGGGCAATCAGGAGTCTGAGTCTCAGTTGGCGTGGATAGTGCGTTGCATGAACTGAGGGTCTGGAGGAGTTCGAATTCTTAACCAAAGGCTCAGGAGCCAAGCGACGTTCGCAGCGATTCACAATGCGGCGCGCCGGGCGCTTACCAGGGCGCGAATGAATTCCGGCGTGGAACCGCAACAACCGCCTAGAAATGCGGCGCCGGCCTCGCGCAGGGCTACGAAGTGCGAAGCGAAGAACTCCGCTGAGGCGCCATAGCGAATGGCTGACCCCTCGATGGTGGGCAGGCCGGCATTCGGCTTGATCCAGATGGGGAGATCGGAGGCCGCGCGCAGCCGTTGACAGATGGACACAGCTTTCTCCACTTCTACGCCGCAGTTTGCGCCGACCGCATCTGCCCCAGCTTCAGCCATGGCCGCGGCCACGGCTTCGGGCGTCGCGCCCATCATGGTGCGGTCTTTGTTCTTGCCGGAGTCGAATGCGAAGGAAACGATGACCGGCAATCCCGTACGCCGGGCCGCTTCCACCGCCAGGCGCGCCTCCTCGATGTCGCTCATCGTTTCAATTAGCAATGCATCTGCGCCGGCCGCCGCCAGGGATTGCGACTGCGCGGCAAAGGCCGCGGAAGCCTGCTCGCTGCTCATCTCGCCCGATACCAGCATCTTGCCCGTGGGGCCGATGGAGGCAAACACCAGCGCCTGCCCCGCAGCCCGGCGTGATAGGGCAACACCGGCGTGATTGATGGCGTCAAGGTCCGCCTCCAGGACGCCTTTCATTGCGACTGCGTTCGCTCGAAAGGTATTGGTGAGAATGACCTGGCTGCCCGCTTCCGCATAGGCGCGCGCCACCGCTTCCACTTGATCAGGATGGGTGAGGTTCCAGGTGTCCGGGTTCGTTCCGGGGGGCAGGCCCCGTGCCTGCAACTCCGTTCCCCAAGCGCCGTCCGTAATGAGCAGACCGCCGGCCAACCACTCGCGCAGGCGGTTCATGCGAGCACCCGCTTGAGCGGCATGGGCCCTATTGCACTCCAGTCATCCTTGAGCGGTGTTGCATTCAGCTTGTGCGGATCGGGCATTCCAGACTCCGTTGAATCATAGGCCACATCGCACCAAGGATACACGTTTCAGATTCCCGATGACCACGAACGTTGCAAATCCGGCGGCGCCAAACGGAGGGGAGACACTTCTGAAACTGGCCCATGTTGTCCTATGATCTGCATCACATTAAAGGTGAACGGAGGTGTGATACTTTGTTTGCGTCACGAACAAATGGTTACCATGCATGACCTATCGACCTTGCGCAAGGCAGTGACTGAGGGAGAGGTCCCAGCCTCGGTCGCCGCGGCTCAAAAGGCTCTGGATGATGGCGTTCAACCGCTCGACCTGATCAGCGAGGGCATCGGCCCCGCGATGGCCGAAGTGGGCAAGCTGTTCGAAGAGGGCGAATACTTTGTGCCCGAGCTCCTGATGGCGGCGCGCGCCACAAAGGAAATCTTCAAGATACTTCGTCCATTGCTGGCGCAGACCGGCGCCAAGCCCATGGCCCGCGTGGTATTGGGGACGGTTCAAGGCGATCTGCACGACATCGGCAAGAATCTTGTCGCCGCCATGCTGGAGGGCGGCGGCTTCGAGGTCACCGATCTCGGCGTCGATGTTCCCCCGGAGGAATTTGTGGCCGCCGTGAAGAAGAGGCCGGTGCAGATCGTCGGTCTCTCCGCGCTGCTTACGACGACGATGCCGGCGATGAAGACCACCATCGAGGCCTTTCGCGCCGCCGGAATCCGGGAACAAGTCAAGATCATGGTGGGCGGGGCGCCGGTCACAAGGACCTATGCCGAATCGATTGGCGCGGATGGGTACGGCGAAAGCGCAGCGGCGTCGGTCGATTTGGCGCGCCGTTTAACGGGAACTTAAAATCGAAAGTCGCCGCGAGGGAAAGGCACGCCATGAACGATCAGCAATGGAAGACGCTCGTCTCGGTTGTTCGCGGAGAGGAGCTCCGTCCTCTTCCGACGGCCTTCATCATCGACAGTCCGTGGCTGCCAAATTGGGCGGGCCACACGATCCTGGATTACTTCACCGATGAGCGCATCTTTCTGGAGGACAATCTCAAGGCTATTCAGACCTTTCCGGAGACGATTTTCCTGCCGGGTTTCTGGTCGGAATACGGAATGTGCACGGAACCCTCGGCCTTCGGATCCGTCTCCATGTGGGGCGAGGACGAGTTTCCCTTCGCCAAGAAGGTGCTGCACTCGCCATCCGAGGTCGAGCGCCTGGAAAAGCCCAATCCGCGCAAACACGGATTGCTGCCCTTTGTGATCAAGCGGCTCCAGCACTTACAGCCGGAGATAGAAAAGGCCGGCCACAAGATACGCTTCGCGGTGGCCCGCGGCCCGCTCAATATCGCCTCGTTCCTGATGGGCACGCCGGAATTCCTGGAAGCGATCAAGGCGGAACCGGAGCTGATGCATCAACTGCTGACCATCGTCACGGATTTCCTGGTGGACTGGATTGCGGTTCAGCGCGAGGCATTCCCGTCGATCGACGGCATTTTCCTGCTCGACGATATTGTTGGATTCGTGAGCCGCCGCGATTTCGAGACCTTCGGTCTGCCTTATCTGCGGCGCGCATTCTCGGCGGACGTGAGCGTGAAGTTCTTCCACAACGATGCGCCGTGCAAGGCCAGCGCGCCTTTGCTCGCGGACGCGGGAATCAATCTGCTCAACTTCGGCATTCAACACACACTGGCGGAGATGAAGACCTGGACGAACAACCGGATTACGCTGATGGGAAACATTCCTCCACGCGACGTGCTCGCCGAGGGAACGCCGGCGGACGTGGGGCGCTCGGTCACGGAGATGCTGAACGCTCTCGAAGACCGGTCGCGATTGATCGTTTCGTGCGGGGGAGGAATGCCTCCTCATGCACCCACGGAGAATATAAGAGCGTTGATCTCGACGGTGGAAGAGCTGACGCGATAGGGCATTTTCACAGTTACTGTAATGCAAGCATTGTGGCATCCCACCCTGGTTCACCCCAACGACGAAGACCTGTCGTAGGGGACCCCGAAGCCGCAAAAACAAAGACGCGGCGAGGGTGGGGCACCCGCAGGCGAGGAGAACCGGTGGCTGAAAAGAGCAATTCGACGGTCGCGCAGCACGCTGACGGCCTCATTCCGGCGGCGCTTGCGACCGAAATCTTCCAGGATTTGCCTATCGCTCCTACGGACCTGTTTGAAATCCACCGGTATCTTGGCTATCCGCGGGAGACGGTTCCCGCGCCCCGCATAGCGGAGCGCATTGCCCAGATCGTGGCAGAGGCGCGGCCGTGTCTCCGGCCGAGGGGGACGTACGCCGTGTACGCGGTATCCAACCGGACGCCACATGCGCTGAAACTGGGTGGAATCACGATCTCCGGCAATATCGGCGAATTCCTTGAACAGGCTGATCGCGTGGCTGCGTTTGTAGTGACCGTGGGCAAGGAGATTTCGCATCTCGCCGAATCCGCCGCGAAGAACGGCGACGCGTTCTCGGCGTGGGTCATGGACGCGGCGGGTTCCTGGGCGGTGGAGGGCGCGGCTGAGGCGCTGATGCTGCATCTCCGGCGTCATCTCCAGGACGGACAAGAGTTGACCTTGCGTTACAGTCCCGGCTACTGCGGCATGGATATTGGCCAGCAACGCAAGCTGTTTCAACTGGTGCAGGCTGACGCCGTGGGAGTGAAACTGATGCCGTCCCTGATGATGCATCCGTTGAAATCCATCTCGGGGCTGGTTGGCATGGCGCCGAAGGAAGCTGTCAACGCTTATCGTTCGCCGTGCGACATCTGTCCGCGGGTAGGGTGCCACATGCGTCGATGAAAGGCCGCGCCAGGGAGCGGTTCCACAGCATATCGCACGTAATGTTCGCACACGCTAATTCGCGCAAAACATCGTTTGCAATTCGCAATCCGGATGGAATGAATGGATAGAATACAACCGAAAACCTATTCGCGCCTGGCGATCCCCAACAGCGACGACCTCGTATTCGGCACGGCCCCGTTTCCCCTGACATTGGCAAACGGGCTGGCGATCGGCGGCGGCACAGTCTATCCCGAACTGAATTTCACACTCCCCTCGATGGAGATCACAGCCTCCACGATGCCCGAAGTCCTGCGCCAGTACTCGGAGATGATCGACGGCGCTTGCCGCCGGGCCAGCGACCTTCATGCACCGGGGCTCGTCGTCGAATTCGAACTGCTCCCGCCGCTTACGATCGAGCCCGAATGGGGCGCCGAAGTGACCAAAATCCTGCGCGAGAGGCTTGATCGCCTGCAATCGGAAGATCAGGTGAAAGTGGGGCTGCGGGTGACTCCGAACGACATCCGGGAATTTGAGCGGCCCCCGCTGATGCGCAGCGGCGGTTATGTCGACAAAATGTTCCGAAGTTTCAACCTTTGCGCCCGCGCCGGCGCGGATTTTCTCGCCATTGAATCGACGGGCGGCAAAGAACTCCACGATGAAGCGCTGGTGAGCGGCGATTTGGAGCTGTCCGTTTTCTCGCTCGGCATTCTGGGCAGCCGGGACATGGCCTGGCTGTGGGATCGCATCGTGGAGATTTGCCGCGAGACTGGCTGTATTCCATCCGGGGATTCGGCGTGCGGTTTCGGCAATACGGCGATGGTGCTTGCGGATCAGCGGCAGATTCCAAAGGTGTGGGCGGCTGTGGTGCGCGTGATGTCCGTTGCACGCAGTCTGGTGGCTCACGAACGCGGCGCAGTGGGGCCAGGCAAGGATTGTGCGTACGAAGCCGTTTACCTGAAGGCCATCACCGGATACCCGATTGCTTTGGAAGGTGCCGAAGCCGCGTGCGCGCATCTTTCCGCCATCGGAAACATCGCGAAGGCCGCTGCGGACCTGTGGAGCAACGAGTCGGTGCAGAATGTGAAGCTGTTGAGCGCCATGGCGCCCACGGTTTCGCTCGAACAACTGGTCTATGCGGTGCGGCTGATGAACGCCGCCTCCAGCGAAGGGCCTCAAGCCGC
>JBKQRH010000195.1:0-48441 GCA_052326045.1 Occallatibacter sp. | reverse complement strand
AGCACACGCTCCGCAGCTGTAGAACCGCCGCCGGCGTATTCCAGCTCGACCGAGTTGGTCTCGATCTTCTGGAGCTGCTGGAGGACGTATTGCTTGCCGGTCATTCCGATGGTGACCACCAGGATGACCGAGGCGGTGCCGATGACCATGCCCAGGGCGGTGAGCGCAAAGCGCGCCTTGCTGGCGCGGAAGCTGTCGAGTACGAGCTTGAGGATTTCGCTCAGCACCATGGTGCGGCTGGCGCTCAGGAGCGTCTGCTGGAAGGTGTGCCGGTGGGCCTGGTCGACTGGATTCATCACGTCCTGTTAACAAGATACGCCAAGGCGTCTTGCCTCTTCCATAAGACCCTGGATTGCGCGCCTCCACTTTGCGCCAACAGACGAATTTCCGGCCTATGTCCGGAATTTGTTCGTTTTTCGCCAAGCGGGTACGCAGGCGGTTCGAAGTGCATGGTCCGGGGTGTTATCCCATAAGATGGCAATGTTGACCTGCCGGGCCGTAAAACAGTCCGGCATGAAAAAGCTGCTCAAGGAGAGACGATGCGCGCTTTGGTGTATACCGCGCCGCGCCAGGTGGAAATGGAGGATCGTCCTCGTCCGCGTCCGGCAGCCGGCGAGAGCGAGATTGCTGTCACCGCCGCGGGCATTTGCGGATCGGATATCTCCGGATTTCTGGGGCACAGCCGGCGCCGGATTCCGCCGCTGGTGATGGGCCACGAACTGGTGGGACGCAGACCCGACGGAAGGCGCGTGGTGGCCAATCCGCTCATCAGTTGCGGACGCTGCACGGCCTGCCTGAGCGGCGCGCAGAACCTTTGTTCCAGTTGGCGATTGCTGGGCATGGACCAGACTTCCGGCTGCTTTCAGGAGTTTGTCGCCATTCCCGAGTCCCAGGTGTACGAGATTCCCGATGAGCTCACCGACGCAGGGGCCGTGGCCGCCGAACCGCTGTCCAACATCGTTCACCTGTTCCGGATCGCGGCTCCGCCAGCCTTCTTCCGCATGGGGATCGTGGGCGTGGGAACGATGGGTTCGTTGGCGCTGCAGACGGCGTTGCGGCTGGGGGTGCGCGAAGTTCTGGTTCAGGATGTGAACGATGCGCGGCTGACGGTTGCGAGGCAAATGGGCGCCACGCTGGCGGTGAACGCTGCCACCGAGGAGGGCCGCGGACAAGCGCGCGAGTTTACCGGGCAAGGCCTGGACCTGGTGCTCGACGCCAGCGGGCCGGACTCGGCGCGGCAGGCGGCGTTCGATCTCTGCCGGCCGGGTGGGCTGGTGGTGCTGCTGGGCATGGGAAAGGAGCGCAGCGAGATCGACTTTGTGACCAGCATCCGCAAAGAACACCGGGTGGCCATGTCGTTTGCCTACACGCCGGTGGACTTCGAGCGCGCGCTCAAGCTGCTCGCGGCTGGCGAGATCGACCTGACGCCGTGGACCGCCGAACTGCCGTTGGAGGAAGGCCAGAAGGCATTCGAGAAGATGACCGCCTCGCGCGGCGATACGCTGAAGATGGTGCTGCGGGTGAGTTGATGCGGGCGAGCTTCAGAATCGCGGTTGGTTGCCCGGTTCATTTCCTGGGCGGCTCACCCTGCGTGCATTGCTGAGATCCTTGCAAGCCCAGCCGCTCACGTCCAATCGGAGTCCCTGGAGCGCCACGGAAAGGCCGGCAGCGCCTCAGGTTCATGCGACAATGCAAGTAAGAATTCGATGCCCGCCTGGAGTGTGTGCGGCGGTAGACTTAAGAAGGCGCGAAAGTGGCGGAATTGGCAGACGCACCAGACTTAGGATCTGGCGGGGAAACCCATGAGGGTTCGAGTCCCTCCTTTCGCACCAACTGCTATACGCATCCCCTCTAAAATCAGCTAAATAGCTCAACTTCAACGACTTGTACGCACATTCAAATTGAGCATACCGTGCATACAATGCACACAATAGCCTGTCTTCCCAGGAAATGTTGTACAAACGGCCAATCGTTGTACAAAAGAAGACCCCGCTCGAGAGCGGGGTCAAAGTGGAAGATTTCCCACCATTAGGCTGCTTGCGATCGGAGCCACTTTGCCGTGGCGGAAGGGTCAAGACGGATGGACCCCGCGATGCGAAAGCTCGGGATACGTCCACAACATCTTCCTTTGTTGACGGCTTCTAGGAGCCTACACGAGTTTCCTTCTCGTTAGGAGTTGAACCAGGTCAGCGTGCTCGTCCCCTGTATGCCATAACGAAGATCCTGCTAATCCTTCACTTCTACTGTCTCACGACTGGTCCTGTAGCCAAAGCCCACCTATCTCGAGTAAAACCAGAGGCTTACAACAGTCCACCCATGACGATGAATCCGTTCAACTTCAGCTCATCCTGGATCCATACCTGCCTCTTGTGGTGGAACGTTTTGCGCAGCACCATCCAAGCTGAAGACCTGCGGAAATGTCTAATAACCAGTAACTGCCGGTTAGCCGGTTATCCACTTGGAGCAGAGTCAGAAACAGAAAACGCCCGCAATGCCGACTTAGCAGTACTGATTCTCTACCACCGGTGCGTACACCCGCCTCAGGAGGCCTGAACCAGGCCAGATCGCCCTGTGACAAAAGGGGGGCTGAAAACCATCCCTCAAGACGCAACAGAATCCACGGCCGGACCTGCCCGATCCGGCCGTGCCATAAGGTATGCCTTGTGGCACGATGGAGCCACGGGAAAGGTTTCGGACGCAGTAGGAAGTTCCCGGACTGGCAACAGATCAGCGCTTCCCGGTGACCAACGCTACCAGTATCTACTACCAATAGTAAGTGGTCACTATGCGTGGAATCCCGCCGTGGCCGTTCACGATATCGGTGGCGATCACCACCTGAATGTTCTTGCCTTCCCAGCCCTTTGGCGCCGAAGCAGCCAGTGCCCGGAGAAAAGCCGGGTTGGTAACAAACTCCCCTGCGGCGACGGTTCCATCCCGCCCCAAGCCGGCGATCAGAAGCACAGGCTGCTCTGTGCGCAGATCAACGAACCGCGAGACGATGGCTCGATCTTCTTTGAGTTCAGCGTACGGCGTGTTCGAATCGAACTTCCACTCTGGATGAGCGGGATCTTTCTGGTCAACCAGCGTGATTGCGTGTGCGGGCTCATCGAGCACGAATTGATAACGCAGTCCCTGCTGGAGCGTGCGCGACCACGGATTGCTGAGTGCGCCAATCAAGACGGCGGGACCCTGTCGCAAGTCCGTGAGGGTCACGGTTCCCCCTCGCCGAATCTCAAACGTCTTCCCTTTTGAACTCAAGAGCGCTGCGACCTGCGCGGCAGTCTGGCTGTCCGCAAAGCCGACCCGGTCCGACATCACCGCATCATAGGCACTCGGCTCCGCCTGACCGGATTGCAGCGAACCGTGATCAGTGATTTCGCCTTCGTCGCCCAGGACAATGATGACTCTGTCCGAGCCCATAAAGGGAGCCCAGAAGGCATTCATCGGCCTGTCAGCGGTAAACGAGCGGACCCAGAACAAAAGGGCGCCTGCTGCAGTTGCACAGACCAGAGCGGTAAGCAGAATCCTGAGTGCCCTTGCACTGGCTGGAAGAGTTGTCCTGGCCGCCGGAGCGGCCTCCTCTATGGGTGCTGCAGGGGGCTCATGATCATGGGCTTTTTCGTTGGCTCTGGCCTGCCAATGGGGCTCGGATGGTTGATGAAACCTGGGAATGTAGGAGCCGGAGGAAACCTCAATCCGCAACTCCTTTGCGTGTTCGGGATCCTGGTAGTACTGGGCGATTCGCCGGCGAACGTCGATTGCGGCGGCGCGGACAATCCGGTCCTCATTCGTATCGTAGGCAGGTTGCCGCCCAAAGACATCGATGCCGATGGAACGCTCTTTGAGGTGTTCCCCGCGCCCATTGAGAGTCTCAGTGACGACGTATTCGAGAAAGGGCCGGCAACGCCTGCTCTTGTTAAAGAAGGGACTGGAGAGAATGCGATTGAGCTGCGCAACGACGGAAGCCCGGTCGGCCGTCGCTTCCAGCGACCGCGGGGGATGGGCATTGGCGGGGCTTTTAGAGACTTCCGGTACCGACATGGCGGGCGGCCTGCATGCGCCACCAGAGTACCAGAAGGCTGGAAGAGGGCGAAATTGCCCGGTGAAGTCCCCTGGGAGGCGAGGATGCCTCCCAGGGAGTAGATGACGTGTTTGTCTGGCTATACTTCGCCGAGAAGACGGCGCAGCATCACATGCTGACGCCGCACCTGCTCGAGCTCGAATTCGTCGTCATCGATCTTCATGTTGCGTTGACCTTCGAACTCGCTTGACATGGTGGAATCGACGCCGCCTTCCACAAGAACGGGGATGACCTTCTCGTAGGGAATCGAGTACTCGTGATAGTCCTCTGTCATCTCCCAGAACTTGGTGTGCATGTTGCGTACGTATTGCTTATGCGCGACCACCTCGTGCGGATCCACGACCTGGTAGCGGCAGATGGCCTCAAGATACGCCAAGTCGCCGGGCTTGGGGTTCATTTTGGCAATCTCCGCCGCAATGGCCTCCTTCGTGACTCCCGCGTAGCGTTGATCGCCAATGTACTTCACGATTGCTTCCGTGGCAGTGCTGAGGGGCGGCCCTCCCATCAAGCCCATGTTCCGCGCAGGGCGCATGGAAAAGATGCCGAAGTCAGGCAGGATGCCGAGGAACTCAGTCTTGTTTCGCTCAATGACTTCGATCCAGCGGCTGACTGCCGGTGTCTTGAAATTCGCCGGAGCATGCAGCTCCCAGCCCATCCACACGTTGTACTTCTCCGCCAGCGGGATGGCCTTTTCCACGACATCGATCGGGGTTCCGATCAGCAGCCTCATTTTGGTGAAGCCCATGCGGTTGGCCAGCTTCAGGTCGCGCTCCAGCATGGCCACGCCCTGATCCAGAGACAGATCCTGGCCCTTGATGAGCACAGTGTCCTGGAACTGGCAGTAGGTGTCCGGCACCAGGTGATACTTGTCCATCCAGTCAAACCACTGATCGACAAAACGATCGGAAGGATTGGGGAAGCCCGGCACCATCTCTTCGGGCAGCAACTGGATGTAGTTGGCGCCAATGGCAGAGCATTCCGCCAGCAAGGCTTCCAGCGTGAGGGCTCGCTTGTAAAAAGCAAACTGGTAGCTGTAGAGCGTAACGCCGCGCTTCAATTTGGGGGCCACCTTGGGAGGGGCAGGCTTGGTATCCGCAGCGGGGCCAAGGCGAGCGGAGGCCGCGACGCCGTGCGCGGCCAGTGCGGAAGCAGCAGCCGCACCCGCCATTGTGTGCAAGAACTCTTTGCGCGTCATATTCCGAAACATGATGTTACCTACCTTCGTCTTACACTGAGGTTCTTACTGCACCAGCGTCATCTTCCGCGTGGCTGTGAGTGGCAGTGGATCGGGCGTCTTACCCCATCCCGTAGCGCCTTCCGCACCGGTGTGCGGGCCGAACGGGTAGAGGCCCTCCGGATCGAACCGGGGAATGTACGAGTTCCGGTTGAAGAGGCCGAGTTGCACGGTATGCGGGCCCGGCTTAAGGCCGCCTGGCTTGAAGATGGTTAGTGTGGCCGGATCGCCGAAGAACCAGCGCTTGTGGGTCGCCTTGGCGAGCTGGTCGAAGGTATAGGTCACGCCTTCAATCGTGATGGTCATATCGTCGGTAGGAAACTCCTCGCCGTCCACGACCAGGCGCAGGGCATCAATCTGAGACAGGTAGGTGCCTCTGTAGTAGTTGGTGCGGATCTGCAGCTGAAACCCCGTGGTTTGTGTACCGCTCATCACGTTACAAAAGCCCCTGGTGCAGATCATGTAGTCTTCGTAGAAAACCGCCATGTCGAACTCCTTGAGTGCAGTTGGAACACATATGGAGCGCGCCGCTACTGCTACTGGCGGCGTGCGCCGGAACGGGACCGTCTCCCTTCCCGCCTCTAGGTAAGCGAGTCTACGCGCTGGCTTCGGAAAGCAGCACGTAGACAACGGTCCCGCACCTTTGCAGGCCGTTCGCATATTCCTACAATGAGCCGTTCTAAAGAAAGGAGGAAACTCGTGCTCGAAATGGAAGCAGTTCAACAGCGGGGGTTTCGTAACGTTTTCAGAAACGGTCAATGCATTGGATTCCAGATCGCCTACCGGACGACCTACTACCGGGGGATCTGGCTTTCCCTATCGAAGGGCTTCTCCGTCCTGGTGGATGGCGAACAGTTCCCCAGGGAAGCGATCACCGTCACCATTGGCGGCAAAACCTACACCCAGGACGAGATGACCAAGGTCGGCAATGTTCAGTGGCAAAAGACCGAACCCGCTATTCTGACGATCACCAAACCGGGCGGCCTCAAGCTGGGAGTGCATAAGGTCACCGTCAATTGGAGTCACCGAACCTCGTACCTGGGCCCCATGCCGAATGACAGGGTTCAAACCGGCCCGGCTGAGGTTGGGGGACCTGGCGCGACAGGTATCGCCGGCGCATTTGGCGGCGGAAACTGCACGCGCGATTTGGTTTTGGTTCGATAAGGCGAAGCGAATGTCCGAACAGGAGAAGACATCAATGACCATGACACGAAAAGAGTTTCTGCAATCCGCGGCTGCGCTCGCCGGCGCCGTTGCCCTATCCGGCGAAGCACTTGCCACCTCCGGCGCTCCGTCTGGCGCGGCCTTCGGCGAGGTCTTTCCAGCCTCCGAGAAGAAGGGCCCCAAGCGCGGTGTGTCCGTATACAGCTACTCGAACGAATATGGCGTTTCGGTGACGCTCGAAGATTGTCTCGCTGAACTCTCCGATCTGGTTACGCCGGGCCAGAAGTTGGGTGTCGAGATTCTCGCCAACGCCCACATCGACGGGTATCCGAACCCCAGCAATGCCTGGATCGACAAATGGCATGAAATGTGCGCCAAGTACGAGCTTCTGCCCGTTGAGTATGGCCATTGGGTCGATTCCAAGCTCTATGCCGAAGGGCCCGAGGGCCTGCTCGACACGAAGGAATCCGTGGAGAAGCTGGTGACCGACATCAAGCTTGCCAACCGGCTTGGATTCACCCGCGGACGCACCAAGCTCGGCATGTTGGATTTCGACGGAATGCCGACAAAGAACTGGCGCGAGATCCTCAAAGCGGTTCTTCCCGTGGCGGAGAAGCACAACTTCCGCATGCTGACGGAGTTCCATTCTCCAACGCCCTTGAAGGGCCGGGTAATGGATGAGTACATGGACTTCATCACCAAGGAGAACTGCAATCCCTGGTTTGGACTCAACGTCGATTTCAGCGTCTTCCAGACCAAAGCGGGCCCCATGCCACTGATGCCAATGGGAATGGGAGGCGGTCCTGGCGGACCTGGAGGCGCGCGCACCACGCCGCCAAGGCCGATGGCGCGGCTGCCGCTGTCCGTGCCCGAGGACATGATCCCACTCATGCCCTACATCCATTGCTGTCACGCCAAGTTCAACGACATCAACCAGGACTGCGAGGACCAGACAATCCCCTATCCACAGATCATCAAGGTCCTGGTGGATAATGGATACGACAGCTACATGATGAGCGAATACGAGGGCGTGGATAGGCTCCAGGGCGGAGCCTGGTCCGCGGTTCGGAGACAGCACGTTCTGCTCAAGCGGCTCCTCGGCGAGGCGTAAGCCACGCCCCCTTGCTCGATCCTCGTGATAGACTTCGGCTCAAAGAGGATCGGGCGATTACCTCGCGCTTCGTCAACGGGCGCGCACATGTTAGTGCTCGCGGGTCTCGACCGGGACGGCGGGCCGGCCAGCGGGGAGTTCTTGTCCCGAGCGAAAAATCACGCTTTCGCTCGCGGAACGGGCTCCCCTGTGGCCGGTCGAACAACATCGCTTTGCGTGGAAGTCGCCGAGATCCAACAGGAGGCTCGTTGGTGCGAGTCGTTGCGGGCACGGATTCCCGGATCGTATCTCAAGAACACGCGTCCGGCCATGCAGCGATTCGGGCCGCCCTGGCCCAGATTGTCTCCAGCCACTGGTTCCGAAACACAAAGCGCTGCAGAGATTTGCTGGAGTACGTGGTCGGCGAGACGCTGGCAGGCCGCGGCGGTGAGCTGACGGAACGGAACATCGGAGTCCTGGTCTTCGGGCGGGCGCCGGACTACGACACCAACGATGACAGTGTGGTGCGCACCTCAGCGCTCGAGGTCCGCAAGCGACTGGCGCAGTACTACCACGAACTGGGGCATGAGACCGCGGTGCGGATCGAGTTGGCTCCCGGAGGCTATGTTCCGGATTTCCGCCTGGGGGAGATTGCCGCGCCCGCGGCAGAGCCTCCGGCAGAGGCTCACCCAGCCAGGAGCGTAGTCTCCGCTCCTCTCCGTGCGACAAGTCGCCGACTAGCGTTGTGGGCCGCTGCAGCGCTGGTGATGGTGATCGTCATCGTCGCCGCAGTCTGGCTACTGCGCCCCGCCGATCCGCTGACAACGTTCTGGGGACCGATCTATAAGGGCGCGAACGGCATCATCGTGGCGGTCGGCGCCGGGCAAATGAGTCCTCTGCAGGGCGTTGTCCCGGAGGAAAACCGAGATCCGAGCACCTGGGACGTGGTGCGTTCCGACCGGGCGGGATTCGCCGACGCCGTGGTGCTGGCACAGGTGACCGGCCTGCTTGAGTCCCGGGGAAAACACGTTGATCTGCGCCGCGCTTCATCGGTCACACTGGATGACCTTCGCAAGATGCCCGCTGTTTTTGTAGGCAACAGTCCGTGGACTGAGCGCCTGAACGCTGGCATGAGGTTTCAGGTTCACCGCGATTCCGTTGCCGGGACACTCGAAATTGTTGATAGGGACAAGGGTGCGCCCACCCCCTGGAGGATTTACGCTCTGGCGCCGTATTCGGAGAGGAGTCAGGACTGGGCCGTGATCACGCGCTTTCGCGATCCGCGTACACAGCAGATCGCGCTGCTGCTGTGCGGCCTGGGCCGCGATGGCACGGCCGCGGCGGGCGAGCTCGTCTCCCGGCCCAAGCTCCTGGAGACGCTGATCCGGCAAGCCCCGCCCGGGTGGGAGCGCAAGAACTTTCAGGTCGTCATTGGAGTCGATCTGATCCATGGAAACGCCGGGCCACCTCATGTGCTGGCCACCTATTTCTGGTAAGAACACAAATGCTCCCATGACGACTGGAAACAGGAGCCGCCTGTCCTGGCTAGCTCCTCTTGGTTCGCCGTTTCATCGCTGGGCCCAATAGCTCTTCGAGCTTGGCCAACCTGCCTGTGCTGGCTGCCGCCAGCAGCCTAGGCGGTCCTTTTCCCCTTCAGCAGATGTTCTGAAGGTACAAAACGGGTCTCTACCTGGAGCCATCAACTGGCTTCCGAGGCCAAAAGGCCGCTTATTTGTGGGGATTTGAAGCCATGCCAAACCTTCCAGGCCGCCTTATGCCGGTTCAAGGCTGTCACGCACGTTGAGAACTCAAATGCGACGACTCATAATCATCCGGAATCGAGCAAACCGGGTTCTGTGTATCCCACCCGGTGCCTTGAGCGGTGGGCGAGCCCCGGCGATTGTGGTTTGCCGACATCGATGCGGGGGCCCAGTCGGTCACAAAGTGGGTCTTTTTCAGGATGATACCAGGCAAGGAGGCTGTTCAAATGACTTCAGAGATCAACCGGCGGACGTTCCTGGAGGGCGCGGCTGCCGCAACGGCATTCACGATCGTTCCCCGGGCCGTTCTTGGCCAGGGACATGTTCCTCCCAGCGACAAGATTACGCTCGCCCATGTCGGCTTCGGAACCGAGGCAATCCGCGAGGTAGCCAGCCTTTTGGAAAACCCCTACGTTCAGCTCACCGCCGTCTGCGATGTGGAAAAGGATGGGCGCCACTACCTGGAATGGTTTCCTGGAGGCATCCGCGATGGCATCCGCATCATGCTGGAGGAGCCGAATTGGCACGAGGGCATGGACTGGGTGCCAGGAGGCCGGGATATCGGCAAGGAGATCATCGAGATCTACTACGCCAAGAAGCGCGCGGCAGAGAAGTTCTCCGGTGTGAACACCTACGTGGATTTCCGCGAGATGCTGGAGAAGGAAAAGGATCTGGACGGTGTCAAGGTGATGACGCCGGACCATCTCCATGGCGTTGTCGCCCTTGCGGCGATGAACAAGGGCAAACACGTGATGGTGGCCAAGCCGCTCTCAAACCGGCTGGCTGAGGCGCGACTGGTGATCGAGACCGCGCGCCGGACAAAAGTGGTCACGCACTTCATGCCTGCGAACATCTCACTGGGCTTCCAGAACGCGATGAAGTGGGTGCAGCAAGGCGCCATCGGCCAGCTGCGCGAGATTCACAACTGGACCAGCCGCCCGGTGTGGCCGCAATATCTTACGCTGCCGACTGACCGTCCTCCCATCCCCGAAGGTTTCGACTGGAAGTTGTGGCTGGGCCCGGTGCCGGATCGTCCCTATCATCCATGGTTCACGCACACCTGCTTCCGAGGCTGGTACGACTTTGGCGGAGGAGCCATCAACGACATGGGCATCTACAGCAACTGGACGATCTTCCAGGACCTCGCGCTGGATGCGCCATACTTCGTTGAGACCAACATCAGCAATGCCTGCCAGGTACTGGACAACCAGACGGTGAGTAAGATCAACAACGACTACTCCTACCCGCTGGCCGGCACGGCCCGGATGCGCTTCCATGCAAAAGGAGACCGCCCCGCCATCGATATCTACTGGTACGACGGCGGCAACAAGCCGCCCACACCAGACGAACTGTTGTTCGAGGACCGCACCCTGCCTTCGGACGGAATGCTTCTGGTGGGCGACAGTGGAAAGATCCTGGCCGGCTTCGAGTGCGACAACCCGCGCGTGATCCCGGAGAGCAAGTTCACGGAATTCCGCAAGTTGCGCAACATCAGCGCTCCATCATTGCCAAAACAGGGAGAGAGGCCGCCCATGTTTATGGCGGGCGGAAAGCTCCCCCTCATGGCGTATCGGCCGGAGATGCGCGGATCGGGTCCAGCCCGCTCCAACGACTCGCGGCCCTGGGTAGACGCCGTCCGCAACAGGTCAACGACGTACGGCGATTTCCAGATGGCGGGGCCCATCAGTGAGGCCTTCAACCTGGTGGCCATCTCCTATCGGATGGGCGGCCAGAGGCTCCTGTGGGATTCGGCGGCCGGCAGGATCACGAATAACGAACAAGCAAACAAGTTCCTTGGCCGCGAATACCGGCCGGGATGGAAGCCTGAAGGGCTGATCATTTAACTGGCCGGGACCGGTTGTTTCCTGTGTGCCGCGCCGCAATCTGCGGGGTGGCAAGCGGGAGGCAACCGGCTCTGCTGTTCAGGGAGATACGCGTGGGTGAGCAGAACGAAAAAACCGGAATGGACCGCCGCGAGTTCATTGTTGCGGCCACTGCGTCTGGTGCAGCGCTGGTTGGGGCTACTCCCATCCAGGCGCTCAATCAAGCCTCCAACGAAATCCGCGTTGCGCTGCTTGGCGCTGGAGCGCAGGGGCAGGTGTTGCTCGAGGCGGCCATGCAGATTCCCAATGTGCGCTTTGTGGCTGTCTGCGACATCTGGGCCGAGTACAACCTGCGCCGCGCCACGCGCATGATGAAGGATGCGGGCCATTCCAATCGCGCGTACACCGACTACCGCGAGATGCTGGACAAGGAGAAGGGGCATCTGGATGCGGTGCTGATTGCGACGCCGGACTTTTGGCACGCCGAGCATGCCATCGAGTGCATGAAGGCGGGCCTGCATGTCTATTGCGAAAAGGAGATGTCTACAAACCTGGCGGACGCACGCCAAATGGTTCTGACCTCCCTCGAGACAGCCAGACTGCTGCAGATTGGTCATCAGAGACGCAGCAATCCGCGCTACCGGTTCTGCTACGAGAGGCTGATTAACGAAGCCCGGTTGCTGGGCCGAATCACGACGGTAAATGCGCAATGGAATCGCGCCAAGCGTGATTTCGCCACCATGCCGCCGCGCTACGCGATGAAGCCGGAGGTCCTGGAGAAATATGGATTCCGCTCGATGGAGCAGTTTCTGAACTGGCGCTGGTTCCGGGGGCTCGGCGGCGGCCCGATTGTTGATCTTGGCTCGCACCAGATCGACATCTTTAACTGGTTCCTGGGCGTCCGTCCCAAGGGAGTGACCGCTAGCGGCGGCACCGACTACTACGACAAGGCAACGCACGAGTGGTACGACACGATGATGGCCGTCTACGACTATGAAACGCCTCAGGGAATCGTGCGGGCATTCTACCAGACCCTGACCACGAACGGGTTTGGCGGCTATTACGAAGTCTTCATGGGAGACCAGGCGGCGCTGGAGATCTCCGAATCGGCAGGCCGGGGATCGATCTATCGTGACCCTGCCAACGCGCCCGATTGGACCCCGTTTGTGAAGGCAGGAATACTGACCGCGCCCAAAGAGGAGGCCAAGCCCGCCACAGGCGGAGCGGTACTGGATGTGCGCGAGACGGCAGCCCCTCCCAGCTACGGGATCCCCGTCACGATGAGGAAGAAGTACCATCAGCCGCACCTGGAGAACTTCTTTGGCGCGGTGCGGGGCAAGGACAGGCTCAACTGTCCCGGAGAGATCGGCTACGAGACGGCGGTAACCGTACTCAAAGTGAACGCGGCGGCCGAAGCCAGAACCCGTCTCGAGTTCAAACCCGAGGAGTTCGAGATCTGACATGCGGCCGGCCCTTTCCATTTTTTCGATGCTTGCGCTGGCCGCTATCCTCTGTGGCACTGGTTCGCCGGCAGAAACCCAGAAGCCGCTCCTCGGCGACCTTCCATCCGGCAGCCGCTCGCGCCCGGTTCACGTGATTCCTTTGCGGGATGAGAACGGTGACACGATCGAGCCTAACGACCATTTGCCCTTGCCCTATTCAACCGAACAAACCTGCGGCGGCACCTGCCACGATGTTCAGACGATTCGCCGAGGCTGGCATTTCAACGCGCAGCTTCCGGGCGTTGCCGCGGGCAGAAACGGTGAGCCCTGGCTGTGGATAGATACCGCAACTGCGACCCAGATTCCGCTTTCCTACCGCGCCTGGCCCGGGACATACAGGCCCCAGGATGTGGGCATCGGGGCGCGGGCTTTCGCTCTTCGCTTCGGTGCTCGAACGCCGGCGCCCATCGAGAGTGACTCTGCGGACAGCTCCGAGGATCGCGCACGTTGGAGTGTCTCTGGAAAGCTTGAGGCCAACTGCCTTGCTTGCCACGACCGGTCGCCGATCTACGATCAGTCCGAGTTTGCGCGGCAATTGGGAATGGAAAACTTCCGCTATGCCGCGACGGCTGCGAGTGGAATGGCGGTCGTGACCGGCTCGAGCAGCAAGATGCCGGGCACGTTCGACTATCTTCTTCCCGCATCGGTGGAGGATTCGCTTCAGCCCAGCATTCCGCAGGTGCATTACGCGGCAGAGCGATTCCTTGCGGGCCAAAAGGTGGCCTTCGATATCGCCCGCCAGGCCGACTCCAACCGCTGCTACTACTGTCATACCGAAATCGACTGCGCGGTCTCCGGTAAGGAACGCTGGAAAGCGGGCGAAGATGTTCATATGGCGCGGGGGATGGCATGCGTTCAGTGCCACAGCAATGGCTTGGATCACATGATCACGCGCAACTACGAGGGCGATTCCGCCGCGGCTGGGAGTGCGTTTGCTGAGTCGCTTACCTGCCGCGGATGCCACATGGGATCGGCCAATGGACAACAGTCATCCGGACCGCATGGTCTGAATGCACCCTACCCAAAGCACAAAGGCCTGCCTGCCCTGCACCTGGAGAAGTTGAGTTGCACCTTCTGTCATGCGGGCCCCATGCCATCCGGCAAAACGGGCATGATGAAGACCGCTCGCGCACATGGCCTTGGGGAGCACAATGCGAATCCCGACGCGAGTGCTCTGCCGCACATCGTCGATCCCGTCTTTGCGCAGATGGGTGATGGCAAGCTGGCGCCGTATCGCGCCATCTGGCCGGCCTTCTGGGGCAGGATGAAAGCGGGACGGGTGGAGCCGCTGAACCCTGAGTCGGTGCGGCGTTTGCTCGATGACAAGAAGCTGAGCCGCCAGGCGCCCGCGAACGGAAACTGGCCGAGCATTGACATTGCCTGGGTCCGGCAGGTCCTTCAACTTCTCAACCAAAGCGCTCCCGGCCAAACAGAAGCCGTCTATATCGCAGGCGGAAAACTCTACCGGCTTGATTCTTCGGGAAATGTGAAAGCCGAAGCAAACGCCCAGGCAGAGCCATACCTCTGGGCCATCGGCCACGACGTGCGCCCGGCCTCGCAGGCGCTCGGCGTGAACGGATGCCAGGATTGCCACTCCAAGACATCGCCCGTCTTCTTCGGCGAAGTGCAGGTGGACTCGCCGCTGGAACAACTCGGCTCCTGGAAGATGAACCACTTTCAACCCAAAGTGGATGCAGCCTATCAGCTGAGCCTGGCGAACTCGTGGAAGTTTCGCATCTGGCTGAAAGTGATTGGGAGCGGCGTGGCAATCGTTCTGTTGCTGTTGCTCCTCGGTGGTGCGTATCAGGCATTGGTCGGCTTGTCTGCCAGGATCTCCAGGGGGCGACAGGACCATGTATAGAGCAGTTGTTCTCGGAGTATTCGCGATGGTCGTGGTCCTCATCGCTGCGGACCTCGCGCGGAGAGTTTTGTTTCGCATCCAGCGCTCTGCACGCGTGGCAGATCGCGGCGATCGCGCCCTACATCTTGCTCGGATCTGCGTGAATGTGGCCGGCGGAGTGTGTCTTGCCGCCGTCACAGTAACCGGCTTCGCCGCCGTGCTTGCCAATGCGCCCGCGCTCGGCGGTTACCTTCTTATGGCACACGTGACCACCGCTGGAGCCTTCGCCGCCGCCGCACTGGCGGTTGCTGTCGTCTGGGTCTCACGCAACTGGATCACGCAGGCGGATTGGGAGCGCGTGACCGAGAGCGGCAGACCGTCTGCTGTCTCCGTGTCCGTCACAGTCCTCATGCGCAAAGTCTTCTTCTGGATGGCGCTGGCATCGGCGGTGCCCACTTTGGCCACGGCCCTCCTGGCGATGTTTCCTCTTGCTTCGCCTGCTCAGCAGCAGCTACTGCTCCAGGCACACCGTATCAGTGCACTGCTGTTGGTGGCATGCAGTGTTCTATTCGCCTATTGCGCTCTGGCAGCCGCGTGGGATCACCGCAGGAACTGAGGCAAATGCAGCAACTTCCCACAGCTACGCGATTGTCCACCCGTACCTGCATCGTGTTCGGCTGCCTGATGCTGCTTGCTGCGGCTCTCCGGATTCCGCATTTGTCCGCGCGTCCCATGCATAGCGACGAAGCAATCAACGCAGACAAGCTGGGAGTGTTGTTGGAGCGAGGAGAGTATCGATACTCGTCCACGGATTACCACGGGCCCACATTGATTTATGCCACCTGGGCCCTGGCCAGGGCAGAAGGAATCACGCACTATGTCGATTTGAGCGAAACCACGTTGCGGTTGATCCCGGCGCTGGCGGGTATTCTGCTGGTTGGAATGCACATCTTCCTGGTGCGGTACACCGGGCTGGCCGGTGCAGCGGCATCCGCCCTGCTGACCGCGGTTTCGCCGGCCATGGTCTATTACAGCCGAGACTATATCCACGAGATGCTGCTTGTGGTGTTCACCTTTGCATGTCTGCTCGCCTCTCTCCTCTATTGGGAGCAGAAGCGCGCAGCCTTGGCTGTTGCGGCAGGCATCTGTGCCGGGCTGATGTTCGCAACCAAGGAGACAGCGATCATCCCGCTGACATGCATGGCGATTGCAGCGGCCGTCGCGGCGGCAATGCGATGGCGGCGGAATGGGCATTCGTCCATGCCCCGAAGCTGGCTTGGACACGCGGTGCTTGCATTGGGGGCGGCTTTCTGCACAAGCGCTCTCCTGGTCTCATCCTTCTTCGCAAATCCGCGTGGCATTACGGATTTGATCCTGTCGTATCGCGGGTACTTGCTGCGCGGCTCAGGCGTGGGGACAGCTCACGTTCACCCCTGGAGCTACTATCTGCAGCTGATGAACTACTATCGGGCCGAGGGAGGGCCCCTGTTCACTGAGGCGCTCATCACGATTCTTGCGATCGCCGGCATCGTGGCCGCCATTCGCAGGTGCGCCCAGGGCAGAAGCGGCTTCCGATTCCAGCTCTTCATGGCCGTCTACTGCGTCGCAATGGCCGTGGCTTATTCGCTGCTTCCATACAAGGTGCCTTGGAATTTTCTCGGTCCCATCCACGCGATGATCTTACTGGGTGGCACAGCCTTGGCCGCTCTGTACGGGATCGTTCGCAGAAAATCGGTGAAGGCCGTGACGGCCGCTCTGCTTCTGCTTGGCTGCGGTCATCTTGGGTGGCAGGCGTGGATGGGAAGTTTCCGGTTCGGCTCGGATCCGGCGAATCCGTGGGTCTACGCGCAATCGGGCAAGGATGTCTTCACGATTGTGCGAAAGCTCGAACTTCTGTCTTCAACCTATCCCGCCGGCCGTGCAGAGATTCCGATCGCCATTGTAAGCCGGGAAAATCTGTGGCCATTGCCGTGGTATCTGAGGCATTTCAAACGGGTGCAGTGGTGGAATGGTGTCTCGGATACTGCACTGCTCGCTCCTGTGTACCTGATTACGCCCGACATGGAGCCAGCCCTGATCCACCGGCTGTACGAGGTACCTCCACCAGGACAACGTGACCTGTATATGAACCTCTTTGACCAGCCTGTGGAACTGCGGCCGGGCGTGGAACTGCGCGGGTACGCCCAGTTGTCTGTTTGGGAGGACCTGTGATTGACGCTCTCGCCACGGCAGCCCTGCCGCCAGGTGTAAAGCCTGTAATGGCAGCGGCGCCTGCTGCTCATTGCGGCCCTCGCACGCATCGCTTCGGGCATCAGGCCATGGCGTCGCTGTTTGAGATTCTCTGCGTGCATGAGGATGCAAACTACGCGCGCCAGGCAGCCAATCAGGCCTTCGATCTGCTCGACAGGCTCGAGGGAGACTTGAGCTGCTTTGTTGAGAACAGCGACATCGCACGCATCAACAACCTGCAAGCCGGCAGCACCGTCAGGGTGAGCCGCAATACGATGGAGTGTCTCATGCTGGCGCTGCTAGCCATCGAGGAGACTGGCGGTGCTTTCGATATCTCGTTGGGTACGGGCCTGCGGAAACTGGAATTGCGGCCATCCGAGTATGAGGTACAAGCGAATGCTGCCGGCATACGC
Source organism: Occallatibacter sp. (assembly GCA_052326045.1). GTDB lineage: Bacteria > Acidobacteriota > Terriglobia > Terriglobales > Acidobacteriaceae > Telmatobacter. The sequence goes on along the minus strand of JBKQRH010000195.1, from coordinate 31,305 downwards.
CTGGATCTTGGCGGTATCGGCAAAGGCTACGCCGTCGATCGAATGGCCGAAGTCCTTGTGGATTGGGGCATTGATCGGGCGCTGATTCATGGCGGGTGCAGCTCAGTCCGGGCTTTGCGGCCTCCTCCTGGGAAGGCGGGTTGGCCGCTGCGAATAGGCCTGCCCGGAGAGCACGCCGCACCTGCTTATACCTATGCGGCGTTGCAATGCGCATTGAGCGCTTCAGGGCTGCAAAAAGGGAATCATATTATCGATCCCAGAGGTCCGAATCCGTCTCGTCTTCGTCCCGCGGCATGGGTGATTTCCAGCGCCTCGGTCTTCCAGCCCGCCTTTCGCAAGATGGTATCCGTCGGGTTCAGCGGCGAACCAGTCTCCGAGTCGCCCGCCGCGTTGGCTGAGGTATTCTCAACTGCGTTCTTGATGTTGAGCCGCCAGGAAGTGGATGCGTGCCGCGCACGCTGGCCGGGCCTGGAGGCGTGGCTGGCCGAACGGGATGATGGTGTCCCATTTCATGGGTATTCGCTTGTCCATCTGAGTTGATTGTGAAAAGGAGTTAAGAAATGAAGAGGAACAGTATGCAATCGAAAACTCATCTTTTGATTCTCGGCCTGGCCTGCCTGAGCGCGGTAACGCGCGCTCAACTGGCGCCGGTTCCCATTGAACTGCCCAAGCCTGGTTACGAGGGCACGCCGGCAAATCTCTTGACCATACGCAATCTCGAAAAACCATCGGTGAACAAACGCCCTCCGTTCCTCGCCCCTGTAGGTGTCGTCAATCTCGCCAAGGGCAAGAAGGTTACGAGCACGGAGACAGATCCTGTTGTTGGAGACCTCACAATGGTCACCGACGGTGACGCAACGCAGGCGGACGGAAACTACGTGGAACTGGGGCCAGGCGTGCAATCCGTGACTGTCGACCTGGGGGCGATGCACGAGATCTATGGGGTGCTGTTCTGGCACTATTTCCAGCCGCGCGTCTACTTCTGCGTCGTTGTCCAGACTGCGGACGACGAGGCCTTTACAAAAAACAAGCAAACCTGGTTCAACAGCGATACAGCCAACAAGGTCGGGCAGGGCGCGGGCACGAACATGCTCTATGTAGAAAGCTATGAGGGCAAGCTTGTGGCCACCAAGGGCGTGAAGGCGCGCTACGTCCGCTTATTCAGTTGTGGGAACAACATGAACGAGCTCAACCACTACATCGAGGTCGAGGTCTTCGGGTTGCCTGTGAAGTGACGATTACCCCTGCCGGTTCTGCGGGCCAAACGATGAGCAGGACCCGGCAGAGCCGCTCCCGGTATCGAGACAAGTCCACGGCCGTCTGTTGCCGGAAGGAAACCAGCATGAAGAAGCGTTTGAAGACCGCGCTGATTGGAACAGGTCTTGTGGGGCGCGTGCATCTTGAGAATTTGCTGCGAAGCGGCTGCGCCGAAGTTGCGGCGTTGGTCACGGCGCCGGTCGATTTAATCCGCACCGGCATGATGGCAGCGCAGTTTGGAATCGAGAGGGTTGAAATCGACTACCGCTGTGTTCTCGAAGATTCAGATATCGACGTGGTGTACATCTGCACTCCGAATTCCTCGCACGCCACTATCACGCGTGATGCATTGCAGGCGGGCAAGCACGTGCTTTGCTAGAAGCCCTTGGCAACTGCACTGGGACCAGCCCGTGACTTGGCATGGCTGGCTGCCGAGAAGAAGATTCGCAGTTATACCTGCTTCAACCTGAGGTATTATCCGCTTGTGCAGCAGATGCGCCATATGTGCGCCCAGGGAGACCCGGGTGAAATCCTAGCCGTCCAGAGATGCTATTCCCAGGACTAGCTTCTGCAGGATACGGAACTGGAATTGGCGTCTGGACGCAAAGGAAAACGGGCCATCCCGAGCTGTGGCGGACATCGGCTCGCACTGGTGCGACATGGCGTAGTTTGTTACGGGCCATCGCAACACGGCGCTATGTGCGGACCTCAAGACCTTCCACCGGACCCGCAGACAGCCGAGGGCTGAAACCGAAATTCTTGGAAAAAGGCGTCCTTCAGTTTAGTCGCAATTCGATTGCAGGTTGAGTCTTCAATCAGGGATTTTGTTGTACCGGAATATAGGCGCATCAGACTTCCCTGAGCTTAAATTTGGAACCTCGAGGCGAGTCGTTGGAGTGCGGGTTCACGAAGAAATACACTGAGGTTTTCTGGTTTCCTCATTGATATTCTCGCATGTTGGAACGCTTGAATATTAGCACAGTTTCTTGGCCTCGCCGGCGAAATGCCAAGCGCTAATTCCGCCGCGTCAGATGGCTCTATGACGCCTGATACCGATCAGCACCCCCACTCGACTGCAGTGTGGATAAACACATCAGAAAGAAGGCAGATCCGTTGGCATCTTGGGGATTGAGTGCTCGAAATCTTGGGCTCCGGTTGGATGGTCGCCAACTCGTCAGTTATTGATCAGTAAACAGTATTGAAGTGCCAGGGTTTAGGTGTATCGGTAGCTGAGGGAGAGGTGTGTATTCAGGTCCTGAACTACGCTCGCTAGTAGGATCAGACTACGTCTGCCGAGCTCGTTCAAGTTGTTGCAAGGCCGCGCGGATGTCTGTCTTGTCTACGATCGCGTATCGCTTGAAGACGTTTGAAGTCTTCCATCCCGCGATGCGCATGATGATTTCCTCCGCTACGCCGGCAGCGCGCGGGTTGCGTGCTGCAGTCCGACGCAGGTCGTGGAAGAGAAGTGTTGCCACGCCGGCGGCAGTGCACAGATTCTCCCAGCTCTTGCGGAAGTCGCGTATGGGCTTATCACCCCGCGTAAACACGTGATCCTCTGGGCGCTTGCCCTCCACGCAGTGGCGAAGCAACTGGAGCAGGGTACCGGGCTCGATCGTGACCTCACGTCCTTCCTGGTTCTTGGTTGTGCTCGGGTCAAGCCGGATGGTGCGAGCTAAGAGGTCAACCTGACCGACGCGAAGGTTTAGGAGCACACTTACCCGCCAACCGTAGTTGCAGGCGGTTTCCAGCAACGCCCGGAGCCACAGGTCTGGACAGTGGGTGACGAGTTTCGCATACTGCTCGGGGGTGACGAATCCCTGTCTGACGTTGTTCTCCTTCATGTGCGGGAAGTGTGGGACGCTCTGAACCCGCGGCGGGCTCGCCTGGTAGGCGAGCCGGTACATGCGTTTCATGCACGCCAGCTCTCGATTGATCGTGGCATTGCTGGCATGCTCGTCTCGGCGTCTGTCGATGTAGCGCTCGAGTAGCCGGGAGTCGAGTTGCGCTGCCGGGACTGAGCCCAAGAAGGGCTTGAGATGGAGGCGCCAACGCGCTTCGACATCGCCCAGAGACCGAAGCTCATTGATCCGGTAGTCGCGAAACAGGTCGTCCGCGAGCTGCTCGATCCTGGGGCTTCCGGCCGGGTTGGACTCGGCCTCGGCTAAGCGCTGGCGCAGGAGCCGGGCAGCCTTTGCGGAGTCCGCAGTCCGAGTCGATTCTCGAATCGGCTTAGGCGCGGCAGGAAAGCGAAACCAATCTGGACGACGGAGGGTTGTTGACGGCGGAGGTGTCCGTGAAGTGGATTCCAAATCAGGCAAGTCATGGCTTCTTGGTTCTGGCAAAGGTTCTGCCGGGCGCGTCCGGCTCTTTGGCTCTGGAACGAATGCAGAAAAGATCGCAGCAGCGGCAACTGGCGGTATACTGTCGCCGCCGGTAAGCAAAATGGAAATCCCATCTTAAAACCGGTTTATTAAACTGAACCGCAGCTCTCTGACGCGTCGTGTCTTAACGGGATCCCCAAAGGCAATGGCGTGCACCAGGCTGGGCAGTTTGATTGCTGGAATCGGCATTGTGTCGTGAGCTGAAGAAACGAGGCAAGTGTGAAAGCAGATAAGATCACCATCCCGTTGGAAGACCGTATCAGCCTCAAGGAGAAGATCGGATACTCCCTGGGCGATGCGGCCTCGAATTTCTATTGGAAGACCTTCGAGTTTTATGTGGTCTTCTTTTACACCGATGTCTTCGGCATCTCGGCGGCCGCGGTCGGCATGATGATGCTGGTGACGCGGTTTGCCGACGCGGTTGCCGATCCGGTGATGGGATCAATCGCCGACCGCACCAAATCACGCTGGGGCCACTTCCGGCCCTATCTGCTATGGGGCGCGGCGCCCTTTGCGGCGGCCGGCGTGCTGACCTTCTCGACGCCGAACCTGGGCGGCGGGGCCAAGCTGATCTATGCTTACGTCACTTACAGCCTGCTGATGTTTATCTACACGGCGGTGAACATACCTTACTCCGCGCTGATGGGCGTAATCACGCCGAATTCGCAGGAGCGCACCTCGATCTCTTCGATTCGCTTCATCGGCGCCTTTACCGCCGGGATGCTGGTGCAGTTCTGCACGCTCCCGCTGGTCAAGTTACTGGGCCATGGCAGCGATACGCGTGGCTGGCAGTTGACGATGGTGGTCTACGGCATCTGCGCCATTATCCTGCTGCTGCTCTGCTTTGCCACCACCAAGGAGCGCGTTACTCCGCCCGCGCAGCAGAATCCGGATATCAAGAGCGATGTGATCAACCTCTTCGACAACAAGCCTTGGATCGTGCTGGTGGGGGTGCTGCTGCTGACGCTGGCGGCCTTCGCGGTGAAAGGCTCGGTCACCGCTTACTATTTCAAGTATTTTGTCCATCGCGAAGATCTGATCGGACTCTTTCTGCTCGCGAATGGTTTTGCATTTATCGTGGCCGTTTCACTGACATCGTATCTGAACAGATTTATCGGCAAGAAGCCGCTCTTCATGTTCGCGCTGGGCGCCGGCGGGCTGGTTGTCATGCTGTTCTCGCTGGCGAAGCCTGAGGATATCCGGCTGATGTTCGGCTTACAGATCGTCTCCAGCTTCATTATCGGCTTCAACTCGCCGCTGGTGTGGGCGATGTTCGCGGATACGGCCGATCATGCCGAATGGCGAACGGGACGGCGCAATACCGGGCTGGTCTTTGCCTCGGCGATCTTTGCCACCAAGATCGGATTCGCCATCGGCGCATGGATGCTGGGCCTGATTCTTGCCTTCTTCGGGTACGCGGCGAATGTGGCGCAGACCAGCCGCTCGATCCATGGAATCATTCTCTCGATGAGCTGGATTCCCGGAGTGATGCTGGTGATGGCCGCGGCGATGATGGTCCTCTATCCGCTAAGCGATCCGCTTATGGTGAAGATTGAGGCGGAATTGAAAGAGCGGCGGGGCGATATTGCGGAATAGGAATGAAAGGGCGGGCGATGAAGCATTCTATGACAAAAGCGCTGCAGCTTGGCGTGTTGTTCCTTGTTTTTGCCGGATGGGCGCAGGCCGCTCATCTGCGCCAGACCGATCCTGATCTGACCGTGCAGAAGTGGTACGGCAACGCGATCGACTACTCTGGTTATCGCGAAGGCCAGAATCCGCAATTGCTGAAATTTCCTACGCAGCTGCAGATCCTTGAAGATCTCAAGATCCTGAGAAGGCACTGGAAGCTGATCCGCCTTTATGGCGGAGATCAGCACTCCCAGGATGTGCTGGAAGTCATTCAGCAGAACAAGCTCGGGATCAAGGTACTGCTCGGGGTATGGCTCGACGGCAAACCCGGCAAGGAAGGCGAAAACGCAGCCCAGATTGCCACTGGAATCCGTCTTGCCAACACATACAAGAAGATCGTTATAGCGATGGCGGTGGGGAACGAAATCATCGTTTCCTGGTCCGATCACAAGCTGACGGAAGACAAAGCGATCGAGTACGTTGAGCAGGTAAGGAAATCAGTGAGCTGCCCGGTTACGGTGGCCGACGATGTGCTCTACTGGCGGCAGCCGGAGGCGAAACTGGTGGAGCATGTGGATTTCATCCTCCTGCACGCGTACCCGATGTGGGGCCGCGAAAACATCGACACGGCCCTGTCTTCGACCATCAAGCACTATGAGAGCGTGCGCCAGGCGCACCCGGGTAAGACAATCGTCTTCGGCGAGGTGGGATGGGCCTCCTTCACCGTCGGCGATCAGCACGCCCCGCGCGCGGGCGACGAGAAGAAGCAGAAGCGATACTTCGAAGAGATCAGCGCCTGGGCCAAGGCAAATGGCGTAACCACCTTCTTCTTCGAAGCATTTGACGAGCCCTGGAAGGGAACCGGGACCGAGGGCCACTGGGGTCTCTTCAGCGCGGAGCGCAAAGCCAAGCTGGCGATGCAGGACTGGTATCCGGAGCTGATGCCGGCGGGACCGACCTCACCAAGCTATGATACGCCGACTGCTCCCGCGGCGAGGTAGAGCTGCCACGCAGCGTTTCGCCGAGGATGCGCAAAGAGAATCAGTGCGCATGACTCCATTCAATAGGGGATACCATGACTACGGCTTTTGTTGGAGAGGCGGCCCTCAAATCTGGCCTGCGCAAGGTTGAAGGGGGGCAAGTCGAGATCGGCGGCGAGCGCTTCTACCGCATCGTCAACTACGATGAGATGCCGCCGTTCCTGATGAGCATCGTAAGCGACTCCGATCAGTGGATGTTCGTCTCCAGTACTGGCGCGCTGACCGCGGGCCGCAGGGATCCGGATCACGCTCTGTTTCCCTACTACACTGATGACCGCATCCATGACAGCCAGGACCAGACCGGAGGCAAGACCATCTTGCTCCCCGCTCGCAGCGGCCGCACCGCGTTGTGGGAGCCATTCTCGCAACGCTATGACAGGCTGTACCGCATCACCCGGAGCCTGTTCAAGAGCATCTACAGCAACAAGGTCATGTTTGAGGAAGTTAACCACGATTTGGCGCTCTCCTTTTCCTGTACATGGATGTCGAGCAACCGCTTCGGGTTCGTTCGGCGCTCGGCCCTGGTCAACCTGGGAGCGGAACCCGTCGAAATCGATCTTCTTGACGGCATCCAGAACCTGCTGCCCCACGGCCTCACGCGCCGGTTCCAGTTGGAATACAGCACTTTAGCGGATGGCTACAAGGAGAACGAACTGGATCCGGAAACCGGACTGGGCCTTTTCAAACTCAGTTCCGTTCCCGCCGACAAGCCCGAGCCCAATGAGGCGCTGTGTGCCTCCACCGTCTGGTCAGAGGGGCTTGAACCGGCTCGCCGTCTGTTGTGTGCCGCGCAGCTTGATCGCTTCCGGAAGGGGGAGACGATAGACGAGGAAACGCTCATCCGTGGCCGCCGCGGCGCTTACTTCGTCAACACCCGGCTGACACTTCCCGCGGGCCGGAGTAAAGATTGGAGCATCGTCGCGGATGTAGACCTGGATGCAACGAAGGTTGCCGATCTTGTGGGTCTGCTCAAGTCCGGCGGAAACCTGCGCGCGCAACTTGATGAGGACGTCGATCGCGGCACTGCAAACCTGGTTCGCATCGTGGCTGGGGCCGATGGCCTTCAATGCACCGGCGACGATCTGAGCTCTGACCGCCATTTCTCCAATGCTCTGTTCAACGCTATGCGTGGCGGAATCCCCGACACTGGTTACCAGATCTCCGTGCCCGACTTCAAGAGGTTCATAGGCAAAGCCAACCGGTCCGTTGTAGAGCGCTGCGCAACGTTTCTCTCCTCGCTGCCCGATACCCTGTCGCACAGGCGCCTTCTCGCACTAGCAGTGGAGCAGAATGATCCGGACCTGGAGCGGCTGGCGCACGAGTACCTTCCGCTTACCTTCAGCCGCCGTCACGGCGATCCCAGCCGCCCCTGGAACATCTTTTCCATCGAGGTGCAGAACGACCGAGGGGAAAGGATTCTTAACTACCAGGGTAACTGGCGCGACATTTTTCAAAACTGGGAGGCGCTGTCGCTGTCGTTTCCCGGCTATGTCGAGAGCATGATCTTCAAGTTTGTCGATTCTTCCACTGCGGATGGCTACAACCCCTACCGCATCATGCGCGATGGATTTGATTGGGAAGTGATTGACCCGCACGATGCGTGGTCGTACATCGGCTATTGGGGCGACCACCAGGTTGCCTACCTGGTAAAGCTGCTTGAAGTGTCAGCGCGCTATCATCCCAACGCCCTGAAGGGTCTGCTTGCGCGCCGCGTCTTCACCTATGCCAATGTCCCCTACCGTATCAAGTCCTACAGCGCGCTCCTTCAAGATCCCCGCAACACCATCAACTTCGACGCCGTTCTTGATGGGGAGATTCACCAGCGATTGTCTGCGATGGGCACGGACGGCAAAGCACTCCTCGGCCCTCATGATTCGCCTCACCGGGTGACCTTGACCGAGAAACTCCTTGTGCTTGTACTGGCCCGGCTCTTCAACTTCATCCCCGAGGCTGGCTTGTGGATGAACACTCAGCGGCCGGAGTGGAACGACGCCAATAACGCGCTGGTTGGCTTTGGCGTCTCCATGGTGACTCTGTACTTTCTGCGCCGGTTCCTTTCGTTTTGCCAGGGTGTATTCGACGCCACGATACCTGCCATCGAGGTGTCATCAGAGGTTGCCGGCGCCTTTCGCCATGTATTGGAAGCGCTAGAACGCCACGCGAGTCTGCTCAACGGGCCGATCGGCGACCAGGACCGCAAGACTGTACTTGATTCACTCGGAAGCGCGGGAAGCAGTTATAGGGCCGGACTCTACACCCACGGGTTTTCCGACCGTCAGACTCCGCTCGCCGGTTCGGAGTTGGTCGCTTTCTGGGACCTGGCGCTCAAGTATATCGACCACTCGATTCGCGCCAACCGGCGGCAGGACGGTCTATATCATGCATACAACTTGATGAAGGTAGAGGGCGACAAGGTTGTGATTCGCCGCCTATATGAAATGCTAGAAGGCCAGGTGGCGGTGTTGAGCTCGGGCGCGCTCTCCGCGCAGGAGTCGGTTGAACTGCTCGACACGCTCCGGAACAGCCGTCTTTACCGTGCCGACCAGAATAGTTATGTCCTCTATCCCGACCGAAAACTGCCCGGCTTCTTTGAGAAGAATAACATTCCGGCCGAGGCCATTGCAGAGTTGAAGCCGCTGGCGGACATGATCGAGCGCGGCGACCGGCGCATTGTGGCACAGGATCTGAACGGCGTGGCCCATTTCAACTCTGCCTTCCGCAACAGTTCGCTGTTGAAAGAGGCACTGCCTGCCCTGGGCCTCTCAGATGAGGAGAATGCGCGCATCCTTGCGTTGTATGAGCAGGTGTTCGACCACCAATCTTTCACGGGCCGCTCCGGCACTTTCTACAAGTACGAGGGGCTCGGCTGCATTTACTGGCACATGGTATCCAAGCTGCTTCTGGCCGTCCAGGAGGTGCTGCATCGCGCCGGCACTGGGGACGAAGATCCTGCTCTGATTCAGCGGCTCATGAGCCACTACCGCGAAATCCGCGAGGGAATCGGCGTCCACAAATCGCCTGATTTATACGGCGCGATTCCTACCGATCCTTACTCCCATACACCAGGATTTGCCGGAGTGCAGCAACCCGGCATGACTGGTCAGGTAAAGGAGGACCTCATCTCGCGGCTCGGCGAAATGGGCGTTGTCGTCGAAGAGGGACGTCTCGGATTCCACCGGCACTTGGTCAGCGGCAACGAGTTTCTGACGCAGCCCTCGCGTTTCGATTTCTACGACATTGACGGCCGCCAACGCACCCTCGATCTTGATCCCGGTACCATGGCATTCACCACCTGCCAGGTTCCCGTGATTGCGCATCGTTCCGGGCCGCAGAAGATCGAGATCACCCGGCATGACGGTTCTCGCCATGCGATTGAAGCGCTCTGCCTCGACGAGCAGACCAGCGCCGCCATATTCGAGCGTACCGGAGCAGTTCGCCGTCTGGATGTCTTCTACGGTTTTGAGTCACTTAATGGAATGCCTCTATGAGGGTAATGTCTCCGCGGAGGTGCCGATTGCGCTTTTCCGAACCATCGACGGCCATTTCAGCTCGGATGTCGATCGACTCTTGGTTCTAACTCGGGAGCAGCAGCCCAGGTGGTTTGTCAGGAACCCCGATCAAGAGTTGCCTGATTGGATTCAACAGTTTCCCAAAGTACACCTTTCGGAACGCTTTTGACTTTGCCGACGTGACACCAGTTCAATTGTGCTTCGTCCGAGTAACTGACGCGAAATCGCCGAGGCACTCATCGAGGCATCAGGGGCGACATTCTTGGTTCCGGGCGTTTCACCGCCCACACGTACACGACCCGGTCTGCGGCTGGCTTCGGATGGTTTCCAAAGCGAATATCTGGCAAAGGGACGGATCGGTGACAATCCGCGCCGAATGGGGTGACTGGCATCTCCGCCATGGACGAAGCCGGCAATGATGACGAGTCGGTAGGGGAGCCCTGACCTGCACGTTTCTCTGCGTTGGCGATAACCTGGTACTACCAATTCTGGATCCGCAACCGATATGCTAGATTCCAGGTTCCAGATGAGTAGAGGCGGTTGGATGGACATGAAGATCAAGCTCGTTCTGGTCGCTTTGATCCTCCTGTTTCACGCCTCCGTGTCCTTTCCCCAGACTGGTGCACAACAGGACTATACGCATTCGGACCCTCGGGCAAGAGTGATAGTTTTTGTGCATGGTCTTCACGGGAGCCGCGAGTCCTGGCGGGCTTCGAACGGCGCCTATTGGCCGGATTTGATTCGAAAGGACCCGCGCTTCGCCTATTCCGACGTTGAAGTCGCGGAGTATCCCACGCCTGCTTCGAATGGCAAAATGTCCAGTGTGCAGTTGGCCGACATTCTTTGGGTTCACCTCCAGCAGGACCACGTCTGGGAGCATCGCGAGGTGGTTTTCATCGCGCATAGCCTGGGCGGCATCCTCGTCGAGGAGATGCTGTTGAGACATCCCGCGGAAGCAGCGAGAGTCAAGTTCATCGTGTCGTATGGAACTCCGCACGAGGGCTCACCGATCGCCCGGATCGCTTCAATCTACGACAAGGACCCGCTGCTCAACGATCTGAGCGATGCCAGCGATAACGCCTTCCTGACCCATCTGGAACACAACTGGCGCGGGCACGATTCAGTAAATGGCATTCATCGGTTCTGCGCTTATGAAACCGAAGACACGAAGCCGGAAAACGGAGTTGGCCGCTATCTCAAGGCCCATGCCCGCGTGGTGGGCTACTTCAGTGCAACCTATGGATGCGATGTGACTACGCCGCCACAGGAGATCCATGCCGATCACCTGAACATGGTCCGGCCTCTAGACCGGACGTCGAGTGCCTATGATTTTTTCTACCGCGTGTACCGCGACAACCCAATCCTCGAAGAACAGGTGGTCACCCGAGACAACGTGATCGCCGGCCTGGAAGCCGGCTGCGATCGAAGCAACGCGAATCCCGACTTGCAAGTCCCGATAGCCCTCGATAGCGCAATACACGAAAAGGTGGTTGCAGCGGCTGCCTCCTTGATCGATGCCGTGCACCTCCGGGACGTGAATCCAGACCCACCGGTCGTCACAAGGATCGATCCGGACGGTGTAGCCCATGTGCAATACGGATTCAGCGGGCCAACCAAGAAGCTCTTCGTTTGCTTCGGCACCGCCCGCGCATCCCTGAAGGTCCAGTTTTCTATCGACCGACAGGTACCGATTCGCGAGCCACAGAATTGAGCCCGGGTCTGGGACAAACCAGTTGGCAACACACCAATCTGTGCCTTGATGGCCTTCAGCGTCTCATGTTTGCACGCGTCCGGCCTGATGTAATCGGAAGACGACCATTGCGCTATCGCGCGCGAATCGCTTAGCGATACCCTGGCCGATGTCCTGACCGGAAACGTTCCTCTACGTCGGCTGACGCTTGTGGACTGTAATGGCTGGGATGCACTTACGGGCGAGAACGTTTGGAACTCCTTCGAAACCTGCTTACCGATCCTTCGGATGAGGCTTACTTCCGGATAGGCAATCATTCGACCGGAACTCCGCCGAGGGTCATCGTTCCAACTCCGACTGTTATACTTTGTGCAATTCCTCAAGGACGTATGAAGAGTCAACTCAGGTTCACGTTGGTCTTCTTGGCGGCCTGCATTGGTAGCATGCTCTTTCACGAGATCGGACATGCCATCTTTGGCTGGTTTCAAGGCATCCCTGTCTTGCCGACTCCGGCCAAGGAGTACATCCTCCAATCGCAGGTGGATTGGCACCAGAGGACCTGGATTTCACTAGGCGGCGTGCTCGCCAGCGTTCTCGTCGTCTCCGGCTCTCTTTTGTGTTACGTCCTCAGGCGCAGCCTGACAGGAGCGGCAATACTTGCCGGTTGTCTCATAATTCCAGGAGTGTACACGCTTCGTTTCCTGCTAGAGGGGCGTGGACACGACGCTACAGAGTGGCAAGAAGCGCAGACCGCCTTGGGAGCAAGCCCCTCATGTCATTCCCTTGATCTTGTTTTTCTTGTCCTGCTCTTCGCAGGATGTGCCTCACTTGCGTGGTTCAGGGACGTATCGCTTAGTTGGCGATCACTGCTGAAGAGTGCCGGTTTAGCTTTGCTCGGGTTGGCGATCATCATCATCGTTCAGGTCGGAAACAACGCCGTTTTCGATAAGCACTTCCCGAAGACTCGCACATTGAATGTGCCTGCCGAAATCAAAAGCGATTAGCCCGCAGTAATCGGCCAGCGCCCCAAACCCTCGGTTCTCAGAGGTGATCGGCACGGTCCACACCAACGACAAATGAATCGCGGGCGAGAAACCGCCCAACCGGACAGAGCTCCGTTCCAGCGACTGCGAAAGGGCTGCGGACGGATCTGAATCCGATGCGTCCGCTGTGAGCTAAATCACATCGGGGAAGAGTAGGTGACCATCCGACCGGAACCCGCAAGACCGGGCCAAGTCAGGGCTGGAAACGTGACTCGGCCTGTTGTCGTCAACTGAGGATTACTTCCGAATTGGCGGTCAATTGCCCGGAACAGCGGCATGTCCTGGCAGATGCTCGACGAGTGCATCGGCGATTTTGCGCAAACCGACCGGCCGAAATGTAGAATCTACCCCGAAGCTCTGAAGATATCTGAAGACAATCGCAGTTTGTACACAAGACACCGGCAACGTTCAGCGGCGCGTAGCATCATCTACCGTTTAAGCAGTTCCGGAGTCCGAATAAAGAAGGCGGGCGTGCAACTCCAGGCGTGACAGAAGCTGTTGATGTGAACATCCCCGTTCAAATAGAGAAACCAGCATCCGGCAGTTCTCTGTTCCACGGAGAGTGAATCGGGGGCTGCTGGCAATGAGCCAGGTAGGGCCGAAACTCAACGTGGCTTCATTCAAAATTGCAATCAGTTTCTCCCATGGGGGTCTGTCAATCCCGGTGGGATTGGATTTGTAGCGCATGCCTTCCTCGCTGACCGAACCAATCTGCATCGGCACATTCTTCGACACCTCGGGAGCGGTGTCGTCGAAGGATTTTAACGTGATGACGCGGCCGTCGAGGGTCGGCGTCCAACCGACGCGCGGAACACTGTCGGGACTGGATGGCGGTCCGAACATGAAGCCGCGCATGGCGGGGTTTATCTTCGCCGCGACGGCATTCCTGGTTGCGAGCAATTTAGACCACTCCATCTTCTGCAGCGCGCCGATGTCGTTGGGCGCAATCCCAAGTTCCTTCACTACCTGCCGGGCAAACTCCTTCTGTTGCTCGCCGCTGGGGATATTGCCGCTGCCCCAAAGAGCAAAGCCTCACGACGATTGATGAGAGGATGAATGCAAGATTGCGTCATAGAGATTCCAACTCCTCTTTCTGATGATGAAATCGTTCCACAATTGAAGGCAGCGGGAGAATGGCTCCGGCAAAATCTCTCGGCTAGGAGAGCGGAGCACCTCGCTGAGAAAACGTATACTGGTGCAGCAAGGTAGAACCCTTGACCATGCGCTGTCACGTTGAGGTTGGTTGGTAGCGTGCCCAGCTCTTGTCGTTTCAACGCCTCAGCTCGCCACCAACAACTCGTGCCCTAAGCTGCACCAGACAGGTTTCTCGATCGAGTTGCACAGGCAATGAGCGGCGATACTAGTGCTGCAAATGAAAGGTCGTTCCGGCACTGCCTGGCGATTCCGCGAAGCATCCAGGGCAGCACCGCCAGACGATGAAGCAGTGTGAAGGAGGAAAAGCCATGACCCAAAGACTGTTGCGCAATGCGCTTCTTGCAAGGAGTTCCAGCGCGTTGCTGACGATCTGTGCATTGATCGGATTCCATGCCTCCGGCAGCAAGGCACAGGAGGCGGCTCCAGGCGGCGGAGGAGCGGCAGTTACTTCGAACATCGATGCCAGTCAAATCGCAGCGCCGATTTCAAAGTATCTTTACGGCGGGTTCATCGAGCATGGCGGCCAGCTCATGTATCGCAGTCTCTGGTCAGAGATGATTGACGACCGGAAATTCTACTTCCCGATCACATCCAAGGCGCCCGAAGCCCCGCCGCGGCGGGCGGGCGGCCCATTCCGCGGCATGCAGCTTCGCAGATGGCAGCCTGTCGGCCCAGACGAAGCAGTGATAATGGATAAGGACAAACCGTTTGTTGGCGATCAGAGCCCGCGCATCACCCTCGACTCCGCCACGCCGCACGGTATCCGTCAATCGGGAATGGCGCTGGTCAAGGGCAAGAAGTATGCAGGACGTATCTATCTCCGCGGCACGCCCGGCAGCAAGGTAAAGGTCGCTCTTCTCTGGGGTGCGGCCGAAAACGAGCGGCAGACCATCACGATTGCAGCCCTCGCCAATGAGTACAAGAGGTTTTCACTCAGCTTCACGGCAGGGGCCGATGCCACCGATGGCGCAATTGAGATCAGCGGCACAGGAACCGGGAACTTCCACGTTGGCACTCTCTCACTGATGCCCATAGATAATGTACAGGGATTCCGGCCCGACACGATCGCGCTGCTGCGCGACCTTCACGCCGGCATGTGGCGCCTGCCTGGCGGCAACTTCATCTCCGACTGGAACTGGTACGACTCGATCGGCGACATCGACAAGCGCCCACCCGTCTTTGACAATGCGTGGCACGCTATGCAGACGAACGATTTAGGCATGGACGAGCTGATGACGCTGTGCAAGCTGATCGGCGTGGACCCTTACATCACCGTCAACGCGGGTTTCGGCGACTCGCATTCGGCAGCGGAAGAGGTCGAGTACCTGAACGGATCGGTCAACACGCATATGGGAGCGCAGCGCGCGAAAAACGGCCATCCCGAGCCGTATCGCGTCAAGTTCTGGAACATCGGCAACGAGCCCTACGGATCGTGGCAGCACGGTCATACCGACCTGAAGTATTTCGTTCTCAAGCACAATGAGTTTGCGAAAGCGATGCGCGCTATCGACCCGTCGATCATCCTCCTCGCCTCCGGTTCAATGCCGGACGAGATGACGGTCGAAGGCCAGCCGCGCACAGTGGGCATCAAGGATCCGCAGGTCCATTTCGGCGACGAGCAAGTCGACTGGACCGGCGGCCTGCTGGCCCACAGCTTTGGCAACTTCGACGGCCTCACCGAGCACTGGTACGTTCGGGTGGGCAAGCGCTTCGATTACGAGCATGCCAAGAGTCTGCCTATGGATGCGCCCATCGAGGCCGGGTATGTGAACGTAGACGAAACGGTACTCGAATGGGTTCGTCATCCCGCGAATCGCGTGCACAAGAAAGCTGAAGAATGGCAGGAGTACGTAAAGCGTTACCCAGCCATGCTCGACAAGCATATCTTTCTGTCGATCGACGAATACGGCTACGGAGGCGGTAGCCTCAAGTCCGATCTCGCATACGGCATGGTCTTGAACGAAATGTTCCGGCACACCGATTTCATGAAGATGGCAGCGTACACCATGGCCGTTTCAACACTCGACGTGAACAGCACCGGCGCGGTTTACAACTCGCGTGGTGTTCTCTACAAGCTGTACCGCGACCACTTCGGAACTCTGCCGGTCGCCGTCTCAGGTACTTCGCCGCAGCCCGCGCCGAAGTATCCACCCTACGGCGATCAGCCGGAGACGAGTTCGGGCAGCCCGACCTATCCGCTCGACATGGTGGCGGCACTCACTGAAGATCGCAAATACCTGACCATCGCTGTCGTTAATGGGACAGAAACAGCGCAACAGCTCAGCCTCAATCTCATCGGCATCCGGGTGGCTGGGCCATCCACGCTGTGGCAGTTGACGGGCGCAACTCTGGATGCCGAGAATCACGTTGGCCAGCCGGCCCTGGTCTCCGTCAAGGAGATCGCGATCGGCGATGCTCCGCAGTCAATCTCGGTGGCGCCAATCAGCGTCAGCATTTACCGTTTCCCGGTGGCCGGGCAGTAAGATTATCCGCGTCCGAACCGGGCTTTCGCGCAAGCCAAGGCTCGGAGGCGAGCAACATGAGATGCAAAACCGAAACGAAGGAAAGGATGGGGGCACGATGAAGGCAAGGATGATGATGTTTGCCGCAGCGGCATTGTGGCTTGGGAGTACTGTCGCAGCCACCGCTCAACAAGCGGGGCCGGCTGTTCCTGACCAGTTGAAGGTAACCATTGATACGCAACAGACGGCGCCGCCGGTCTCGAAGTACCTGTACGGTCAGTTCATCGAGCACATCGGCGGCACCATGTACGGCAGTCTCTGGGCCGAGATGCTCGATGACCGCAAATTCTACTTCCCCATCACCGCGAAAAAGCCCGATGCTTCGGCCCGGCCGCAAGATGGTCCATTCAGCATGAAAGTTCGCGAATGGCATTCTGTCGGTCCCGAAGATGCGGTTGAGATGGACAAGGAAAAGCCGTTTGTGGGCGACCAAAGCCCGCGTATCAAGCTCAATGCCGCCACGCCTCACGGCATCCAGCAAGCGGGCCTCGCCCTGGTCAAGGACAAGAAATATACCGGGCGGATTTATCTGCGCGGAACTCCGGGCAGCAAGATCAAGGTCTCGCTGATCTGGGGCGCAGGCGAAAACGACCGCGAGACCATCACGATTCCGGCCCTCACCAGTGAGTACAAGAAGTTCCCGCTGGCTTTCACGGCGAAGGCCGATAGAAGTGATGCATCAATCGAAATCACCGGCACGGGCACGGGCAACTTCCACATCGGCACGCTCTCCCTGATGCCGGCGGACAACATTCAGGGATTCCGCCCAGACACAACTTCTCTTCTGCGCCAGATCAAGATGGGCTTCTGGCGGTATGGCGGCAACTACACCTCCGGTTTGATCTGGTATCACATCGTTGGCGACATCGATAAGCGCCCGCCGGACTTCGACTATGCGTGGAATGCCATGCAAACGAACGACCTGGGCTTGGACGAATTTATGACGTTATGCAAGCTGATCGGCGTGGAGCCGTATATCAGCGTCAATGCGGGCTTCGGCGACTCGCACTCGGCGGCGGAAGAGGTCGAGTACATGAACGGGTCCGTCAACACCTACATGGGAGCAAAGCGCGCGAAAAACGGCCATCCCGAGCCATACCGCGTCAAATTCTGGAATATCGGCAACGAGCCCTGGGGCGCCTGGCAGCTTGGCCGCACGGATCTGAAGTACTTCATGCTGAAGCACAATGAATTTGCCAAAGCGATGCGTGCTGTGGATCCATCGATCACTCTGATTGCATCGGGCATGATGCTGCAGAACGATAACGTGCCGCCTGAGCTGCGCGCCAAGTATGTCGGGAACCTGGGGCCTCTGTACGGGTCGGATTACGACTGGACGGGCGGCTTTCTGAAGAGCTGCATGGGCAACTTCGACATCATCGCCGAGCACTGGTACTCGGGTGGAGGCCACCACTGGGATATTGCGAAAGCAAAGACTCTTGCGGCGGATAAACCCAACGACGATGCCAATGTAAAAGTTGACCAGACGCTGCTCGAGTCGGCTCGTTTTCCAGCCGATATCGTGCGCCTGAAGGTCGAGGAATGGCAGGGATACCAGCAGCGCTTCCCGTGGATGGTAGAGAAGAAAATCCCTCTCTCCATTGACGAGTACGCCTACTTCAACTTCAGCGGCGGCGGCGGCCCGTTTGGAGGCGAGAATCTCAAACAGGCCCTCGCCTATGCGATGATCCTCAACGAGATGCAGCGTTACACCGACTTCCTCACGATGGGCGCCCAGACCACCGGCGTCTCATTGATCGACTTCAACCGCACGGCCTCAACGATGAACGGGCTGGGACTCGTCTACAAGATGTACGGCGATCACTTCGTTGGCGCCATTCCGGTCGCACTCACGGGGAATTCGCCTCAGCCGGCGCCCAGGTATCCTGTCGGGAGTCCCGATCAGCCGGAGAAAAGCTCCGGCAGTCCGACCTATCCTCTCGATATGTACGCGGCGCTCAGTCCCGATCGCAAGTACCTGATCCTCTCCGTTGTGAATGCTACCGAGTCCGAGCAGAAGGTCGATCTGAGCGTGACCGGCGCGCATCTGGCCGGGCCATCGACACTGTGGCAGTTGACAGCCAAGAGCTCCGGCGCACTCAACCGCGTTGGTCAGGCCCCGCAGCTCGCGATCAAGGAGTCTTCCATCGGCAACGCTCCGGCGGCGATCACGGTTACGCCGATCAGCATTAACATTTATCAGTTTCCGGTAGCTCAGCCGGCGCAGTGAACTTTGGCGGTTGTACACATTTAACCTGGAGAAACGACATGAAAAGCCGTATGACGCGAGTGGTTACTCACTTTGCCGCGTGCGCAGGGATTCTCTTCTTTGGATCAATACTGCAATCAGCAGTTGCGCAGGAAGCAGCGAAACTCCCCTACATGAATCCAAGTCTGTCACCGGAGCAGCGGGCTGCCGACCTTGTGCATCGCATGACCCTTGCGGAGAAGGCTTCGCAAATGCAGAACAATTCCGCGGCAATTCCGCGGCTCAATGTTCCCGCATACCAATGGTGGAGTGAGGCGCTCCACGGAGTCGTCAACCAGGGTGTAACGGAGTATCCGGAGCCGATCGGCCTGGCCGCGACCTTCGATGCGCCGGGAGTTCGTCTCATGGCGACGCAGATTGGCATCGAAGGACGCATCAAGCATGTACAGGATTCACGCACCCCACGCATGGGCATCGGGGGAGGCCTGGATTTCTGGGCTCCGAATCTGAACATCTTCCGCGACCCGCGCTGGGGCCGCGGACAGGAGACCTACGGCGAAGATCCCTTCCTCACCGGCCGCATGGGAGTCGCCTACGTGACCGGAATGCAGGGCGACGACCCCAGGTACTACCAGGCGATTGCCACGCCCAAGCACTATGCCGTGCACAGCGGACCGGAGCCAACGCGGCACTTTGCGGATGTGGACGTGAGCAAGCACGACGAGGTGGATACCTACGAGCCTGGATTCCGCGCTGCCATCGTGGAAGGCAAGGCCGGTTCAGTGATGTGTTCTTACAACGCTATCAATGGCGAGCCTGCATGCGCCAACCAGTTCCTGCTGCAGGACCAGTTGCGCGGCAAGTGGGGCTTCCAGGGGTATGTGGTCTCCGATTGCGACGCAGTCCGGGACGTTGCCGCCAATCACCGCTACCGTCCAACGCAGGCGCAAGGTGTGGCCATTTCTGTGATCCGAGGCATGGATAACGAGTGCGTCACCTTCACTTCAAGGTTTGGCGAACCGGTCGAAAAGGCCTATATCGATGCGGTGCAACAAGGGTACCTGCCTGAAAGCGCGCTGGACACCGCGCTGATTCGGCTCTTCACCGCGCGCATGAAGCTCGGCATGTTCGATCCACCGGAGATGGTTCCTTACACCAGGATCGACGAGAAGGAACTTGACAGTGCGGAACACCGCGCCCTGGCTCGCAAGCTCGCCAATGAGTCCATGGTCCTGCTCAAGAACGACGGCTTGCTTCCGCTCAAACCGGGGATCAAGAAGATTGCCGTGATAGGCCCGCTCGGCGACCAGACCAGGCCGCTGCTCGGAAACTATGCCGGTCAGCCGACGCATATCGTCTCCGTGCTTGAAGGACTGAAGGCGGAGTTCCCGAACGCGGCGATTACCTACGTTCCGGGAACCCAGTTCCTGCACGCCGATGGAACCCCCGTACCGGACAATATGCTGACGACTCCCGATGGCAAGCCAGGCCTGAAGGCGGATTACAGCGAGTTCATGGGCAGGCCGAGCAGGGCGGCGAACGCCCCCGTTCTTGTTAGCCGGACTGAAACCAATGTCAATCTCACCGACAGCAATCTGCCTTCGGAGGTTGCGGGAAAGAAATCCATCGGTGTGCATTGGACGGGCTTCATCACCTCACCGGAATCAGGAGACTTCCTGGTTGGCGTGCGTGGCGTGGGCTTTGCAAGAGTTACGGTCGACGACAAGCAGGTGGCGATGATGTTCAGTGGCGCGGAAGCCGGCGCTGGTGTCGGCCGCGTCCACCTGGAGAAGGGCCAGAAAGCCGCGCTCAGCATCAACTATGGCAGCATGAACGGCAAGCCGCGCACAGAATTGATCTGGGCCAAGGTCAACAACGCGCCTTCGCCGGAGGCGATTGCAGCGGCAAAAAATGCCGATGCCGTGATTGCCGTCGTGGGCATCACGAGCGCGCTTGAAGGTGAAGAAATGCCGGTCACTGAGCCCGGATTCCTCGGTGGTGATCGCACCAGCATCGATCTGCCCGAGCCGGAAGAAGCACTGGTTGAAGCCGTGGCGGCTGCCGGCAAGCCGCTCGCCGTGGTTCTGGTGAATGGCAGCCCGCTGGCCGTCAATTGGATCAACGCGCACGCCAATGCGGTTCTCGAAGCATGGTATCCCGGCGAGGAAGGCGGCGCGGCTGTCGCTGAGACACTAAGCGGCAAAAACAATCCTGCGGGAAGGCTGCCCGTTACTTTCTACACGGGTGTCAGCCAGTTGCCCAACTTTGAGGATTACTCGATGGAGAGGCGGACCTACCGGTACTTCAAAGGCAAGCCGCTCTACCCGTTTGGCTACGGGCTCAGCTACACCACCTTCCAATACAGCGGCCTCACTCTTCCGGCGAAGGCTGTGGCTGCGGGACAACCTGTTGTCACTGATGTAACTGTAACCAACACAGGCAAGGTCGCGGGAGATGAGGCCGTCGAGCTCTATCTCAAGTTCCCCGATGTGAAGGGCGCGCCTCAAATCGCTCTGCGCGGCTTCCAGCGCATTCATCTCGAAGCGGGCGCGAGCCGGAAGCTTCACTTCGAGTTGAAGGACCGCGATCTGGGAATGGTCACCGAGGATGGCACTCCGATGATCGCTTCAGGCGATTACACAGTCATCATCGGCGGAGGCCAGCCTGATACTGGAGCGCCAGGCGTAAGCGGGCACCTCCACATCGAGGGCCAAATAGCCTTGCCCGAATAGTGTTGTGCAGCGCGCAGGTAATCCATGACTGGCCGGATATCCTGCGCGCATTGAAAGTAAAACAAGCGCGTGAAGGACCTGACGCTTGGTCGGCACAAGCAGCTGGATTGGGTTACTCAGGTGACCGAATCCTGATGTGGCCATCGTGCTTTCTCACGCCCAGGATTTCTTCTTGTATCTCGGCAATACTGAGCTCTGTCCGGTTAGGCGGTTATCCAGGAGTTGTGCAAATGAGAGTGAACGGGATGGCTCGGGATTGCGGAATCTCCCAATCCGTCAAGAACGAACTATGACGAGTTGTCCGTGCGAAGAGACGCGAAATTCGTTTAACCGTTCCAATGGCTTTGGCTGAGGAATTGGCCGTAGCCGATGGCCTTCCGAGTCCAGGCATCCCGGCGCATCTGCTATTCCTGTCTCAGGCTTCTCTACTCGGTAGAGTACCGGATCTCCAGCGTGCGAATGCGATAGCAGGAGTAACTCAGAACGATGGCGATCAGCCCCAGCAGCCCCGCCGTGGCAGCCCAGCCGGATACCGGTTCGGTTTCAACCGTCAGCAGCGCAAAGATGCCATCAGAGCTGACGGGGACCGGCATCAGGTGGCGAAGATACGAAGCCACGCTGATCTTTTGCAGCAAAGACGGAAGCACAGGATTGATTGTCTCCCAGCCGAGCACCAGCATCGCGGCGGGCGCAGGGTTCCTGAACATCATGCTCAACAGGAGAAACACAGCGCCGTATCCAAGACAGGCGAGCACGACGATAAGCAGGTACGCTTCCAACTGTCCCATGCCGGGCCCATTGAAAATGTAATCGCCGCCGGCCGCGCCGAAGCCGGCGTACATCAGCGCGAAATCGGCGGCGATCGCGCTTCCGAACAGGAACACGGCGCTGATGAATCCAGCTGCAAACTTGGCCAGCAGCAGGACCTCGCGGCGCACCGGGGAAAGCAGGTAGTAGTGCAGGCTGCGCTCAATCATCTCTCCGCGAATCAGTCGCGAAAAGATCCCCAGACACCCGAAGAAAACCCCGAGCCGGATGTAATAGAGCTGGACAATGGCTGCCAATATGTTCGTGTCCTCGCCAATCGCGAAGGACGGATGCCTGCCGACCAGAATGTGGATGGAGATAATGAGGGTCGGAATGAAAGCCAGGCAGTAAATCCAGGTCGCCTTCCACGAGAAGAGATTCCGCCTCAACTCAATGCGCGTCAGGCGCTGTGCCTGCATCCACCACAGGCCCCACGGCAGTTGGGTAAGGTTTCTCGCACGATCGGCTAGTTGTATTTGCGTCATAATGGGCTCCCATCCGTGCCGATCAAATACTGATAAATCGCGTTGGCATCGTCGTCCGCCGGAGCCACTGCATCAATCTTCACCAGCCCATCCGCCGCGATTCCGTTAAGCATGGAATAAAACTGGTCGATATCCGCGGTCCGCAGAAAAACGCCCTTGCCATCCGCATGCAGCCTGGCTTCAACGCAGTGATTGATGGCGAACATCTTCGCTGCCAGCACCTCGGGGTGGTCGCAGCGAATGAGCACCTGCATCGGCTTCTCGTGCACTTCCTGCCTGACCTGGTGGATATTCCCCTCCGCAATCAGGTATCCGCCGGTTATCAGGATCACTCGATCGGAGATCCGGTCGACCTCGTCCAGAATATGGCTGGAGATCAGCACATGCATTCCCCGGCGGCCCAGTTCTTCAAACAGCGCTATCGATTCAGCCCGTGCCATCGGATCCAGTCCGTTCAACGGCTCGTCAAGCACCAGCACCCGCGGGTGATGGGCAATAGCCTGGGCCAGCCGGATCTTCTGCCGCATGCCTTTGCTGTAGCCGGCGATCTTTCGCCCTGCTGCATCGCCAAGCTGCACGCGCTCGATCGCCTGGGCAGCAAGATCGACGGCCAGGTCTCTTTCCATTCCGTGGAGCATCAGGCCATCTAATACAAACTGCCATCCCGTCAGCCCGCGCGGAAAGAAATCGAACTGCGTGCAATACCCGAGGATGCTGAACAGTTCCGTCTGGTCGGCCGGAGAGAGTCCAAGAACCGAGATGTGTCCGCTCGAAGGCTGAACCAATCCAGTCATGAGGTTCATGATCGTGGTCTTTCCCGATCCGTTGGGTCCGACCAGCGTGGTAATTCCAGGCGGAATCGACAACGAGATCCGGTTCACCCCGAGCACTTCGCCGTAGAACTTCGACACGTCTTCGAAAATGATTCTGTCGTTCATCCGCGGACCACCTCGCGCGCCCTGATCCGCTTGTTCAGCATGCCCACACAAACCAGGCAGGCCAGCGACAGCATCACCGCGATGGCCGGCGTTGGCACCGACAACCTCTCGTTGATTGGCGCCGGGGCGCCGAGCAGCTTCTGCCACAGGTTCGACATCATGACAGGAACGTTCAAAAGCAGTCCCCACTTTGTGCGCAACACTGCGCTTACGATGGCTCCTACGCCGGCCGGCACAAAGACTGCCGCAAAGATGACACCCGTAGCCACCACCCGCCATTTAACCCAGGAAGACAGCGCGAGTCCAAACACCGAGAGAAAGGCAATCCAGATTACCGACCCCGCCAGCAGGCCCATGGCGATTTGCAGATTGCTCATTGCCCAGGGTTGAGAGGAAGAGTAGCCCTGGTCGGCAAAGAGCAGCAGACACGGGATCCATGTGATCAGCGACAGCGATCCAAACAGCGCAATGAACTTGCCGAACACGTAACCGAAGCGCGAAATGGGATGGCTCAGCAAAATCGGCAGAGCATTGTCTGCCAGGTCGAAGGTGATCAGGCGGGGA
This sequence comes from Occallatibacter sp., assembly GCA_052326045.1. Taxonomy (GTDB): domain Bacteria; phylum Acidobacteriota; class Terriglobia; order Terriglobales; family Acidobacteriaceae; genus Telmatobacter. Next base: position 7,344 of record JBKQRH010000195.1, on the reverse strand, counting down.
GCGATCCACGAAGTCATTACCAATGCGAGCCACGCTTGAGTCTGAAGGACCTTCAAGAAGAATTTCGCATCGATGGCAATCATCTCCTGCCCACGGCCTCCGATAAGAGCCCGCGCGATCGGGTTATCGGCAAGGTAAATCACCACCAAAGACAGGACGCAGGGGACCAGGCAGAAGATGAAAAGTCCAGCCGTTATCTTCGACGACCAGGCTTCTTCAAATGCATAGCGGGCCAGCACCAGGACGCGCGTCCAAACCGGCGTCACCGCGCCTGTATATGCCGAGTAGTTGCGCTTATAGACTGCCATTTGCGGTCCTTCCCTGGTCGTTGTCCATTGCGCGCAGGAAGATATCTTCAAGGGAATCGCGCCGCTGGTTCAAGCGCCGGATCTGCACTCCCTGTTCAGAGGCAATGACATATAGATCGCGCGCTTCAATATGGTCGGGGATCACCAGCTTGATGCGTCCGTCGGGAAATGTTGCGCATTCGCAGCCGAGCCCGCGGATGCTCACGGAAAAGCGCTCGGTTGCGCCTACAGTCTCGAGCTCCATGAAGCTGCGATTCGACCGCCGTTCTTCTTCAATGTTGCACAGCGAGGCGATGCGGCCGTTCTTTAGGATCAGGACTTCATCGCAGGTCTCGTCAATGTCGCGCAGCAGGTGCGACGAGATCAGCAGCCGGATGCTGCCCTCTTTGCGAATATCCTTGATGAGCTGAATCATGCGCTGGCGGGCGACGGGATCGAGGCCGTTGGTGGGCTCATCCAGGATGAGCAGCCTCGGCCCGTGCGCCAGCGCCTGGGCCAGCTTCACCAGCTGCTTCATGCCCAGCGAGTAGGTATTTACCTTGCGGTAGCGCACTTCGCCGAGTCCCACGTAGAACAGGGCCTCATGGGCCCGTTCCAGTGCGACTCCCGATGGCAGGCCGGCCAGCTCGGCCATGTAGCGGACGAAGCGGACACCGCTCATGTTCCCAATGAACGAATCATTCTCAGGCATGAAGCCGATGCCGCCGCGAATCTCCGCCTGGTCTTTGTGGGTGTCGAGGCCAAAGACGCGGGCCTTGCCTTTGGAAGGGAGATGAAACCCCAGCAGTGTATTGATCAGCGTGGATTTCCCCGCGCCATTGGGGCCGAGCAGGCCAATGGCCTGCCCGTGCAGCTCTCCCGTGAGGTTGTTCAGCACGACACGGTTCGCTAGCCGGACCTCTACCCCATCTAGATCGATGACGCCCATGTCACTCTTTTACGCTTGCGTTGGCGTGTTTGTTCCCGGAGTGAATCAAAGTTTCGAGTGTCAGGAAGTCAAAGCCAAAAAGACGGCTGTCGCTGGCGACTTCGATGCGGCTTTCTTCTCCCCGCGCACAAATCACAGTGGGCCTTGCATCCGCCGCCAGCTCGCGGACGGCATCCGCCGTCTCTCCGCTGAGTTGAGTCAGCAACGGTGTCAACACCGGGCTCAGATTCTGGTAAGCAACCGCGGAGTAATTCTCATTCGCATCCTTGGGAAGCAATGCCTTGAAGGCCGCCGAGTTCGCCAGCGAATTCCCGGTCGAATACGTCTGCAACGCCTGGATCAGCAGGGCACGGCTCGGCGCCACAATCATGTACCCGTTCGCATAGGTGTATTGAGCCACGATGTGGCCCGTTACCGTGTCGTGGACCGAATAGTAACGCTGGCCATCTGCGTCGCTCGGTTCAATCGTGATGGAATGCGCCGCGTTGGCATTGGCCTGCTGGCGGATCGCCGCTGTCATTCGCTCCAGGGCTTGTTCCAGGCGATCGGAGTCGTTGACTTCAATCACGGCCTTCCACGAGGGCGTCGGCAGCACCGGCCCATCCAGCGACAGCAGGAAGTCTCCGCCCAGGTTAGCCGCAATGTCATCGCGGAAGTTGATTTGCAGCTTCTCTTCAGCTTCGGTGAGTCCATTTGATTGCGCGCCGTTTGCAGCCGCCATGGCGATTAGATCGTCGGCAATGGCCTTGGGGTCTTTTGAAAGTCCCGCGACGGCAATCGCCGCATTGGGAGAAACAAAGTTGAGCGACCCGATGGGCGCCGGTGCAGCCAGCCACGAGACAACCCCTTGCCGCGCGCCTGAGAATTGCAGGTCAACACGATTCTCGGGCTGCCCATTCACCTCGCGATGTTCCGCGATCAGGTAGCTCACGTTCTCAATGCCGCTCTTTGCCATCGCTTCGCTGGCTTGTGTTGAGCCATGCATCTTTGTGGCTTGATTGGCTTTCATCTGGTGGATATCCGCCGCCAGGATAATTCCCGCGCCGCGGCCATAGGCAGCCGATATCTGCTGGCCAAAACCGCTCGCCGCGAAACCGCTGGAGCCGGCATTCAACTGCGCGTTGATCAGCGCCAGGGTCGCGACGCTGTTGGAGAAGATCGCCTCGTGTTCCCTCACCACCGCGTAGACACTGTGATTGCCCGCCGACGATGCACTTGCGGCGGCCAGCGAATTCTGATCGAGCACTGTGATTCCAGGCTTCGAGTTCGACGCAGGGAACAGCTGCTGCAGCAAGTCCTCAAGTCCGGCAGCTTCACATCCGCAACGATGGCGAATCCTGAATCCTTTGCCTGCCTGGACCCCACGATGACGATTTCGTCGCCGAGATATGTGCTCATCTGGTGGACCTTCGCCACCATCGCATCCAGGTCAGCCGTGTTGTTCGCATGTCCGCTGTTCCACCACTCCTGCAGCGCCGGGCTCTTCGTCAACTGGTCGTGGAATGTCTGATTTGCCTCGCTGAGAAAATCGCCCAGGTTGGGTACGCTGATATACAGCGTGGTGTTCGCAGGAACCCGGTTCAGCAGATCGCTGCTATAGCGCGGCTGCGGAAACGGAATCTGTTCGATCTGCTTCTGCAATGCTGCGAACTGGGCGAGGAGCACGAGGTATTTATCGCGATCGTGGCTCCATGCAATCTGCTCCTGCACTGGCTCGGGGCTCAGGTTGTCATTGGTGGTGAACTGGTTTCCCGCCGTCGTCAGCGTGTCCAACCCTGCGTGCAACACGTGCACCGAGCCCTCAAGCACTGCCACACGCGAGCCCTTCAGGCCGGAGTTCACTGAGAACACGGTCCCTGTGACCGCCACCCGGCAATCGGGAGTCTTCACATACAAGTGGCCCGACGTGCGCTTAGCGGCCTGCACAATCACCGCACCATTTTCGAGCGCGACCGTCATGTTGTGCCCCTGCGCACCCACGGCCACAACACTCCGCTCGTTCACCTCAACCGTGGATCCATCCGTGAGCCGCAGGACCGCATGTCCCCCTCCGCTGGTTCTCAGGGTTTCGCCCTCGCCTAACATCTCCCCGGGAGAAAGTTGGTGATCGCCCTTATCGGAGATTCGATAGGCTGTCCCGTCGATCGATTGCACCTCGGCGCGTACTCCGGGCGGAACCTGCCAATAGGCCTTGTAGACAAAAAGAGATGCGACCAGAAGTGCGGCGGCGGAAGCCAGCGCCCATGCGGCGGTCTGTGGATGCCAGGCAATTACGCGACGCGGCTTGGGAGCGGACCAATCCAGAACCGCACCGGACCCGCCCTTGAATTGGCGCCGGCAGCCGCTGCAGTCACGCAGGTGGGCCTCAATCAGAAGCGCGCGCGCAGGCGGCAGCGTGCCTGCCCGATACGGACCGAACAGACGCTGCACGTCATCGCAGCTCGCGATGGCGTCGACTGTTGACTCGTTCACGATGTCGATCCCCAGCCTGCCGGCCACGCGCCGGGCAGAAGCTGCCACCTGCTCAGCTTCCGGCTCATCGGCCTGAAGCGCCTGCACTGCGTTTCTCAAAAGCATCTCATCTCTGTTCATCGTATCCCCCGCTCAAATTCCGAAAGTCGTTTCTTCAATCTCGACCGCGCGTTAAACAGCGTCACAGCCACAACTGACTGCGACGTGCCCATCAACGCTGCGATCTCCCGATTCCCGTGCTCTTCAACGTAGCGCAGGATGAACATTTCGGCCGCCCGCGGAGGCAATTCGCCAATTGCAATCCGCAAGAGCGCGCCAAGCTGCCTGCTCGACGCTGCGGTCTCCGGCGAACTGCCCGGCCCTGCCGCCGCTACATGCGCGGCATATTCCAGCGGCTCGGTCTGGGCGGCCTTCCGCTGCCTCAACACGTCGAGCGCTCCATTGATGGCCGCTCTGTATAGATAACTGCTGGCGTTCGTCACCGGCCCATCCGCGCTTGCGAGCCGCAGAAACACGGCCTGCGTCACGTCTTCCGCATCGGCCATGCTGCCGGTGATGCGATAGGCTGCCGTGAGCACGCGCCTGTGGTGCTCTCCGAAGAGCTTGGACAGCCCGGTTAAGGGCAATGTTGCGGTGCATGCGGCCACTGGAACACCTTCTGAACTGTTCATAGAGATGACGCTTCAACTGGGCGATTATTAATTCATCTGGGGATGGTTACGTTAAAAATCATTCAGTCGTTCCGTGCAGGGGACACTTGTGAGAGGAAGACAAGTCATTCCGGCCTCACCATCGATGGGGGTGACTTGATGAGGCCGACACCTCCATGCTCCGGGCATTACCCACTGGCCTGTAGAAGCTCGCCCCGAAGTAGTCATTTCCAAATTCGGCGTCGCGTTCTTTGCCTTCAGAATTGCTGCTCACAATAGTCGCTTTACCGATGCAACGAGCGGTGGCGTCCGTCAGCATCGCCATAGGAAGGACTCTTCAGGTAGAAGTCCGGGCCCTGGTTGTATGGTCGCCGATCCGGATAGAACCCCGATCTTCAGCCCAATGTCCGGTTTGCCCGTGATACGACTGGAACGGCGAAACCATCCAGTAACATTTCAGAGCTGATAACAAGGTGTGGCCTCACTCGATGGTCAACTTGCCGCGACCAGCCTGAAGATAGATCATCTGCCTGTCTCCACGAGGTTGAGCGTGAAGGAGAGCCGCGATAACACAGGATTCGCCCTCAAGCAGTGCTCTGCCGGATCTTCAAGCAGCGCATCGGTCCACGCCCGGCTATTTCCGCGCCACAGCGATCGCGGGGTTTCAGATCCACAGGGGTACAAAGCAACGCCTCTACTTGTCGAGTTGCTTTGTGCCGGTAACCCGGAATCTGGCGGCGAGCACCTGCACGGAGTCCTCTGGCTGCGCGCTGCTGATAGTTACGACGTACTCGCCGGGAACGATCACGCGGCTCCCTTTGGCATCAACCTGGCCTAGCGAGCGCGGATCGACCGTGAGGCTCACATGGGTCGTCGCATGGGGCGCAAGATGCACGCGGGTGAATCCGGCAAGCACGCGGCGCGGAGTTTCAAAGCCCCTGGGCTGCGTCAGGTAAACTTCGACGACTTCATCCCCAGCCACCGCACCCGTGTTTTCGACATCCGCCTCAACCCGCGGGGAATCTCCGGCGGCAAGGCTTGAAGAGGCGAGCTTCAGGTTGTGGTAGGCGAAGGTGGTATAGCTCAAGCCATAACCGAAACTATAAAGCGGCTTGCCTGAAAAATAGCGATACGTGCGGCCCTGCATGGCATAGTCGTCAAACGCTGGAAGCTGATCCAGCGAGCGATAGAACGTGAGGGGAAGGCGGCCGGCCGGATTGTTGTCGCCGGCAAGCGTCTCGGCAATCGCCGTCCCGCCCTCTTCGCCGGGATACCATGCCTCGAGCACTGCGCCGGCATGTTCGTTTGCCCAGTTCACCGCCAGCGCGCTGCCATTTTGCAGCACGACGATCAGCGGCTTGCCCGTGCCCGCCAGCGCCTTCAGCAGCTCTTCCTGAGCGGCCGGCAGATCGATTGCGGTGCGGTCGCCCCCGCTGAAACCCTCCAGCTTCACTGGCATATCTTCCCCTTCAAGCGAAGGCGAAAGGCCGACAAACGCAACGGTGACATCGGCATTCTTCGCCGCATTCACAGCCTCGTCGCGCAACACCGTGGCCGGAGCCTGCCACGTAAGATCGATGCCCGCGCTCCCCGTCCCGTGCAGATATTCGAGCCGGATCGCGTGGGGTCTGGTATCGGCAAAGTGCACGGGTGCTTCGATCACACCGCCGCGTTCTCCGGTGGACTCGTGTTCACTGCCCACCAGGAGCTTGCCATCGAGAAACAGCCGGAAGCCTTCCGTGTTTTCGCACGCATAGCAGTAATTCATCCGCACGCCGAGCTTGTAGTCGCCCGGCGCGGGCGGTGTGAAGTTGCCGCTCCAGCGCACCGAGTAGTTGTTGCGGCCAACTCCGGCCACCGGCGCAACTTTATCCCAATTGAAGTTGATGTTGGCGTCGGTCCGCGTCAGCACCGGCTCTCCGCTGAGGTCTGCCGACGCGAAGTACTCGGCCGAAAGTCCATGGCCTGCGCCGCTCGCCGGGCTGAGAGCGGTGTGTTCAATCGGCATGGCAAAGCCCGCTGCCAGCGTCGATCCCTGCGCATAGCTCACAGTGGCCGCCGCGAAGCGCTTCTCGATCCCGGTCAGCGGGTAGACCGGCTCCGGCGGTGGCGCGTTGTAGTTGCCTTGCAGCGATTGCACCAGTTCAGCCGTGGGTCCAACAACCGCGATGCGCCTCACGCCAGCCTTCAGTGGCAGAGCATCATCCTTGTTTTTCAGCAGCACCATGGACTCGCGAGCCGCTTGCAATGCCAGCGCGCGGTGTTCCGGCGAGTTGTTTTCAGCCAGCGGAATCCGGCCAAAGGCATAGCTCGCCGGCGGATCGAACATTCCCAGATCAAAGCGTGCGCGGAACAAGCGCCGTAGGGCCTTGTCGAGGTCGGCCTCGGTCACCAGTTTCTGGTGTACCGCATCGCCAAGCACGGGAAAGGCCATCCCCTGGCCATAGACGCACTCTATATCGGTGCCGGCCTTCAGCGCGGCTGCCGCGGCGTGCGGCATGTCCGTCGCATAATGGTGACCCATGCTGACGTCGGCCACCGCGCCGCAGTCGCTGACCACGTAGCCATCAAAGTGCCAGGCCTCCCGCAGATGATCGCGCAGCAGCATGGTGTTGGCGCACGCCGGCGCGCCGTCGATGGCGTTATACGCGCACATCGCCGATTGCACGTGCGCCTCGGTAACCACCGCGCGAAACGCGGGCAGATACGTAACCTCAAGGTCGTGCGCGGAAACATCGACGTCAGCCTGATGCCGCGTCGATTCCGGGCCGCTATGAACGGCAAAGTGCTTCGCCGTGGACACCACGCGCGGATGGCCGGGGTCGTCGCCCTGCATTCCCGTAACGAAGGCCACGCCCATCCGGCCCGTCAGAAACGGGTCTTCTCCGTAGGTCTCCTGCCCGCGTCCCCAGCGCGGATCGCGAAAGATATTGATGTTCGGCGCCCAGAACGTGAGGCCGAAGAAACTCTCGTGCTGGTTCTGGCG
>JBKQRH010000194.1:0-12564 GCA_052326045.1 Occallatibacter sp. | reverse complement strand
CCCTCACCATCCTCACCGAGCAGGAGCTCTACGCCGCCGCCAAGGAGCACCAGGCCCCCTACGAGCTGATCCGCATGGTCGCCCTCGCCGGCAAGCTCCCCGTGCCCAACTTCTCCGCCGGCGGCATCGCCACCCCGGCCGACGCGGCGCTGATGATGCAGTTGGGCGCCGAGGCCATCTTCGTCGGCTCCGGAATCTTCATGAAAGAACGCGCCACCCCCCTCGATGTCGAGAATGACCCCAAGGAGCGCGAGGAGGCCGTCTCCCGCGCCAAGGCCATCGTCATCGCCACCACCCACTACAACGACCCCAAGATTCTCGCCGAGGTCTCCGAGCAGGTCACCGGCACGATGAAGGGCCTGGCCGCCGCCTCCATCGAAGAAAAAGACCAACTCCAAACCCGCGGCTGGTAGGACTGGCCGTCCAGGCGAACGCTCGCTCTTCGCTCGCACGAGCTTCGTTGCCTCCCATCCCGCGCCAAAGCAAAGGCGCGGGATACGGAGCAAACACCTGCCACTTTTTTGCATCGAGAGAATCCTTCTCTACGGGATGCCGGTTATAGCGAATAACGTAATTTTCCGGATAATTGCGAAAGGCAACGCAGTCCATTTCCAGCTTTCCAGTGAAAGACTCACCGCCTGGCTATCGGCTGGATTTTGCACTGTGCCTCGGCGATTGTTTAAAAGGTGAATCCCGCCGTTCGGAATCGAGGCACGGCCGGCTCCTTTCATTCGCGCATTCAATCAGCCTCGATTCCATTTCAAAATATTTTCGTTTTGCGTTGTAACTTTTTGGGACCTTACGGATAGATATGGTGTAGTCGGAAAGGAACCGGGATGACCATCCATCAAGCTGCTATCGTACAAGAATCTCATTCCCGCCACAGAATGGAATCCATTGCTCCAGCATGGCACACAGCCGGCGTACTTCTGCTTCTCGCTGCTCTGATCGTATCCAGTATGCGTCTTCATGGCGCGGATCATGCTTACCATCGAATCACCGGCTATCTCGTTGTGCTCTCTGCCGAGTGGCTGATCACTGCCTTCATATGGTTCGGCTGCCGGATGCAGGGCATCTCGATGCGAAGCCTGGCTGGAGATATGGCCTCAAGCTGGCGCGCGGTTCTGCGCGACCTGGGATTGGCGTTTGCTTTCCTGATTGCCGCCAATACCGTCCTGGCAGTTGTTGGGTATCTAATCCATTCCACGCCAGGCAGGTCCGTACAAAACCTCCTGCCGCACGGAGGAACGGAAGTCGCGGTGTATCTACTTATGGCCCTGACTGCGGGCATCTGCGAGGAAGTTATCTATCGCGGCTACCTGCAGCGGCAGTTCACGGCCTGGACGACCAGCGCTGCGGCAGGGATCGTCCTTCAGAGTGCTGTTTTTGGTAGTTGTCATGCATACCAAGGTTTTGGAATGGTGTTGACGATCTCCATCTATGGTTGTTTCTTTGGTGTCTTGGCGCGTTGGCGCGGCAGTCTGCGGCCAGGTATCATAGCCCATTGCCTGCAGGACGGAGTCGGTGGATTGCTGTTGGCTAGAGCTGCAATGAAATAGGCAGCCATTGCGTCCAGGCGAGAGACCAATGACTGATTTCAGCTCACTCTACGAGAGATACTCGGCGGATGTATTCCGCTTTGCTCTGTATCTATCCAGAAATCGAGCCGATGCGGAAGACATCACATCGGAAACCTTTGTTCGCGCCTGGGCCTCGCAGGATTCCATCGAGGTGGAAACTGTCAAGGGTTACCTTTTTCCCATTGCGAAAAACCTTTTTCTGCAAAGCATCCGGAAGAGTTTACGTCACACCGAGCTACACGAGAATCTTCCGGATTCTCTGCCCAGTGCGCACGATCTGGCCGAGCATAAGGCGGAGTTCAACGCTGTGCTCGAAGCGATGTATCAGTTGCCGGCAACCGATCGCGCGGCGCTGATCATGAGAACGATGGACGAACTTCCTTATCGGGAGATCGCGCGCGTGCTGGAGATTACAGAAAACTCCGCAAAGGTCAAGGTCCACAGAGCCAGAGCATTTCTCATGAAACTCAGGAGGGCGCAAGATGCTCAATCGCAGTGATAACGAAATCTCCATGAAAGTCTCTCGCGAAGTCATTCTCGATCTGCTGCCGCTCTATCTCGCGGGTGAAGCAAGTCAGCAAACCTCCATGCTGGTGGAAGAGTATCTGAAACATGACGCGGAGTTGCGGGGCCAGGTTGACAGCGATGGCATGAAGAATCTTATGACCTCCCCGGACTCTGAAGCCGCGTTGCCGGTGGAGCTTGAATTGCGGTCGCTTCGCCGCACCCGGAGTATGCTCCGCTGGCAGCGCGTGGCCTACAGTTGGGCCTTTGCCCTGTCCATCGCCTCGTTTGGCGGCGTGGGCTATATCCAGTCGGGGCATCCGGTTTTTCATTTTTTCATGCGCGACTATCCGCAGGTATTCTGGCCCTGCTCTGTGCTCGCTGTGCAGTGCTGGATATGGTATTTTGTGCTGCGCTGGCGTCTGCGCTCGACCAAACTGCAATGAACGATCTTCGCTCTGCTCGGAAGTCCAGAGATTGACCATCTCCCCAAATGTGCGGGTGTCCCAACCTTCGCCGGGTGCCCCATTCTTCACCTTTTTCTTGCGCAGGGTGAGAAACCGTCCCCGTTCGTTCCCCGCGCCGAAGGCCTCTGGCCGCACCGCAGGTGCCCCCATCGCAGGTGGCCGCGTTCTCCTCGCCTTCCGGAACCTCGGTCCTACCGTATATGATGGCTGGCTGTATCCCGCATCCGATTTTTGTCCGCAAATGTAAAGGAGACCGAATGTCTGATCCAAGTTCTGAAAATCGCGCCAAGCTCAATCGCCGCGAGGCGCTGCTGCTGGCCGCCGCTGGCGGAGTAGGCGCCGCGCTGGCCCGTCCTGCCGTTGCCATGGATAACACCAAGACCGCGGCGCATCAGGAGCCCGGCAATTGCGCCACGCCCAAAACCGCGGTGGCGAACACCCAGTACGGCAAGGTGCGCGGCTTCGTCGATGGCGGCGTCTTCACCTTCAAGGGCGTGCCCTATGGTCAGGACACCGGCGGCGAGAATCGCTGGCTGCCCGCAAAAGCCCCCAAGCCCTGGGACGGCGAATACCCCGCCCTGATCTACGGCCCCAACTGCCCCCAGCATCTGCATGACTTCACCGGGATCGAGCAGTCCTTCCTGCAGGACTGGGACGACGGCTATATGGGCGAAGACATGCTCAAGCTGAACATCTGGACGCCCAGCCTGAGCGGCAAGCGCCCGGTGATGGTCTACTTTCACGGCGGCGGTTTCGTCTTCGGCTCCTCCTATGAGCTGCCCTCGCACGAGGGCGCGCAGATGGCCCGCCATCACGATGTGGTGCAGGTCTCGGTCAATCACCGCCTCAACATCCTGGGCTTCTTCGACCTCGCCGAGATCGGTGGCCCCGCCTACGCCGATTCGGTCAACGTGGGCATGACGGATCTGGTCGCATCGCTGCAATGGGTCCACGACAACATCGCCAACTTCGGCGGCGATCCGGACCGCGTCATGATCTACGGCCAGTCCGGCGGCGGCTCCAAGGTAACTACGCTGATGGGCATGCCCTCGGCCGCGGGACTCTTCCATCGCGCCTCGGTGCAATCGGGCGGCGGAGGCAATTCGCCCAGCGCCGAGCAATCCAGGGCGCTGGCCAAGCAGGTGATGATCGAACTCGGCCTCCAGCCCAACGACCTCGCCAGCCTGCAGAAGATGGACTGGGCCAAGCTGAACGCGGCGGGCAACGCCGCCGTCACCAAGATCAATCCGCCGATGAAGCCGGGGATGGGTCCTTTCTCCGCTCCGGGCATGCCGCCCCGCGCCGGCTTCGGTCCCACCGTTGACGGTCGTATCATCAACGTGCGCTCCTTCAATGAAGCCGCCCCGGAGATCTCCAAGCACATTCCCATGCTCATGGGCTCGGTCAGCGAAGAGGGCAACAGCATGCGCTCCAAACCCACTGAGGCGGAGTGGCGCGCCAACCTGGTGCGCGCCTATGGCGAGGAGAAGGCCACGGCGCTGATCGCCGCCTTGAAGAAGGCGCATCCGGAGAAGAGCATTCGCACCCTCTCCTATATGTGCGGCGGCCCTGGGCTGAACGCCATCTCCATTCGCAACAATGTCGTGCGGATGTCCAAATTAAAGTGCGACCAGAAAGCAGCGCCCATCTACACCTACTACTTCACCTGGCAGTCGCCCATGCTGGAGGATGCAGGCGCATGGCACACTGCCGAGCTGGCCTTCTGCTTCGACAACACCAAGCGCTGCGAACAGGGCACCGGCAACACGCCCGAAGCGCAGGCGCTGGCCAAAAAGATGGCCACGGCATGGGCCAACTTCGCCCGCACCGGCAACCCCAGCCAGCCCGGTTTGATCTGGGAGCCGACCGACCCGGTCCGCTGCCAGACGATGGTATGGGACAATCACTGCCGCATGGAAGACGATCCCGAAGGCGAGATCCGCAAGATTCTGCTCGGCTAGTACTGCAGTTGCCGGGCGCCCCATCCTTCGCTTGGCCGGGGACCCCACGGACTCGGGGTCCCCAGCGAGCGAATTCTGCTCGCTGGGGCGAGGGTAAGGTCTTCGTCCGTGGGGTAGCCGGGCGAAGGGTGGGAAACCGTCACCGTTCGTTCCCCGAGCCAAAGGCCGCTGCCCTGAGCGAAACCGGAGTCCCCGGCGACAGGTCTTCGTCGCTGGGGTGGGGTAGTCAAAGGGGCAAATCCCCCACGCAGGTGGTGCAGATAAAATTCTTTTCAGCGGCGTTGTATTCCAGCGAAATCGCTTTCGAATTACCCTGACCAAAGGCGGAGCTTTCAATTGACAAAGACAGAGTTATCTAGAAAAGACCGCCCGCGCATTGGCGTACTGGCAATTCAAGGCGATTACGCAGCTCACGCTGCGGCGCTTCGAGAGGCCGGCGCCTCCCCTTCCCTTGTGAAGACGCCTCAAGACCTCCGCCTGGACGGCCAGTCCCTGGATGGTCTGGTTCTGCCCGGCGGCGAATCGACCACCATGCTGAAATTCCTCGAGAAGCACCGTTTTTTTGAAGCTTTGCAGGAGTTCTGCGGCAGAAAGCCCATTTTCGGCACCTGCGCGGGAGTGATTCTGCTGGCGCGGGAGGTTCGCAATCCGGCGCAGCGCAGCCTGGGCGTACTGGATGCGGTGGTGGAGCGCAACGCCTACGGCCGACAGATCGACTCAACCATTCTGACGGCCGGGACCGCGCTCGCCGGCGGCCCGCTGGAAATGGTCTTCATTCGCGCTCCGCGCATTGTCGAAACCGGCCCCGGCGTGGAAGTGCTGGCTCGCCGCGAGGGCTTCCCGGTGCTGGTTTGCCAGGGGCGCGTCATGGCCGCCACCTTCCATCCAGAGCTTTCAGCCGACCGCCGGGTTCACCGGCTCTTCGTGAATACCGTGGCTGCTGCGCATACAAAATAAGCGGCCCCGAGTGAGCCATGCCGTTCTCTCGCTGAGGACGCCTTGCTGCTTGACACTGCGGAGGTTGAAAAATGCACTTCGCGGATGGCTATGCCAGATGACGATGCAGTAACGCTCGGCACTGCTCGCTAAAGCTCGGCACTTCGGGACACTCGAAATATATCTCGCGGTTGAGCGCCATGAGCAACTGCACGGCTTTCAACTGCTCATGGTCCGCCGAAAGCGATGTGCCCTCATGTACGAACTCGTCGGTGAGGTATTCGATCGCGTGGCCCAGAATCTCCAGCGCACGCCCCGCCCGGGGAGTGATGCGCCGGTGGCGATTAGGGCGTACACGCACAGTGGATACGACCGGTGCAGTGGCCGGAATCGGGAAGCTGGTTAAGGTGGAAGCTGCCATGCTGTTTATCCTCAACCCTGTTCTTCGGCCCATTCGCTGCTCTTTTCAGATGACGAACGTACTGTGTTCCATAAAAGAACACTGGATTATGGCGGACTATTTCGGGAAATGATGTGACGCAGCTCACATACGCGCCTTCCCAACCACGAATCATCCGAGTCCTGCACGCCCTCGGTCGCCTTGACGGGATGAGGCCGAAAACCTAATCTCAAACCAGCATCCTGGTGGATCGGGACCGTTGGCAATTGCGGTCAAGAGGGTGCAATCCTACTGGAATTTTCGGACTGGGCGGCAATGATCCCCTACTCCTGGCAGTATCTCCCGCTGTTGATGCAAATCCTTGCCGCGTTTGGCCTTGGCCTGGGGATGGTAGCCGCCTCCTGGTTCATTGGGCGGCGTCGCGGCTCGACCACCAAACTGGCCGCCTACGAGTGCGGAATCGAGGCCGTGGGCGACGCCCGCGGGCGCTTCAGTGTCCGCTTCTATATGGTGGCCGTCCTGTTCATCCTCTTCGACGTGGAAGCGGTCTTCATGATGCCCTGGGCGGTGATCTACCGCAAGCTGCCTGAAATCACCGGCTCCCGGCTGTTTGGCTTCTGGGAGATGCTGGTCTATCTCGGCTTTGTGGCCGTCGGACTCTACTACATCGTGCGCAAGGGCATCCTGAACTGGAGCCAGGACAAGGCGGATCTATAGGGTCTGCTTTCCAATCTCAGGGGCCAGCGACCGGAGCCAATTATTACGAGTTCTTGGAGTGAGGAGTGACGCATACCGGGTGTCTGCTAGCGACGAGCGACAACGAAATCGGGAGAATTGGCCAGGTCCCGAAGGGTTGCGCCGAAAATCCGGGGTCCCCAGCGACGGGTCCTTGTCGCTGGGGTGGAAATCCGGCCATGCATCGTTCTCGTCCTCGACGGTGGACCCGCCACAGCCTTCGGACTCGGCCTCGTCTGACCCGATTTTCGCTCGCGACGCTGACTCCTGAGATTGGAAAGCAGACCCTATGATGAGCGAAGCGAAGACATTGACCGGGAAGGCCGCTGTGCGAGAGGGGCTTCCCGAGCATCCGGCGGTCAAGGCGATCCTGGCCTGGAATCCCCAGGCTCTGGTTGACGCGAAATTCGACCGCAATGAATTGACGCTGACCATCGCCGCCAAAGAGATTCGCGCCGCGGCCGCCACCGTGCAGGCGGCCGGATACAACTTCTTCGAGGACCTGACCGCGGTCGACTGGTTCCCTTCCTCGCCCCGCTTCCAGTTGAGCTACCACATTTTGTCGCACGCCTATAAAGAGCGCATCCGGCTGCGGGTGCTGCTGGAGGGCGAAAGCCCGTCGCTGGAGTCCATTACGGGGGTCTGGCCCGCGACCAACTTCTACGAGCGCGAAGTTTTCGACTTGTTCGGCATCCGCTTTGGCGGGCACCCCAATCTGCGCCGCATCCTGATGCCAGACGACTGGGTGGGGCATCCGTTGCGCAAGGACTATCCGGTCGAGGGGTACCGCTAAATGAATTCCGGCACGCCCATCCTCGAAGTTCCCGTGGCCGAAGGCGCGCGTGACCAGCACATGGTCCTCAACATGGGGCCGCAGCACCCGGCCACGCACGGCGTTCTGCGCTTGGTGCTGGAAATCGACGGCGAAATCATTGTCCGGCTCTATCCTGAGATCGGTTATCTGCACACCGGCATCGAGAAGACCTGCGAGGCCAAGTTTTATCAGCAGGTGGTGCCGCTCACCGACCGCATCGACTACCTGAGCCCGATGGCCAACAACCTCTGTTACTGTCTGGCCGTGGAAAAGCTGCTGGCGCTCGACATTCCCGGGAAGGCCCAGTGGATCAGGGTTCTCTTATCCGAGCTGACCCGCCTGAACTCCCATCTCGTATGGCTGAGCACCCACGCCATGGACATTGGCGCGCTCACCGTCTTTCTCTACACCTTCCGCGAACGCGAGGATATTCTCAGGCTCTTTGAGGCTGTCTCCGGCCAGCGGATGATGACCAGCTACTTCCGCATCGGCGGCCTCGCGCTGGAGCCGCCGCTGGACTTTTTCCACCGCGTAGAGACATTCATCCACGCCTTCCCGGAAAAAATCGACGAGTATTCAAACCTGCTCACCGGCAATCCAATCTTCAAGAATCGCTTGAAGGGTGTGGGCTATCTGTCGGCAGCGGATGCAATTGCGCTGGGCGTGACCGGCCCGCCGATGCGCGCTTCGGGCGTGGACTTCGACCTGCGCCGCGATATGCCCTACTCCGGCTATGAGAAGTTCCAGTTCAGGGTTCCAGTCTCGACCGACGGCGATTGCTGGGCTCGGTATCTGGTCCGGCTGGAAGAGATGCGCGAGAGCGTCAGGATCATTCAGCAGGCGCTGGACGGGATGCCCGAAGGGCCGATCAAGGCCGACGCTCCCAAGATTGTGCTGCCCGACCGCGAGAAGATGAAGACCCAGATGGAGGCGCTGATCCATCATTTCAAGATCGTCACCGAAGGGTTTGCGGTTCCGGCCAGCGAGGTTTATCAGGGGATTGAATCGCCGCGCGGGCAGATGGGCTACTATGTGGTCTCGGACGGCACGGCCAAGCCTTACCGCGTCCACATGCGCAATCCGACCTTCGCTACCTTGCAGGCGCTGGAGACCATGTGCAAGGGGCGCATGCTGGCCGATGTGGTGGCCGTGGTCGGCTCCATCGACATTGTTTTGGGGGAAATCGACAGGTGAGTTCTGAATCGATGAGTATATTCTCTCCCAAGCTGGCGGCGCGGTTCGACGCGCTGGTCCAGAAGTACCCGGTGCGCCGTTCGGCGCTGGTTCCCATGCTCCTCTACGCCCAGGACGAGATCGGCTATCTCTCCGATGCGGTCATCGCAGAAGTGGCCGAACGCATCGGCATCACCGGGCTCGAAGTCCGCAACGTGGCGACCTATTACTCGATGCTGCGCTTCAAGCCGGTAGGCAAATACAACGTGCAGGTTTGCACCAACATCAGTTGCATCTTGCGCGGAGCCTATGACCTCTACGAGCGTTTCCAGGAGGAGCTGGGCATCGGACAAAAAGGCGTGACGCCGGACGGCCTCTTCTCGCTGGAAGAGGTGGAGTGCATTGGGGCCTGCTCCTGGGCGCCCGCGATTCAGGTGAACTACGACTTTCACGACGAGCTGACGCCCGAGCACGTGCCCGGCATCCTCGCTGGCTATCGCGGTAATGCCCAGGCAGAAGGGAGGTCTCGCCTGCCCAGGCTTGTCTCTCATCCCGATGAGGTCAAGATCGTCTCCCGCCGTTTTGGGCAGGGCGCAGCAAAGATCGACCGCTATCTCGAACTCGGCGGTTACGCGGCCGCAAAAAAGTGCCTGGAACAAGGTCCCGACTGGATCATCAACGAGATGAAGGCCGGTAACCTGCGCGGGCGCGGCGGCGCAGGCTTTTCCGCGGGGCTCAAGTGGTCGTTCGTGCCTAAAAAGTCAGCAAAGCCGAAATATGTGTTGGTCAACGGCGACGAGAGCGAACCCGGAACCTGCAAGGATCATCTGATCTTTCTGCATGACCCTCATGCGGTCATCGAGGGCGCCATCATTGCCGGCCTGGCAATCGGCGCCAGGCTGGGCTTCATTTATCTGCGCGGCGAATACCGCTATCTGCTGGAGATTATGGAGGAAGCAGTCGCCGATGCCTACGAGCGCGGCTTTCTGGGCAAGAACATCTTCGGCTCCGATACCGAGTTCCAGATCATCACCCATACCGGCGCGGGGGCATACGAAGTGGGCGAAGAGTCGGCGCTGATGGAGTCTCTCGAAGGCAAACGAGGCATTCCGCGCATCAGGCCGCCCTACCCTGCCGTCGTCGGCCTCTACGGCGGTCCCACGATCATCAACAACGCCGAGACCATCGCCACCGTGCCGCACGTGATCGAGATGGGCGACGCGGCCTACGCGGCGGTGGGCTCTCCGCGCAACGGCGGGACGCGCCTGTTCTCCATCAGCGGCCATGTGGAGCGGCCCGGCGTCTATGAGCTGCCCATGGGCTACAACCTGAAGAAGCTGATCTACGAGGTTGCAGGCGGCATCCGCGGCGAGCGTGGGTTGAAGGCCGTGGTTCCCGGCGGGTCTTCTACTCCTGTTTTGCTGCCCGAGGAGATCGATATCGGCATGGACTTCGACCAGGTGGCCAGGACAGGCTCGATGCTAGGCTCGGCGGGCGTGGTGGTCCTCGACGACCAGACCTGCATCGTCGAGTTTGCGCTGCGGACCATCAGCTTTTACCAGCACGAAAGCTGCGGCTGGTGCATTCCCTGCCGCGAGGGCACGGACTGGCTGAAGAAGTCGCTCACCCGCTTCCACGCCGGCTTCGGCGCGGCTAAAGACATCGACAACATTCAGCACATTGCAGAGAACATGCTGGGCCGGACGTTTTGCCCGTTTGGCGACGCGGCCGCCATGCCGATACTGGGATTCTTGAAGAAGTTTCGCAAGGAGTTTGAGGACCATTTGAACGGCAAGCCCTGCCCGTTCGCAAAACACGTGGATTTGGTGGTGGTGTAGAGGGCTCTGGAGACGAATGCCCGACGTAACCTTCACGGTCGATGGAAATAAGCTGACCGCTCCCGCGGGGACGCTGCTGATTGACGCCTGCCGCAAGGCGGGCATCGAGATTCCCGCGTTCTGTTATTACCCTGGGCTCAGCCTGCAGGCAGCCTGCCGCATGTGCGTCGTGCGCCAGGAGAAAGTGCCCAAGCTGCAAACGGCCTGCACCACGACCGTCGCCGAGGGGCAGGTCTTTGTTACTGAATCAGAGGAAATCGCCCAGGCGCGCAAGGCCACCATCGAATTGCTGCTCGGCAACCATCCCCTCGACTGCCCGGTCTGCGACGCCGGCGGCGAGTGCGAGCTGCAGGACATGACCTTCAAATACGGCGCGGGCGAGAGCCTGTACGCCGAGGCCAAAGAGCATCGCGAGGAGCAGCAGTGGTCGCCGGCAGTCTTCTTCGACCGCCCGCGCTGCATTCTCTGTTACCGCTGCATCCGCGTCTGCGGGGAGGGCATGGACGTGTGGGCGCTGGGCGTGCAGAACCGCGGCGTTCATTCGACGATTGTCCCCAACGGCGGCAATCATCTGGACTGCGAGCAGTGCGGCATGTGCATCGACATCTGCCCGGTGGGCGCGCTGACCAGCGGCAGCTACCGCTACAAGACGCGCCCATGGGAGATGAACCACGTCTCGACGGTGTGCACGCATTGCGCCGACGGCTGCAAGGTGACGTTGGGCGTGCGCCAGACCAATGACGGCTCGGAGATCGTTCGCGCCGACAATCGCGACAAGAGCGGCATCAACGGCGACTTCCTTTGCGCCAAGGGACGTTTCGGCTTCGATTTCGTCGAGAGCCCCGAACGGCTGACCCAGCCCCTGGTGCGCAACACCGAGGGCAAGTTGGAACCGGCCACCTGGGAACACGCGCTACGGCTGGCGGCGAGTAAATTGAAGGAGGTTCGAGACAGTCGTGGTGGCGCGGCCATCGGCGTAATCGGCTCCAGCCGGACCACAAACGAGGAGAACTACCTGCTGCAGAAGTTTGCGCGGACGGTGCTCCAGACGAACAACATCGACCACCAGCGCAGCGCAGACTATGCAGCCTTTGCCCGCGCCCTCGCCGGACACAATCGCAAGACGGCCAGCCTGCGCGACATCGCAACCGCCCCGGCGATCCTGCTTGTCGGTGGCAATCCCACTGAGGAGCATCCGCTGCTGGCGTGGAACCTGCGCACCAATGTGCGGCTGAACCGCGCGCGGCTCTACATCGCCAACTCCAAGCCCATCAAGCTGGAGCGGCAGGCCAAGGCTACACTGCGGCTGCGCGCCCACGGCTATCAAGCCATTCCCGAGTATCTGGGCGGCAGCGACGACACAATCAAGAACGCCGCCTTCCGCAAGGCCGTGCTGGCAGAGGAATCGCTGGTGGTGATTTTCGGACAGGAGTTTCGCGGCCTGGCCGTCGAATCGCTCGTTGCCTGGGGCCTCACGCGCGGCAATGTCCGCTTTGCCTTCCTCGGCAACCACTCGAACTCCCGCGGCGCGGCCGACATGGGGCTGTTACCCGATCTGCTGCCCGGCTATGTGCCTGTAACCGCTCCGGGCGCCTTTCAAGAATATCCGGGCCTGCCCGCAACACCGGGCAAGACGTTCCCGGAAATCTTCGTTGCGGCGGGCAAAGGCGAGCTGGGCGCATTGCTTGACGTCGGCGCCAATCCGGTCGCAAAGCTCGGCGTGAAACCGGAAGCATTGAAGAACACCTTCGTCATTGTTCAGGACCTTTTTCTCACCGAGACCGCGGCCCTGGCCGATGTGGTGCTTCCGGCCGCCAGCCTCTACGAGAAGTCCGGCACGGTGACCAATACCTACGGCGATGTGCAACTGGTTAGAAAGGCTGCTGACCGCGCGGGAGTAAAGCCTGATTTCGAGATTCTGGTGCGTTTGGCCGGCGCCATGGGCGCCGATGTCAAGACGCGGGTGCCTTTTAGCAAAGGCGGCGTGACGGCCGACCTGGGCCAGTCGCGCGGCGCGCAGGCCGGCGAGGCAGACCAGCACGCAGTGTGGTTGGCGGCCAATAACTTGGAGCCCAGGCTGAGCCCCTTCGATCCCCTTGCCGTGCTGGACGAGATCGAGCGGCTGGTTCCCGGCTATGCGCTGGACCGGATCAATC
>JBKQRH010000193.1:0-5989 GCA_052326045.1 Occallatibacter sp. | reverse complement strand
CGGTTTCCGCTACCGGCTCTTCCACCACGGCCTCTTCCACAACGGCGGGCGGCGCTTCGACCACCGGTTCCGGCTCAGCCCGGTAAGACTCCAGCGCGGCTTTGGCGCGCGCTTCAATCTCCCGGATACGTTCGCGGACCTCGGCCAGATTCTGTTCGGCCAGGCTGGCACCGGCGCCGGCATCCTCGCTGCCGGGCGCCTCGAAACGGCGGTGGCTGACGTGCTCTTCCGGTTCGCTGCCCGGACCGGTGTACTTGGCCAGCGACTCACCCGGCAACACGAAGAAGTCGTCGGGTGCGTGCTCGCCGGCGCATCCGCTTGAGTTTCCGGTTCCGGCTCGAAGTCGGCGTCCGCTTGCGGCAGCGCTTCGGGGATCAGGACCGGCAGGCCATTTTCCTGCGGCTGGATTTCCTGCGATTCTCTTTGGCCAGGCGAATAGAATTTGGAATCCGGCAGACCGCGACCTCGTCCGCCGCGGCGGCGCCGGCCCCGGCGGCCGCGATTATCGCGATCGTCACGGCGCGGCTCCTGTATGGGAGCCGCCATTGGCGCAACCGGCGCAGCCATCGAAACCGGCACGCTATCGGACGGAACCCCTTCCGCCGCGCCGACCGGCGCTACTGTCTCAGGCGCCAGCGCGGGCGCGGGCGTCTTGTCCAGCTTGAAGACCTTGTCCTCCACGCTGGTGACGATCTTGTCGTACTCGTCGTTGTCTTCGAAAAAGTCCGAGACGTACAGGAATGCGTCGCGTTCCAGACCGATATCGACGAAAGCCGATTGCATGCCCGGCAATACGCGCGTCACTCTGCCTTTGTGGATGCTGCCTGCCAGGGAGTATTCATTCTCCCGCTGGTAGTAAACTTCCACTACCTGATCGTCCTCGAGCACCGCTACACGTGTTTCGTGGCGGTTCGCGGAAATCACCAACTCCTTCGACATCCAATGCCTCCCGGCGGAGCATGGAGAGACGGAACGGATCGGAAAGTATTACAAGGCTCACTCGGGCCTGGCGTGGAGCAGCATGCCTCATACACCGCCTGGCCGGGAACCATTTCTCTTCCTCGAGAAGCGCTTGCGCGCCACCGTCCCCAGGGTCTCTTGCAGGCTCCCAATAAATTTTTAATTCACAAACCTTCTGAGGCGGACATTGTTGACCAGCCCCAGCGCTAAAAAACTCGTCCAGATACTCGAACCGCCGGCGCTCATAAATGGCAGCGGAATGCCGGTCACCGGCATCAACCCAGCCACCATCCCGACATTGATCAGGATGTGCGAGAGCAGCAGCGCCGCCACCCCCATACAGATGTACATCCCGGCCCGTTCGGGCGCCGTCTGCGCATTCTGAACAATGCGCATGATCATTACGAAGTACAAAGCCAACATCAATACTACACCGACAAATCCATGCTCTTCGGCAAAGGCCGAAAAGATGAAATCCTTGGAGGGCACCGGCAGAAAGTGCAACTGCGCCTGCGTTCCCTTGGTCACTCCCTTGCCGAACATCCCGCCCGAACCGATGGCCGTCTTCGACTGGATCACCTGGTATCCCGCGCCCTGCGGATCCAACTCCGGATCGCTGAAACTCACCAGACGCGCCTTTTGATAGTCTTTCAGGAAATGCAGCCCTATCGGAACCATCAGCGCCGCCCCCGCTACGATCACGAGGACGTACCTCCAATGCAATCCCGCCAGAAAAACACCCACCGTGAGAATCCCTACATAAGTGAGCGCGGTGCCCAGGTCCGGTTGCTTCAAAACCAGAGCAGCGGGAATCAGCACTAAGCCCGCCAGTTTCAGCATCTCCCGAAACTCCAGCTCATCCGTGCGTAAATCCGTCAGATAGCGGGCTACCAACAAGATTATCACGAGCTTTACGAATTCCGATACCTGCAGGTGAACGCCGAAGCCCAGCGGAATCCACCGCGTGGAGCCGAACGCGGCTTCGCCCACAAGGTAGGTCCCCAGCAGCGCCCCTACCGAAACCATGTACAGAAGCGGCACGCGGTGCAGCAAGGCGTGGTAATCCGACGGCAAAACCAGCCACATCAGCACCAGGCCGCCCAGGATGTAGAAAATCTGCTTCCACCAGGCGCTGGGAGAATCAGATCCGCGCGTGACACTGTAAATTTGCAGAACTCCCACCGCGCAGATGAGTAGCGCGATCACCAGCAAAGTCCAATCGATGTCGCGAGCCGATAAATGCCTGACCATATTAATTTGACCGCCCCGGGCCGGGCAGACCGAGCGTGCGCACGGCCGCTTCGCCAGCCGCCACCGCCGCTCCCTGCTGCCGCAATGCCACCATCCGAGCCTTTTTGTCGAAGTATGCCGTCATCACGTCGCGCACTATGGGCGCCGCCAGCGGGCCTTCCGCGCCGTGTTCAAACAGCGCCACCACCAGAATCTCCGGGGCGTTCCGCGGCGCGAAGCCGACAAACCAGGCGTTATCTCTGAGGTCGCGTCCGCCGCCCGCGGCCTTGACGAAGTCCGCCGAGGCTACCTGCGCGGTTCCGGTCTTGCCGCAGACTTCAATATTCGGCAGCCAGGCCCGCCCGCCCGTGCCGCCTTCGTTCACCACTCCGTACATGCCATCCACCACGTCTTTCACATACTGGGGATTGAGCGGCCATTCGGTGGGCTTGTCCGGCTGCTCCTTCACCACGCGCGGCCGGTGCCACACGCCGCCCATGGCGAGACCGGAGATGGCGCGCGCCATTTGCAGAGGCGTGACGGTGAGAGCGCCCTGCCCAATGGATACAGAAATGGTATCGCCCGCGTACCATTTTCGCCCTTGCGTGTGGATGGCCCACGCGGGCGACGGCACCACGCCCTGCGCTTCGTGCGGCAGATCGATTCCGGTGGCGTGACCGTACCCCACCATGTCGGCGTATTGCGCAATGTCGTCGATCCCCATTTTGTTGCCGACGGTGTAGAAATAGGTATCGCACGATTGCACGATGCCCTTGTGCAGAGCCACCGCTCCGTGGCCGGTCTTCAAGTGGCAACGGTAGTAGCGCCCATAGAAGTTCGCACCGCCCGGGCAGTGCACGGTAAAATTCTCGTCGATGGTGCCCGTTTCCAAGGCCGCCAGCGCCATGATCGGCTTGAAGGTGGAACCCGGCGCCTGGGCCGCCTGAATGGCGCGATTGAAGAAGGGCTTATCGGGATTGTCGGTCAATTCCTTTAAATCCCTGGCGCTGATGTGGGCGGAGAACTTGTTGGGATCGAAAGTGGGCCGGCTCACCATGGCCAATATTTCGCCGCTTCGCGGATCCATTGCCACGACGGCGCCGTTCTTGCCATCCATCGCCAGTTCCGCCACAGCCTGTAAATCCAGGTCGATGGTGAGCCGCAGATCTTTTCCAGGCACCGATGGCGTGGGGGTGGCGTACACATGGCGGACCTGCCCGCGGTTATCGACTTCCACCTGGCGCTGCCCGTCGATCCCCATCAAAGTGTCGTTGTACTGCCGTTCCACGCCGAATTTGCCGATCACGTCGCCCGGTTTGTACTTGGCGAATTCCGCCGTATCCAACTCCTGGAGGCTGATGGCGCCGGTGTAGCCCAGCAAGTGCGCCATCATGCCGTTCTGGGGATACATGCGATGCTGGGCTTCGCTAATTTCAAGCTCGGGAAAGAAATCGCGGTGAGAATCCACGAAGGCCAAATCGGCCGGCGTCATTTCTTCCTTCAGCCGTATAAATTCGTACTTGGGCCGCGTGCGGTAGCGCCGGACGATTTCCTGCAGATCGCCCAGATCCAGATCGAGCCCTTCGGCAATCGGCTTCAGATGTTCTTCCTTGAGGTTCTCCCGCGTCAGGATCAGAGTGAACGACGCATGATTATCCACGATAACGCGGCCATCGCGATCCAGAATGCGGCCGCGCGGCGCCAGAATGGGCATGGACTTGATGCGATTCTCTTCCGCCCGCTCCTTGTAGTAATCGGGGTTGGCGACCTGCAATCTCCAAAAGCCCGAAATCAGAAACAGGAACAGGACCACCGTGGCGTATTGGAAAATGGCGATCTTGGGCGCCGCAAAACGCGTGTCGTCGTGCAGATACGGCCGCTCGGATGACGGATGTTCGGGATTTGGATCAGCCGGTGGAAGGGTCACAACAATGCGCTCAAGAAGCGCTCCCTATTCATTCTAGTGCTTTGAAGCGCGCGATGTCTTGGTGACGGGCATTTCCGTCTTGCGTAGCTGCCGATTACCTCCTGGTGGCCTCCGAGGCCTTGATTCATGCGGGTTTCAACGCCATGAAGGATGGTACCCAATGGATGGGAGACAAAACGGGCCGTTCCCGGGGGCTAATGGTCTTGCGCGGGGTTCCCAGTGCTGGCGCACTGGGCTTCCATGAGAAGGCCGGTCTGTGTCAAGGGAAAACTGCTGGCATGGTTGTCCTCTTGCGGAGTGAACTAAGCCTGCCATTCCCTCATCTCTGAAATCGGCCCTTGCGTCGGAGCCGGGCCCCGTCAAGGCCGAGCGCTGCGACCGGAGGGAGCAAGCGAGCCGAAGGGTAGCCTTGACGGGTGGCTCCGATGCGACACAAAGGGTGATGAGGGAATGGCAGGCGCGCCCGCGGCGGTGCTTTCTCATCGCGCCGCTGGCTCGGCCACTGTTCTGTTCGTCCGCCCGGTTCGCCCTGCTTCCATTCGCACTATGAGTGAGCCCCTCGGGCTCGTGCCTGTTGGCGTTCTCGATTACTTCCGGGTGCTGCCATCTAAAGAGCGACCTTCTGCTCACCATGACTGGTGAGCTTTGATCCAGCCCAGTGTCGCAGTCACCCGAACTCGGCGATACGTACATCCTCGTTGCCCTGATACCTTTCTCGGTCCATCCCAACTGGCTGATCCCCACTCTCGTTCGTTCTCCGTTCGCTCGCTTTCGGCCGGCGCTTCAGGCGGCTGCCGGCACGGGCGCCACCTGGCTGTTCCGCAGCGGTTCGTACACTTCGCCCGTCACCCATAGGTGATGCAGCAGCACCGCCAGTTTCCGCGCTACCGCTACGCGCGCTTTCTTCTTCGCCCCTTGGCCCCCGCGCGCCACCAGCTTTTGCCCGAACCGCCGCAAATCGCTATCCCGCCCGCTCCGTCCCAGAATCACATGCGCCCCCTGCACCAGTATTTTTCGCAGGTATATGTCGCCTTCCTTGCTGATTCCCAGCTCCGGATCGCTCCCCCCGCTTTGCCGCCGCCGCGGCCTCATCCCCAAGTACGCCCCTACGTCGCGGCTTCGCTGGAAGCGATGCGGGTCTTCCAAGGTGAGAACAAACGTCAGCGCCATCAATACTCCCACCCCTCCCACCATCGTCAGCAACCCAACTTCCGGGTACCGTTCCCGGGCGATCCTCTGGATGGCAACGTCGTATTCCTGGATGCGCGCGCTCAGTTCTCCGATGTGTTTCAGCAGCGGCTCGATGGCCTCTTTCAAAGCCGGCGGCAAGTCCTTGGCCAGCTCCTCATTGACGTACCGCGCATCGCACTTCCGCAGCCGCTCCCCAAACGATTTGGTCAATCCTCGGGCCGCATTAATCAATCGGGTCCGCCCTTCCACCAAGGCCGCCCGCGTCCGGATCACCGTCAGGTCCGCCTGCGCCGCTTCGCTGCGGTGACGGATCGGAAACAGTAGCTTCGGGTCCATCCTCCCCAACCGCGCCAGAGTTTCGGCATCCAGCCGGTCCTGCTTGTTGCTGCTGGCCGCAATCAGTCGCGTGCGGCGCGGATTCGCCACGATCACCTCATGTCCCAGGGACCTCAGATGGCGGCTCACCCAGGGCGAGTGCGTCCCCACTTCCAGCACCACGCGACTGTGCGGCAGCGCCCCAAAAACGCGGTTCAGATCCTTCTTCGTGGTCGCCACCGACGCTGCCCGTATGACCTCACCGTCTTGGTTCAGGATGCAGTAGCGCGAGCTCCGGTCCCCCAGATCAATTCCCACGGTTAAGTTCCCGTCTAGTTGCTTGCGGCTCTTCCGATTTTGCTTCGG
>JBKQRH010000192.1:0-48374 GCA_052326045.1 Occallatibacter sp. | reverse complement strand
GGTCTGCGGGTGGCCTGCCGGGGCTTGTGTGGGCTTGGCTGGTGCGATCCGAGGCGGCTGATCCCGCGGCAAAGCGTGCGGGCGGACGACCAGGACGGTCGTCCTGCTTCCAGGCTGGATGTTGGGCTGGACGTTGGGCTGGACGGCCGGGGCCGAAGTTCTTGCCGGATGGGCGGGGAGTGAACGATCCCTCGCCTTCATCCCGGCGGAAAGAGCGCTTGGCCTGGCCGAGAGGCTTCCTGGGACGATAGTCGCCGGGGCTGGCGGTTGCGGCGGAGCGAGCATCGAAAGGCTTGGCGGGAAGCGGCTTGGCCGGGCGCGGGCGGGCTGTCGGGCGGGGAGGGAGCGTGGGCAACTGGGCGGCGGCGAGGTTGCGGCGGCGGATTTCCTTGGATTGGGGAGCGCGGAGCGTGCCGTCAGCGGCTTTGCGCAGCAGCTCCAGCTCTTCAGGATAAAGTTCACGCAGGTTGCCCGGCTCCTGGTCGAGGACCAGGGGGCCGTAGCCGACGCGGCGGATTTTCTCAACGAAGTGGCCGATCTGTTCGAACATTTTGCGGAGTTCGCGGTTGCGGCCCTCGATGAGAACGACTTCGTACCAGGGATTGTCGCCCTGGCGGACCTGGCGGATGCGGGCCGGGGAGGTGCGGACCTGGCGCGAGCCGGGCTCGCCCAGCGGGATGGATATGCCGCCGCGCAGAATGTCGAGTTCGGCCTCGGTGGGCTGGCCGGCGACCTTGACCAGGTAGGTTTTTTCAACGCCGGCGGCGGCGCGGGTGAGGCGGTGAGCCAGCTCACCGTCATTGGTGACCAGAAGCAGGCCTTCGCTCATGTAGTCCAGGCGGCCGACGGGATAAAGGCGCTCGCGCATCTTGTCAAAGAACTGCATGACCGTGGGGCGGCCCTCGGGGTCCTTGACGGTGGTGACGAAACCCCTGGGTTTGTTAAGGACGAAGTAGCGGAGCCGCTCGGCGCCCTGAAGGAGCTTGCCGTCCACGCGGATGTGGTCGCGGGCGGGGTCGGCCTTGGCGCCCAGAACGGCGACGACCTTGCCGTTGACCTGGACACGGCCCTGCTCGATCAGTTGCTCGGCCTTGCGGCGGCTGGCGACGCCGGCCTGGGCCAGGATCTTTTGCAAGCGTACGAGTTTGGCGGGGGGAGGGGGATTAAATTCGGGTTCGGACTCGGCGGACTCGGGTTGGGGGCGGTCCTTGGGTTGGGGGCCGTCTTCGACTTCCGCTTCGATTTCGGAATTGTCTTGAGGGGCTTCGATTTCGGCTTCCGTTATGGGTTCGATCCCGGGTTCGAGCGCGGCTTGGGCCTCGCCGCCTGATTCGTCACCGATGGGCTCTTCTATTTTGGGCGCGACAGTTATTTGAGGTTCGGTCGATACGGGCCGGAGGCCATCGGTCTTATTGCTCTTTTTCGCCATGGGGGGAATTCTCGGTTTCTGCCTGCTCGGTGAGGGAAGCTGCCGCAGGCGCGGTCTCCGCGGGGGTTTGGGATTCGTTGCTGTCCGCCGTCACGGCGGTCCAGGCGGGTTCCAGGGTTTCCGGCGCGGCGGTCAAGAACTCGTCCCCAGGCTGATCATCGGTTTCGTCCAGTTCCAGACTCAGATCCTGACGTATCCCGGGGGCGGATTCCTCCCCGGCCGGCGATTCCGGCTCTTCGAGCTCGATGGCGGCCATCTTCTCGAACTCCTCCATGGAGGGCAGTTCGGAGACGTCTTTGAGGCCGAAGCGGAGCAGGAACTCCCTGGTGGTTTTGTAGAGGATGGGGCGGCCGATGACCTGCTTGCGGCCGGCGGTGACGATGAGCTTGCGGGCCAGCAGCGAACCGAAGACAGCGGAGGAATCCACGCCGCGAATCTCGTTGACCTCGGGCGCGGTGACCGGCTGTTTGTAGGCGATGACGGCCAGGGTTTCCAGAGCCGGCAGGGAGAGCTTGAGCGGGGGTTTGATGCTCTTGACAAAGAGGCGGACCGTGTCGTGGCACTCGGGCTTGGTGGCCATGCGGTAACCGCCGGCGATCTCGCGAATCTCGACGCCGTGATCGCCGGAAGCATAGGAGGCGATGAGCTCGTCGAGGAGTTGATGAAGAATGGCGTGGACCTCGCGGTCGCGCTGGCGGGCCAGGCGGCGGGCTACGAGTTCGGCTTCAGCGGCCGCGGCGGGGTCTGAGCCGGCTTCGAGGCCGGCTTCAGGAGAAGCAGCCTGATCCGCTTCGGGGTTGGCTTCGGAGTCCGTTGCACTGTCCGAATTTGAGACAGTTTCGGCAGCGGGCTCAGCGGGGATGGCGGCTGGCTCGGAGGCGGCGGAGACTTGGCCGGCGTTCTGGTCAGTATTCTGATCAAGGTTCGGGTCAGGGTTCGGGCCGGGGGCCTCGCCGGGGTAGTCGAACTGCTCAACCAGAAACGGTTGGGATTCGTCGGCTTCCGGCGTCCCTGGAAACTCGGTGGCAGACGCGGATTCCTGCTCCGCCTTCCATTCGAGGGCGTCGGCGGCAAAGAGGGCGGCGAGCTGGGCCAGAGTGACCGGCTCCTCCGCGGCGTAGATGACGGCTTCCAGCTTGGCTTTCAGGCTCATTCTTCAATCTTCAATAGGTACTTCAAGTATGGTAACGGAAGAGGCGGCGGCCTGCGCGGCATCCCGCCCTGGCGACAGTTTTTTCCTTGAAAAGCAGTCGCAAGGATGGGGCATGGGGGGGTGAACGAAGGCAAGAAAAACTTGCCTGGGGAGCGGATGATCGAGGGGGCGAACTAGTGGCCATCCGGTTATCTAGAGCCATCCAGCCTGAGGGACAGCGGTCCATAGTCAGCGTGATGGTGATTTGGTGACCGGTTTTGCTGCCGAAGAACCTCTTCGGCTCCGGATATCCGCAGCACGGTCAGACCGGCAATGGGCGGGGGAAACGGGGCATTCCGACGTACGGGAGGGGCTTGGGCTACGATTCACATAACCAAAACCTGATGGCACGCTCACGGTCACTGCGAAGAATGACTTGGGCTTCGACGTGAAGGATAGGGAAGAGAGAACGGTGCCGATTCCGGCCGACTTGGTTGGGCACCTCAAGGAGTGGAAAGAGAAGCATGGCGGCAGACTCGTCCTCGGCACATCAAACGATACACCCAACTGGAAATGGCTCCCACTGTTAAAGCGGCTTGCTCACAAAGCAGGACTGAACTGTGGCCACTGCCAATCATGCAGAGAGCATGATGAGTGTGAGCGGTGGTACCTTCACCAGTTTAGAGCCACGTACGCAACGTACCTGCTCCGCTCCGGTATCGACCCACGGACGGTCATGAAGTATACCGGCCACGCCGACATGGAGACCATAATTCGCTATCTCTCTCCCGCCGAGCCACCAGACACACAAGGGAAAATCAACTCAATTGCTTGGGGTGATTGAGTCCAGACACACAAAAAGCCTCACCGGTTTTCATCGACCGAACCCGCCGGAGAAGGTTCAGCGGCAAGATCGCCGGCCATGCATCGATCCTCTGGATAACCGGACACGTTATAGGCGCAATGGACGTTTAACAGGACCTACCCAAATTCCTGAATGCCGCCCCTTCTACCAAACAAATACACTGATGGACCTGTGACGTGTCTGACTGCGCTAGCCCAGCGCAATCGGGCGGCCAAAAGATCGCGCAGATGTTCAGGGCGTTCGATGCCGCGCCTCTTGGACAGCTTATCGAGGAGCTGATTCAGCGGTACTGGTGCGTCTTCCGCGCCATCATACAAGCCCCCCTCGGCCACCGTTGGATTTACGCAGGCCGGCCCTAGAAAAGGAGGCGAATACTCCAGTCTGACCGGAACCTCGAGGGTCGTCCGGGCCACTCCCTCTAGCCCTGCAATCCAACGATACGGTGTCTGAATTCCGAGATTCTCAAGCAACCTTGCATAGCTCCACCCGCCATCGGCGGGATACTCTTCTTCCTCGTCCGCCATCTCGTCCAAGCGCGAAAGAAGCGGCCCGGGTTTCCGGGCCGCTTGCTTCTGCCTCACAAGTGAGTTGAAATGCCCGCCCCCGTCACCGCTCCAGCTTCTTGTCGGTCACAAAGACGAACTCCAGGAACTCAACCGTCCGTGCGGCCCGGCCTTTGATCCGCGGATAAGCCGCCGTTACATTCACCAGCAGAACATCGCCTGGCTTGGCATGTGCCGGCACCTCACCCGTAATCTCCAGCTGAGTGTATTCCGCATTCGGTTCCGGTTTCAATAGCCAGATGCCCGAATCCCGCTCCTTCACGTCGATCCCCTTCTTCGCCTTTACCGCGGCTTTGACAGGGATGGTCAGGAATCCCTGGCGCACGCCCGGCAGCAGATAAAGCGGCACATTGCTCTTGGCCCCCACGGCGCGCAGCGTGTCGGCGATCTTCTGAGCCGCCGGGGTCTGCTTCCACAAAGCCGGCACATGCTTGGCGGTGATCTTCAGATGCACAGGCTCCTCCAGATGGAAGTGAATGCGCCCCAATCCCAGATGGAAGCCGAAGTGGCCTCCCGGGCTCGTAAGCATCGAATCGGTATTCCGCCACGCCGAGCTCTGGTGCGTATCCGAGTAGCCGGGATCGGGAATGTCCAGCGCCGTCGCCGCGTCGACGCCTTCGCCCGTCGCCGGGCTGTAGATGCTTACCACCGCGCACATATGGTCGCCCGCCGGCGCGCTGTGGAAGGGCGCCGACGCGTTGACCGTAACCATGGAGTGCGCCGGAATCGAGACCGTCTGCATGGTCCCAACCATCGTTCCGCTGGTTCCCACGCCTCCCGGAATCGCCCAGAACTTCACCTGGACTCCGTCGACCGTGGTAGAGGAATCGTTATGCACATTGGCCGAAAAGCCGTAGTCGGTGGAGGGCGCCAGTTGCGTATCCCACGGCCCGCCCGGCAGCCCGCCGATGGGAACCGGCAAGCTCGTGGCCAGGTCCGTCAGAATCACATCGGGACTCTGGTAGCCGCCCAGAATGTAGACGCTCGCCAATGCCTCGAAGGCCGTCAGCAGCGCCATTCCATTCGGACTTCCCAGCCCCGTGCAGGCATCCCAGCCCGGTCCCGTCGGATAGCCCGCAACTCCAAAGTTGCTGTTGTCCAGCGGGCAATTGGCAAGCTGCGGATAAGCCGGATCGCGCCACAGCGGGTTGAGGGGATTGAAAGCCGCCGATCCCGCTCCCAGCGCATAGAGAGTCGGGTTGGCAAAGCCGATGTTGAAGCCGGCATTGGAGTTCAATACGGCAATCAAGCCCGCCCAGAAGGGCGCCGACGCGCTGGTGCCGTTCCCTGGGTTGCCACTCAGCTCGCCGCCCATGTAAAAGCCCGAGTAGCCGCTGTAAATGCTCGCATTGGCCGCCACATCGGGAACTCCGCGCCCGGTTGCTTTGAAGGCCGCGCTCGGCGTCACCGTCACCAGATCAGGGTTGGTGGGCAACGCCGGGTTGATGGAAGCCGGAATGCCCGCCCAGTTCTGGTACGACGGCAACGGGAAGTAATCGCTTACCCCGCCGCCGCCCGTTCCCCAGGGATACTCGGCATAGTTAAACGCGTCATTCCACGCGTACTCCACCCACGATGGCGTCGACGAGCCGGAGGGATAATACTGGCCCAGCGTCGTGCCGCCAATGGCAAGCACCCACGGATCGCTGGCTGGATAGACGACATGCGCGTAGCCATCGCCCGCGAAGGCCAGGTTGAACGTGACCCATGTGCCGGATGGAACAGCGCTGAAGAAGCCCGTGCCAACCCAGGCCTGCGTGGCGTTATTCAATACCTGCGCCGTCACCGTGGTCGCTGTGACGGCCGTCGCCTTTACGTAGTACCACACGCCGGTGACCGGGTCGCTGTAGCATCCGATCGAACCTGCCGACACCCCGGTCGTCGAAGCGAAGGTCAGTACATTCCCTCCCGCCGCGGCTGCCGCGGTCGTCTGGATCTGCTTCGTGGTTGCGGTGTCGTTGCCGCTTCTGCCCACACCGCAGTTGGAGCCCAGGTCCCCCGACGCAATGCAGATCGTCGGTCCATTCGCAAGCAGCGACGCGTCCTGGAAGGCCGCGCTCATGGCCAGCATCGCTGCCGTGGTCACGCCCGTTCCCCAATACGAATCCGCATAGGTCAGCCCGTCCGGATCGTCCCCAGGGGCAATTGACCAGCTTGCTGAAAGAACCGTGGGCGGGTTCACCCCCATCGGAAAATCTCCCGCATCGGGGTGAATCACCCGTTGGATCATATCCACCCACCCGCTTTGCGTATCGTTGGTGGAGTAAACCGCCACGTTGGCGCCTTGCGCTGCCAAGGAAGCGATGGCCACGTCCTGATTGGTCTCGCCATCCAGATTGAAGTAGATGACGGTTCCCAGGGGCACGGCCGCGATGAATCCCGTTGTCACCCATCCGCTGGAAGGGTCATAGGCTTCGCACGTGACGGTGGTGGCGGTCACCGCCGTGACGCCGAAGTAGTAGGTGACGCCCGCCACCGTGTACTGCCCGAAGGAATTCACCAGAAGAGTCGAAGGCGTGGCGGCAAACTGCAGCACCGTGTCGCCTATCGCTGCCGCGGCGGTCGTCGTTGCCGCCGAAGCTCCGTTGGGAACGCTATCCACCGGGATGGGAATCACGCTGGGAGCCGTCAGGCCAATTGCGCTGAACGTCTGATTGAGGTCGCTCTGCAGGTAGCCGCCGTACCCGCTATGCGGGGCGATGATGCCAATCGTCTGTCCGCTGATCGCCGCGCCGGGAAGGGGAAAGTTGTACAGGCTGGCCGCCTGCTGGACGCTGATGGTGTTGACCATATCCGGGTCGCCAGGATTATTGGCGCGCAGTCCAACCGGACGGTTGTCCAGGCCGAAGACTCCCAGGATGATCTCGCTCAGCTCCTTGGGAACGTGCACAAAGCCGTCGCGTCCACGGTACGTCCGGGTTCGCGCGGGCAGCTTCTTGTTCCTTGTGGGCCGCGCCGGCGCCTCGTAGCGCGCAAAAGACACGCCGAATGCCTTGCTGAACTGGCTCGCCGTGCCCTCAACCTCCACTGTCCGCCGTCCAGCGTGGGTCTTCGTCACCTTCAATCCGTGCTTCTCCGCGAAGCCGGCTACGGCCTTGATCTCCTCCGGATGCGCGCCGTATTTCTCCGCAAACTCCTCCGGGGCGAGACGCTTCCGAAGTTTCGGCGGCGTGTTCATAAAATAATCGAAATCTGGAAACGGCGGCCCGTCTTTGCGCCGCCGTAGCGAGATGGTTACCTTGAACTTTTCGTTGTCATCCACTTGCCCGACGAGCTTAGCTTTGCTTGAGGCCCGCCGTTCACTGCCTTCCAGACGGACGTATCCATCCGGGACCTTCGCTTTGTTTCTCTCTGCTGACATTTCGGGGAATCCTTTCAGGGGGGTTAAGGATTATTCGGGAGGAATGGAGTGTTGTTTACATCCAGCGCGAGCGATTGTCCTCGAAAAAACCAACAAAAATCAACGCGTGGGTGCACTCAACGGACCCCAATCCGATGCATGCGGACGCCCGGCCAGTTAAAATTCAACCGCCGAGCGGGCTATCACTACGATTCGCGCGATTTTTTCTGATACCGGGCGATTTTCCAATGTCTCCGGATTCGTCCTGGTCAATCAGCGCATAAACAATAGTTACGCGAAGTAGAGAGACGTTTCAGATGTTTCCTATTCGTCGCCAAAACCCAACACTCTGGGTAGCCTTCTGTCTCATATATCGAGAACAACCGCCAGTTTCCTTTAGGTATTCGGAAGAAATCTAGATGCCGTATAGGAAACCTGCCTCCCATTAGAACGTCAAGATGCACCTTCGATCGCTGCAACATGCGTTGCAACTCTATCAGAATAAATGTTTAGAGTCTCCATGGCTGGATCGGTCCTGCAAAGTCGGCCAGGGTTCTGCGAAGCAGCGCGCATTCAGTGCGAATGGCCGCTGTCGGCATTTCTAAACCATCGCCATGCGTCCCTTAGCCAATGCACGAAACGGCCTGTTGCGGTCGATGTCCGGTTTCGGCAGCCGGCGGCCTGACTGCCAAGTTCGCTTTGCGGTGTGCCCGTTTGCCAATGCTGCATGGCGGTAAGATAAGAGGCGGAGGCAGGTTCGATGCTCATTGTCCACGTGCATGTACACGTCAAGCCTGAGTCGGTGGAGGAGTTCAGCCGGGCTACCGTCGAAAACGCCCGCTCGAGTGTTCAGGAGCCGGGCATTGCGTGCTTCGACGTGCTGCAACAGCAGGACGACGCGACGCGGTTCGTGCTGATCGAAATCTACCGCGATGCGGAGGCGGCGGCCGCGCATAAACAGACCGCTCACTACGCAAAGTGGCGCGACGCGGTCGCGCCCATGATGGCCGAGCCGCGCACGAGCGTGAAGTACAACGCCGTCTTCTCCGATTCTCAAGGTTGAAATCATGCGCTTCGAGTTTGCTACCGCAACACGCATTATCTTCGGCGAGGGAGCCGCCGCCACTCTGCCCGAACTGGTTCGCAGTTTCGGCGCTCGCCCGTTCGTAGT
Source organism: Occallatibacter sp. (assembly GCA_052326045.1). Taxonomy (GTDB): domain Bacteria; phylum Acidobacteriota; class Terriglobia; order Terriglobales; family Acidobacteriaceae; genus Telmatobacter. Next base: position 39,874 of record JBKQRH010000192.1, on the reverse strand, counting down.
CACCGGCTCTTCACGCGAGCGCGCGGCGTGGCTTGTCTCGGCGCTCTCGGCGCAGATCCTTACCGTTCCCGGCGAGCCGACGGTCGATCTGGTCCGCGACGGCGCCCGGCGCGTGCGGGAAGCTGCTTGCGATGTCGTTGTTGCGTTGGGTGGCGGCAGCGCGATCGACGCCGGAAAAGCGATTGCCTGCATCGCAACCAACGGCGGCGAGCCGCTGGAGTTTCTCGAAGTGGTGGGAAAGGGGCGCGTCCTTTCGGCCGCTCCGCTGCCCTTTATTGCAGTGCCGACTACTGCTGGGACGGGCAGCGAGGTCACGCGCAATGCCGTGCTCGCATCGGCGGAGCATGGCGTTAAGGCGAGCTTGCGGAGCCCAATGATGCTACCGAGAGTAGCTCTGGTAGATCCCGAGCTGACTTACACGCTGCCGCCCGCGGTAACAGCCAACACGGGACTGGACGCCCTGACGCAGTTGATCGAGCCATACGTGAGCGCACGCGCCAATCCACTGACGGATGCGCTTTGCGTCGAGGGGATAGGGTGCGCCGCCGGGGCGCTGGGCCGCGTCTATCGCGACGGTGCGGACCGTGAGGCGCGCCTCGACATGGCGCTGGCGAGCCTGTTCGGAGGCTTGGCGCTGGCCAACGCCGGACTGGGCGTGGTTCACGGTCTTGCCGCGCCGCTGGGAGGCTCATGGAATGCGCCGCATGGAGCGCTCTGCGCGGCGTTGCTGCCGCACGGCATGGCCGCTAACGTAGCTGCCTTGCGGGCCCGCGCACCGCTCCATCCGTCCCTGGAACGCTACGCCGCCATTGCGCGCCTGCTGACCGGCCGCAAGGAAGCAACCGCGGAGGACGGCGTCGAATGGGTGCGCGCGCTTTGCGCCGATCTCAACGTTCCTGAGCTGCGCGCCTGGGGAATCGCGCAAGCCGATCTGCCTGCCGTGGTGGAGAAGGCAGCCCGCACCAGCAGCATGCAGGCCAATCCGCTTCCGCTAACGGGCGAGGAGCTACTGGCCGTGGTTTCGGCAGCGTGGTAAGCGTGCCAGCAGCCCAGACCCGGAACTTCACCGAGTTGCGTACCGAGAGGGAGACTCCGTTCCTCCACAAGCTCGCGCGATCGGCCGGATTGGCCGAAACTGATCCGTGACCCTCTTGTACCACCGATCCTGCCTCGGCCAGCAGATTCGATCGAGTGCGATTTCGGTGAGTTCACCAACCGGCCCGGAGTGGGCCGGCGGCAATAGCGTGGAGGGGGACCCAGCGGCCTTCGAGATAGGACCGTTGAACCTCTAGCGGCTGAAGACATCTCATGGCTGTTCAACTGCACTGACCCTTGAAGCAGATAGGACGAACTGAACGTGGCTCTCAAGAAATCCGAACTTTATTCATCTCTCTGGTCGAGCTGTGACGAACTGCGAGGCGGCATGGACGCCAGCCAGTACAAGGACTACATTCTGGTCCTGCTCTTCATCAAGTACGTCAGCGACAAGTACGCGGGCCAGCCCTACGCAGCCATCACCATCCCGTCCGGAGCCAGTTTCAAGGACATGGTCGCCCTTAAGGGGAAGCCCGACATCGGCGACCAGATCATGAAGAAGATCATCGGCCCGCTGGCCAGCGCGAACAGACTGTCCGAGATGCCTGACTTCAACAATGCCGACAAGTTGGGCAGCGGCAAAGAAATGGTGGACCGGCTCACCAACCTCATCGCCATCTTCGAGAATCCTGCTCTCGACTTCTCCAAGAACCGTGCCGACGGCGACGACATCCTGGGCGACGCCTAAGAGTACCGGATGCGGCATTTCGCCACCGAAAGCGGCAAGAGCAAAGGCCAGTTCTACACCCCCGCCGAGGTCAGCCGCGTCATGGCCCAGATTCTTGGCGGGCGTCAATTTTGCCACCAATTACGTTGAAATGCTGCCCCCGACACTGTCGGGGCGCTCAGGACGCACAACGCGCCGGAGACGTGTTGGGTAGTAACAAGTAGCAACTGACGAACAGCCGGTCATCCACCCGGAGCAGCGCCGAGCTTCTGAAACGGGCCACGCACTCAGCCGCGAGCAGCGCGCACCGGCCGCAGGTTCGGAACATAAAGCAGCGTCGCCTGGTCCCGCGCGTCCACCGGAAGCTGTGCGCCTGTCTTCTCAAACCGGTACCGGTTTCCGGTCGTCGGGCTCACAACCGTAAGCGCCGTCTTGCCCGTGTACTCGAAGACCGTCTGCGCCGGATCGGCATTCAACGCCCGCGCCATAATTGCAGTCGTTCCCGTCTGGCGCATCGTCTGCGCAGTATTTGTGCGTGCCTGCACTCGTTTAGCTCCGCAGCACATCTTTGTCCTCCCCATCCTCCGCATAGATCGCCGGCGCGGCAGGTTCCGCGCGCGCTGTCAGCCTCTCAAGCAAAATGGCGGCGCCGGAGAGGGCGGGCCAGAACAGCAGGCGTTCGCGCCAGGTCAACCCCACCAGCCATGCGAGCGGCGCGGCGATCCAGACGCTGAGACAGTAGAAGCAGTCGAGGAGCCGGCCGAAAAAGCCCTCGCCGGCGGCGCGGCGAATGCGGACTATCAGGTCCCAGGGGCCGTCTTCGGCGTTGAGCAGGTGCGTGATGCGCCAGACGGCGAGAACGGCGAGGATAAGCTCTTCCCAGTGCATCGGGAGTCCTTTCAATAGACCTGAAACCAGCTTCTGCGGATACCGAAACGGTTGCCGAGAATGAGCCAGGCATGGTGAAAACTATGCACGCCGCCCAGGAGCATACCGGCGGAGTCGGAGGCATCAATGCCGCGCTCGTCGAGGTTGGCCTGCGAGACGGCAGAGGTAGTGTAGACGATGAAGACGCCGGCCGGCATTTCGACGATCAAACCGCCGCCGGCCGCCGGCGGCAGAGCTGCCTGCGCTGCGGCCAGCGAGTCCTTGCGATCGACATAGCCGGCGCGTGTGACAGTCTCGCCGATGGTTGTCCAGCCTGCGTCGATCTCGCAAAGCTCCGCACTGGGAGGAACGGTGTTCTCGACTGCCTGGTGCGTACTGTTTGCGCCGGCCAGCTTCTGTGCGCCGGTGTAGCCGGGCAAGATGCCGGTGCGGCGGATGAACTCCTCCGTCGATCCGGTGTAGAGCCAGTACGCGCCCGACGAGGCCGCAAAGGAGACCGTCTGGCGAAGCTGATCCAGCGTGGGAGCCCGGAACTCAGCTGCCGGCGCCGGTCCCTGGTCGGAGAGAAACCACTCCCCCGACTGGAGCCTGCCGACAAGGAAGGCGTGCTGCTGGCCGCGGTTGGTGATCCAGAAGACCTGGGCTATCTCATCGGGCCCCAGGCCGGTAACGACGGAGTTGGAGAAGATGGCGTCGAAGCTGGAGATGTTGGTCGAGATTAAGGTGTTCAGCCCCAGCGAGCGTTGGATGTTGAAGATTGCCGCCGAGTCGAGGCCGGGCCGGGTGTTCTGGTTCCACAGGAAGTAAAGCGCCAGGCCGAGCTGCCGATAGTTAGCCTCGGTCACACGGCCTCCCGGCGTTCGGGCCGTGGCGCGGATGGCAGCCAGATTCGCGAGGAATGTGTCCCGCATGGACTGCCAAGCCTGCAGGCTGCACTGCCGGTCGCCGGCGCACTCGGCCAGAGGATGCGCCGAGGCCCAGTGTTCGGCGGCCTGGCTTCCGTGGCGCTCGAGTGCGGCCATCACCAGCTCGCAGGCCTCGACCGCGCGGGAGTTGGGCTGCGCCGGATCCCAGTGCTCGCGGTCCCAGATCAGAAGGGCGGTGACGAGCGAGGCGGCGCCGCAGGTGTCGCCCTGCTGCGAGTATCCGGGAAGAAGCGTTGCGTACGGCGAACCGCCAATGGCTGTCCAGGTGGCGGCTCCGACTGTGGGCAGGTTGACGCCGGCGGCGCGCAGGCGTTCGGCCTCCTCCGTCGAGGCAGGCGCAAGATCGACGTCGACGGCGCCAGGCGCAGGCTGGCGCTGCAGGCGGACACGGCCGTCGCGGTCCTGTTGCCGTGTATGAACGATCTCATGCGCGAGCAGGCGGCGGCCCTCAAACGTCTCCGGGGCGAAGCGGCCCGGGGCGAAGTGAATGTGATTGCCCACGGTGTAAGCAAGAGCTCCAAGTCCGTGCGCCTGCTCGCCCGCCGCGGCGTCTTCATGAATGCGCACTGCAGAAAGATCCGCGCCCAGCCGTGCCGACATCTCCCGCTGCACGTCTGCGTCGAGCGCGTGGCCAGGCGCGGCAAAGTGCTCCGGACTGGCCACAGCCTGCGCAGATTCCGCGCCCTCAGTAGGCTTCCGCAATAGCGACTGCACCGCACGATTCCCCGCGGACGATTGCAGATCGAGCAGTTGATGACGCGGCGTATGGCTCCCCTCAGCCTCGCCCTCGCGCACACCTTCTGCCACCACTGCGGCCGTCTTACGCTGCGCAAACTCCCCGTTCGCGCTTCGCGCCGCCCGCGACCGAAACTGCATCCGCTTGGAACCGCAACAAGTCACTTTTCCCTCACTTCACCGCAGCGCCATCAAGCTCCTCGCTGGCGCTCGGATTCTCAGTCGTGAATTGCAGTCGTCGGGAAAGGTTCCCGAACGGGGTTTATATCCAGCCCGTAGACATCGATTTTGGGATTGCTGCCAAGCATTTTCTGCAGGACTTCGCGGTAAAACTCAGTCTTGAATTGGTGAACCGGGCTGTTCACATCGAGAGTGATGTCGGTGATAACGACCTCATTGCGATCCAGAAAGAACTCGATAATGTCGGGCTTTCTCGCCCCGACATTTCCAGTTCCCTGGCCCTTCCCGCCTGAGACGAACTCCTTGATGAAGTCCGGGTGGTTCCTCAGGTCATTGGCCATGCTGCGAAGCCGAGAGCTCCCTTGACTCCGGATGAACTCATCCACGGGCATACCAAGTACCGAGTCGTCGACCGCGGGAAGAATGCTCGCCTGCCCCGCCTTTCCGAGAGCCTTCACCTTGTTCTTCAGCGTCTTGGCAAGAGAGCTGAACGTCTGCTGAGTCCTGGCAAAGGCTGATGGCGTTTCTTTGCCTTTCCAGTACGCACGTGTCTCAGCGGTTGCTTGCTTTTCGACCTTTGCCCAGTCGACTTTTTCGTCGATTTCCTTCAGATCGATTCCGCACAGTGGTTCCGAAAACCTGCACCATGTTCCATCTGTCTTGGAACGCCTGTAGGCGTGATCTCCCACATCGATCTCGGCGTCATACTTCTCGGCCATCTTCGGGTCGTCCGGAATGCGAACCTCGTCCGGATCCACCACCTTCTTCTCAAGCTGCGGCAGATCCTGCGACTTGACTGCATTCGCAGCATCGGCATCGAGTTTCGGAGGCGTATCGGCATTCTCAACCTTCGGCCCCTTGGTGTTAGTGCCCCCCGCAGTATCGACGTCAAGAGCCGGCGCCTTGTCGGCGACATTCTCCACCTTCGGCCCCTTGCCCGTGGCAGCCGCTGCATCCACCGCCACATCCGCCGGTTTGGCGCGGAAAAGACCCGCAACACGTGAGAACAGGCTCTTGGCAAACCGGACCGCAATCTCGCCCAGGATCATCATCACCGCGGTTATGGCTAGCGTGAGCGAGCTGCTGGCGATCTGTTCGTAGTCCTTCTCTGCTTCCTCCTTTGTCTCGCTCTCCTGGAACAGGTTGTACGCCGATTTCGCAATGCTGGCTGTTTCAACAACCGCCATCGCCACAACCAGGCCTTCGCCCACTTCTCCCGCGATTGCCGCGCCCGCCATTGCGCCGGGCACCGCACCCGCGCCAACTCCAAAGATGCCTCCAAGAATTGCGCCAACCAGCACTGCAGCAATGAAGAACCAGCCGTACAGCGCCCCGGCAATGGAATTGACCCCACGCTCGACGGCGAGGATCTCGTCAATCGCTTTGCTGAAGCGAAGGTTCCACAAATGATCTCCGGCGAGCTTCAGGTGATCCCATACCTCTCCCAGGTCCTTACCCACCGAAGGCCACGGCCAGAGGAGGTTCCAGCCGGTCTGCTTGATGACATCCCACCAGTTCTTGCCCAGGTACTCAAGCTTTGGCTCGATATGCCGCCATACCCCCTCCCCGATCTCCTTTGCCTTGTTCCCAACAGTCGCAAGCGCCTTCTGTACCATCGCTTGTACTTTGTCCGGAATGGCGCCAATCATCTTGCCGATGGAGTTCTTCAGCCCATCGATCAGCGGCTGCGGGTTCTGTATCACCTCCCATGCACCGGAAAGGAATTTTCCCACACGCTTGAGTATTTTGGCCTCTCCCGAGACTAGTTCGAATCCCGGTATCATCTGGAGGCAAGGGTGCTGTAGGACAGCCAGAATCGTGTCAAGTGTAGACGGATCTTTGCCTTCAGGTTGAGGAATACTCAACAGGTCCGACAATGACGTGATGTCCCCGGTCACAACGCCCTTCCCTGCGTGACCAACTGCTTGCAGGCAGTCCCAGGCGCTCTGGAACTTGCCAAGTGCCCATTTCCCAGCGGCCTTTGCCGCGTCGCCAACTGCCTCGGCTCCCTTCTCGATCTTGTCGCCAGCCCACTCCGCGCCTGCCTCCACTTTGTTGCCGACCCATTTCGCCCCCTCGTGGACCGCTTCGCCGGCAGCTTCTGCCTTATCTCCCACCCAATCGACCGCGCCGGAGGCAGCGTCTGATACGGTATCCCAGGCGTCTCCATACCAGCTGCGCCGAATTGGAGCAGCATGGTCCTTGCTTACCGGCCCGCTTGTGTCGCCACGCATCACACGAGCTGAAGTCTGGCGCGCTTCGCACTCAGCTGCATCATCGACTCTGCCAATCGCAACCTCAGCGGTCTTCCTGGCCGCTCGCGCCGGGCCGAGGCCGCTACTTTGTTGCACCGTGTGCGTCAACTCGTGTGCCAGCAGACGCATCCCCTGATCGGTACCCGGCGCATACTTGCCGTATGCGAAGAAGATGTCGCTGCCGGTGGTAAATGCATGCGCATCGATCGCCCTTGCACCGCCTGCCGATGCCGAATCCGTATGCACGCGGATATCGCTGAAGTCGCGGCCGAATTTCGGCTCAAAGAAGGCTCGCGCATGAACGTCGAGTGCGTGGCCTGGCGAGCTTCGCAGGGCGCGGAGGACACTGTGGGGCGACGCGTTCGATGCCCCCGTCCCAGCGGCCGAACGGGAGACCTTCGCGCCACCAGCGCCAGGACAATCGCAGGATTCCTCCTCACTGCATCCGCACGAAGATGCGCCTGCCGTCACACCTGCATGGGAGCGCATGATCCGATCGGCAACGTTGTCGGCTTCCTGCTCTTCCGGATCATTGGGATGGCTGACTTCAAGCTTGGCGCGGATCAATCCGCCGCGCAAAAGCTGCTGCATTGCCTGGTTGCCCGCCTGCTGCTGGAGATCGAGAAACGGATGTTGTGCCGGTTGCGCGGGAGCTGCGTGCTCAGCCGTGCCCTGATGCACCGCGGAATGCAGGCCCATTGCGCGGTTGTGAAGCGCGGAGAAACCATGACCGCTCGCGGGGCGTGTGGCTGAGCCCTGATGACCGGATTGTCCTGCAACTCTTTCCGCATTCCTCATGGTTGCGCTCAACGAAACTCGTCTGCTGAAACTCACAGTTCGCACAAGGGATCGTAGACGCCTTCGATCTCTTTCAATTCACAGTTAGCCTGCCGCGCTTCCTGGGTCCCAAACATCAGCGTGGATGTGTCGATCCATTGCGCTGGCGTCAATCGGCCCACATCCTCAGCCAGATCGTACGCGCCCTCTGCAAGCGAGCGTCCGCCAACCGAGCCCGCAATTCCTGCGCCGAGGCCAAGAACGATGGAGCAGACCGGCGCACCCGGACCGCAGAAGATTCCCGCGGCTGCTCCCGCGGCAAACCCGCCAATGAATCCACCAGTGGCGCCTACGGCGGTTCTTTCGCGCTGCTCTGGCGGCGCAAGGTAGGTTTCAATCGGAATCATCGCGATGCTGACCACGATCATCACGCGTCCGCCGATTTTGAGGATCTTCAAGCCGGTCGGCATGGCGCCGCCAACGGCGGGACCAATTGCGTTTTCAACCGGCGCCGCCTCTTCCGTTCCCTGGGCGACGTTGCGAATGAAGCGCACCAGCTGGCCCTGGCCGCCCTGCCCCACTTGCGGCACATCCACAATCGGCGTGCCACCGGCGGGGCCAATACGTCCGCCCAGGGCTTGTTCAGCCTGATTGGCAGCCCAATAGACGCAGTTCTGTCCCTGACAGGGATTCCCGAACTCTGCGGGAACCGCAGTATATCCCGGACCGCCGGTGCCGACGGGACCGGTCGGCGGAAGGCCACGTGAGAAGTTCAAGGCGGTATCCAGCGTAACCGGATATTCGAGCGTCACTGCCCCGGTGTTGGTGAGCAGGCTCATATCGTTGGAGATTTGCGACGGCACTGTCATGGCGCCGCTGCGGACGCCGGAGTAGTTGCGAACAACATCGAGCATGCTGTTGGGGCTAAGCCCTTCGACGGTTCTGATTTGACCGCCGATGCGCACACCGACCGCAGTGTGGCCCCAGGCTGCGGGAGCCTCGGGGATCATGGCGCCAGGCGTTCCCCAGCGGGGAACCGCAACAATGACGATGGAGTTCTCACCAGCGGCAGCGAAGCCCTGCCTTACGAGCTGGGCATTGGCGCTCATGGTGGAGGACAATGCGGCGGCTCCCAGGGGCGTTGTGAGGCGCGAAGGCTGGGTCGCATTCGACTCTGCGCCACTGCCCTGCTGGGTGTTCTGCGCAGCCGGCGGCGCCATTACAACGTTAACGACCTGCCCCTCGGGAATCTGCGCAGCCAGCGCCTGCAGTTCGGCGGGGGCGTCGTGCAGAGCGAAGCCCTGATCGAGGGGCAGGCCAGCGGGTCTCGGCATCTCACCCACTGCCTGCAAACCGGATGCGCCGCCGGTACGCGTGCGCTGCTCGGCAACCAGGGTGTTCAGATTCGCCTGTACTGCGTCGCGTTCCGGATCGTTCTCGGCGATTTCGTCGAGATGGCCTCGCAGCGTAGCGATTTGTCCGGACAGGTCGGCATCGGTGAGTCCGTGCGCATAATCCGGCGTCATCGTGATGTTTAACTCTGGCGGAAGATCGCGATGAACTGTGGTGCTGCCTTCCGCATGCTGCACGACGTGCGTCAACTCGTGTGCCAGCAGCTCTTGGCCCTGCTCGGAGTGGGGCGCGTACTGGCCGGAATCGAAGACCAGGTGTTCGCCGGCCGCGTAAGCGCGCGCGCGAATGGCACGTGCAGAAGATGCTGCCGCTTCGCCGGTATGAACGCGGACACCGCTGAAATCGCGGCCAAAGCGCGGCTCAAAAAAAGCGCGTGTGTGCGCATCGAGGGGATGGCCGTGCGAACGGCGGATCGTGTCCATCACACCACGCGCGGATGGCGTCGAAGGCATTCGAGCTGTGCCAGCGCTGGCTGAGCGCGAGACCGTTGCGTTGCCCGAGCCGGGACATCCGCAAGATTCGTCATCCTCGCTGCAACTGCACGATGAGGCAACAACGCCGGCGCCGGCGTGCGAGCGCATGATGCGGTCAGCGACGGCGTCGGCTTCCTGCTCCTCGGGGTCGCCCGGCTGGCTCACCTCAAGCTTGGCGCGAATGGCGCCGGTTCGCAGAAGCTGCTGCATCGCCTGGTTGCCCGCTTGCTGCTGCAATTCGAGCATCGGATGCAGCGGCGCAGGAATCTCGCTTGCCCGCTCTCTATGAGACGAGGGCCGCTTTGCCGCCGGCTTATTTTGCATTTCAATAACGCGTTCCATGCCAGGCTCATCTTCGCCGATCTCAGATATGCGTGCGAATCATCTCGTAGTAATCTCGAAACTCGGAGCGTGACGGCAGCTTGCCCGTCTTCTGAATCTCTAGAGCTGTCGCGACAATGCATTGCTCCATCCCGATCTTTGTCTGCTTCTCCGCCGCCAGAAACGCCGCGGCCACGGCAATGTTGCGAATGTTCCCGCCGGCCAACTCAAACTGCCGGGCAAGGAATCCGAACTCCACGTCGCTGGCAACCGGCGCATGTGAAGGGAAGATCGATCTCCATATCCGCTCGCGTTGCTCCGCGTCTGGAAACGGAAACTCGACAATGTGGCTCATGCGGCGCGTAAACGCATCGTCCATGTTGCGGCGCAGATTGGTGGCCAAAATCACCACGCCCTCATACTCCTCCATCTTCTGCAGCAGGTACGCCACCTCAACGTTTGCATATCGGTCATGCGCATCCTTCACCTCGGAACGTTTGCCAAACAGCGCATCAGCTTCGTCGAAGAGCAGCACGGCATTCGACGCACGCGCCTCGCGGAAGATCAGGTTGAGTTGCTTCTCTGTCTCGCCGATGTACTTGCTCACAACAACCGAAAGATCGATGCGATAAAGATCGAGTCCCAGCTCCTGCGCCAGTATTCCGGCCGCCATCGTCTTGCCTGTTCCGCTCGGCCCGCAGAAAAGAACGTTCAGCCCCTTGCCCGAGGTAAGCCTCTGATCGAATCCCCACTCCGAATAGACAGTTTGCCTATGCCGCTCCGCTGTACACACATCGCGAAGCTGGCGAACCACATACGGAGGGAGAACCAGCGACTCCCATGTGCCCCGGCTCTGAATCTTCTCCGCAAATCGCCTCAGCCCGCCGGTCGATTGCGCGCGCGCAGCAGCTTCAAGATCCTTTGACGAGATGCCGTCGCCAACCTGGCCGTTCAATCGCAGTCTTCTTGCCGCATCGGCACAGGCTTCCTGAATGGCGCCGCCCGTGAGCGCAAACCGATTCGCCAGCAAGGCGGCATCCACATCGGGATCCACCTGGAATTCCATTCCAGCCAGTGTCTCCTGCCAAAGCTTGACGCGATCGGCAAAGGCTGGAATCGGGCAATCGAGTGTGACCCATGCAGATCCCCGCTCCGTTTGCGCCGCCGGCCACGGCTCCTCTCCGGCGATGAAGATGCGCTGTCCCGCAAGAGGCCGAAGCGCCTCTAGAGCCGATCGAAGTGGCAGATGCACAGCGCCATCCTCCAGCAGTGCCTCAGCGTGCGCAAAGAAGATTTCCGCCCCTTGCAGCATCGCCTCGCGATGAATAAAGACAAGCATCTCCGACGCCGCACTGGCTTCATAGGCCACGCGGCCCAGGTCCACCGCCAGCATCGACCGATGCTGCTCAAGACAGAGAGCCTCAACGATGGCACGCTTGCCCGCGCCGCGCTGTCCGCAGAGATAGAAAACAGCCGGTTCATCCAGATGCTCCAGGTTTTTGAGCTTCACTTGGAGGTCCGGCGGCAGATGCAATGACGACAGAGCACGCGTTGGAACAGAAACAGATGCAAAACCCCGCAGGCGCCGGTCAATGCCCACTTGCTCCATCAGGAAGGCTGCGATCCTGTCATCGATGCGCACCGACTTTGCAAGAAAGGCAGCTTCGCTCTCATGCGTGCCGTCACCAATGCGGACCAATCGATTCCGCACCAGCGCACCCCCATCGAGAAAGGCCGCGCGGCTACGGAACTCCTCTTCTTCGCTGGAACAGAAGAGCTTGAGCATCAACCCGATCGATGGACGCTTTCGCGTTATATCATTGCGCGCCCAAGCATACATCTCCTCGAAGTGCTGGTCCAAATCGACAGCAATTGCGGCGATGAGAACCTTGCGATCGAACTCGCTGAGACCGCAAAGGTCCGTGAGCCTGTCCATTTCCGCTGGTCGACCGTGCTCCCGGCTGGCCTCTGCACATTCGTCGATCCACATGCGGGCCTTTTCGATTTGCACGGTCAGTTCAGCGGCGTTCGCGTTCCGGCTGTTCTCGCTTGTCCCACAACGCTGCGCATTCCAGTCGCTCAGGATGGAGTCGACCAGTTCGTCGGAGAGGTATAGTCCGCGAAATGGATCTGGCGATAAGAGATTGGCCGCCTTCAACCGCAGCACCTCGCGATGCATTACAAGGCGCAGCCAGTCCATCTCCGCAAGCAGGTACTCGTGATTGCTTGCGAATGGAACTGCAATCCTTTCTTCTGCCGTAGCTAATCCGACGGTGCTCGAAGCCATATCTCCACTCCTGGGTGCCAGGGCAAGGTGTAGCTCCGGTAAGCGCCGGAGATTCGCAAGACGACTTCGAGTGGGCTCTGAGGCAGTCGAACCTCGATCCGATCCGCGGCTCGACGCACCGAGCTTGTGCCGGCAAGAAAGTTTCTGAAAATGTACTCGGGAGAGCTTTGGGCAAACCCCGTCAACTGGCGCGCAAACTGACGAACAATTGCAAGCGCGATGCGCGACCAAATAATATCCGCATCGCTGTCCGCCGCGAGTTCAGGAAACACCTCGCCAATTGAGAGATAATTGCGTTCTTCCTGGCTGAGGTCCTCCGGTACGAGCGATTCCTCCTCCGGCCGCTCCGCCTGCAGCATTCGCAGCGCCGCACCTGCATCGGCAGCGTGCAGAATCACAGCCATCTCCGCAAGCGATGGGACAAAGTCCAGGTTTGCAAAGGCTCGCATTGCTGGGTCCGAGATGCTCATAGAAGCGCGGCCGCGGCCCATGCAGCGAACTGCCAGCAGGTGCCGCAATACTGGCTCTGCCCTTCCCGGCTCTTCGCAACTGCCCGCCGCAGCCGTGATCGCATCATGCACATGAAGCCGCTCAAACGCCAGCCCAATCAGAAACGCGCCGCCCAGCTCGGTGAGAAACGATTCACCGGCATGGATGGGCGCGCCATCGTGCCCCGTAATAGTCTGCGCCACAAACTCCGCCCAAGCAGAGTCGCCGCCAGACGCCATCGCGACAAACTCGACGAGCGCATCCCGATGCGGCACGCCGCATTCCATTGCAATTGCCTCGCATGACGCCTTGTCGCCGCGAGCCGCCGCTCGCAACCATCGGCGGATTGCGTCGGGTGAATGAAACGATTGGGCCATCTGCCTGAATTCGATCAACGCTTCAATCGCCGCCTCCAGCCCGATCGCATCCTCACGCTCCCACTCCGTCATTGCCGCCACCAGCAGACGCAGCGCATCTCGATAATGCTGATCGGCCCGGACCGTCACCACGCCTCGCCAGATCGCCAACAGCTTGCTCACCCAATTCCGGCTCCACTGCTCGCGACGCGGCGAAGCTTCCATCGTGCGGCGCCATATTCGCTCGGCGTCGCGCTCTGTCAGCGCCGCCAGAATTGCTTCACGCCTGCTATGCGATGGAATCGCGAGCAGAATCTCGGCAGGGCTCTGCTGCTCACGCAGAAGAGCCTCGGCAATTGCAGTACTCACGGGAAGCACGCTCAGCGACAGAAACTCGCCGTAGTACCACTTCTCCCCGGCGCATCCCGCCGCGGCATCGCTCACCCATTGCGCAACGTATCCGGCGCGGCTTGCAAAGTGCAGCACCGAGCTGCCATTCGCTCCCCGGCCGATTGCATCGAGCACCCCGCGCGCAAGCTGATCAGCCCATGTTGCCGCTGTCCGCTGTGCCTCGAAGGAGTTCGCATCCACGGCAAAGTCCAGGGCAATCTCACGAATCAGCCAGATCGAAGGATCCGAGTCATCCAACAACTGCTCCAGATAGCGGGTGCAGTTCTGCACAACCGCGCCTTCGACCAGGCAATCCAGGCGGTGCTGCACTTCCTCCGGCCTGGGCAGATCGCTCGGCACGCAATACAGGTTTCGCCAGCGATCGATCTGCAGGCTCGAGCCCGATTGGTTTGAAGCCGCGCTCATGCCGCGCTCGATTGCGCTGCTCTGGGTACGGACTTGAGAGCAGCACCCTCCTGCTGCATCTCTTCAAGCACCCTGATTGCGCCACTGATGCGCAGCATCGTGTCGCGCGTCTCCTGCCGTTCACGGTCCAGCGCCAGCAACCGCTGCTGCCCCTTCTCCAGTTCCGCTCTGAGCTGTGAAAGCCGTTCGTTCATCGCTCTCCTCCTCATTGGTGCGAGATAAATATGGGAATGATCCCGGTCCCCTTCTTCAGCGAGCCAAGCGCCTTTCCGATGACGGCGCCAGCAATGATTCCCGATAGCGGATCGGCCTTTTGCGCATGCCCCGGCGTCTCGCTGGCCATCAGCAGATCTCCCGATTCGATCGGCCCCGGTTCCGCGGTCACCTTGCAATATGCGTAGGCGCCGAGCGTCACCATCAGCCCCACGTTGCCGTTGCCTGTCGCCTTGCGGTCGAGCCCAGGCGTCTGTGCTTCCGTAAGCGACGGCTCATCAACCACGCCGCAGATGCGCGTATCGCCCGTCTTGCTGGCCAGCGCCACCTCCACCAGCGGAATGCGATTCCCTGTTCCGTAGTAGACAGAGACCGGACGAGTGTGAACCACTACGAGGTCCCCCTGCTCAAGAGGCTTCTTTGCCCGGCTGTAAAAGCGATCCACCACGTAACCGAGTTTCCAGCCTGTCACCAATAAATTGCCGTTGACCTGAAGATCGCCGTTGAGAGTGGCGATAGGCGGTGTGGCCGCGCCACTATTGGCGGGGGCGATCGCGAGAACAATATTGTTGGAGTAAATGGAACTGTCAGTGAGGCTTTGGCTGACAGCCCCAACACTCGGTATTTGAGCGAAGAACAGCTCTCCTCCAGTGTTGCCGTAGAAAACACACCCGCCTCCATTCGCGCCATCCGAAATGGTGTGCCAGTTATTGTCCGATCCGCGATAGAGATTGAAGCCAACTGCCGAGGAAGCCCAGGCGGTCGCTGACCCGCCGCCACCCGGAAAGACGAATGGTCCAAAGTTGCCAATCTGCAATGATGCCTGGGGATTTGTGTTTCCAATGCCCACGTTGCCAGAGCTATCTATGGTCAGTTGCTGGGCGCTGTTAGTAAAGAGTCCCATCGTTTGACTTGCGGGCGCCGATATGTAGACTCCATATGGCGAGTTAGTCTGCTGGACATTGCTAAAGCCAAAAACTGAATTCGTGGCAATGTTGCCCCGCACATCCAGGGCCGATGCCGGCGATGTTGTGCCAATTCCCACGTTCCCGCCCTGCGTAATGCTCATCCGCACTGCAAAGTCGGTATAGAGGTCGAGCCCGTACTGGTTCCCGCCTGAGGTGCGCTTGGATGCGATGCCCTCGCCACTGGCATTTCCAAACGTCAGCCCTGGATTGACCTGAGCATTATTCGCGTTGGCATTGTCAATTGCCAGTGCGCCATTCAAAGTCATATCACCGGTGGAGTCAATCTTCAGCGAAAGGCTGCCGCCGCTTCCCGGATCGTCTTCGCTGGAGCTGTACTTGCCCCCAACATAAAATGCGAAGTCCGAAGCCGAGCGAAGATAGAGCGTCGATGTCTGCACGCCGATGCCATACGCGGTCCCGTTCAGATTCAGCATCTGCGACTGCTGCGTACCGAAGCTTAACGATCCCGCGGGCAGCGTCGCATTGCCATCTGCGCCGATCGTGAATACGTTGGTATCCGTGGTGGACCCGCTTGCGCCGTAGCCGACAGTCAGCCGTTGTGGCTTGTTCACCGGGTCCGAGTCGTCGCCAATGTGAATGTGCAGATCCGCGCCGCCCAACAATCCGTCAATGCGCTGGATTCCCAGAACCGTATCGCCGTCGCTGCCGTCGGAGTTCTTGAAGTACAGCTCTCCGCCATCGATCCAGACATCGGCCTCCGCGGTCAGTTGCAGGTCCACAGTGAGCGTTCCCTCAATCTCCACCGCAACGCCCGTAGCTCCAGAAGGGAGCGGAGACGGCGTGCTTCGATCCTGAATCGTCAACGCACCCGCCGGAGCATAAACTGCGGACGAAACGTTTCCCGAATAGATCCGGCCCTTGTTCGCGAGAGCCGTCGAACTCTGCAGGAATCGTTGATTCGGTCCGTCCCATATCACCTGACCGAGCGGAATCAGCCACGTAGCATCCGAATTATCGTCCGGCAGCGCCTGAAACGGCACCGAGCCGTCGAAGGGCAACTCGACATCGCCTTCATTCGACGGCAGAGTGGGTTGCCAGCCCGGCTGTGTCCAACCCTTGGCCGATGGCAATGAAACATCGTTGCCTGCCACCACGATGGGATCTCTAGTGGGCGGAATCGGATCGATGACAATCTGAAAGTTTTCCTGCACGCGGCTATAGGCGTTCGTTTGCCCTTGCGACGCGCAGGTATCCGATGACGGCGAGATCATCTGCTGCGTGTAGCCAATCCACACGCTCAGCGTCTGCTTTTGCGAGAAGTCGGTAAACAAGTCAGCAGTGAGTTGATACGGAGCAAAGACCACCACCTCGCGGCCAAAGCCGTCCACCGCCACGCCGGGCTGGATGAACACATCCACTTCTTTGTTGGCTCCGCCATTCAAAAACTGCGCCACATCGAGCCCCGTGACGATGCCCCACGTGTGCGGCCCGATGCTGTGGCGGCGGCGCATGTCGCGGTGGTACTCCTGCTCGGCCTCGAAATCCACCGCGCCCAGGTACTCGCCCTCGTAGTAATTCAGCCTCTCAATATCCGTGATATCCGCCATGGCTGTTTATCCCTCTCAAACTGACACCATTCCCGTCGCTGGATCAGGGTTTGGCTGTCTTCGGCTTGGATGTCGTTGCCGGTTGCTGCAACGGGCCCGCCTGCTGTGCCGCTTCCGGTTGTTGCGCCGCAGGTTGCTGCGCCGCCTGGTTCAACTGGTTCTGCAACGCCGTGATCTGATCCTGCAGGTCCTGAATCTTGGCGGTCGTTGGATCGACTACATCGAATCCAACCGCCACGCTGCCCTTGGTGTATACCGTAAGCGGCTGGCCGGCAGTAACGGCCGATGGTGTGAACTGCGCACTGGAATTGACCGCGTCGGCCGTCCACGACGAGTCGTCATCGACTGCTTGCATCGTGACCTTCTGAAATCCCTGCTCGCGCAGTTTCTCCACAACCATCTTCGAGTCCATGTTCACCATGGGCCGCAGATCGACCGCGCTCGTATTCGGTGAAATCACGTTGACCACTGAAGCGCCCAGCGTTTGCGAAAGGTAGTGCGAGGCGATGCGGTGAACATCGGCTCCGCTTGTGATGCCTGCCGTGGTCACCATCTCCTTGTTATAGGCAGCGTCGCCGAAGATATCCTTCGGATTCGTCAATCCTCTCTCCGCATTGCAGCAGACCAGTGCAAAGATCTCTTCCAGCACCAAGCCGATCTTGTCCAGTCCCAGCGGGCCAAGCCAGTAGCCCAGCGTCTGGAGCGTGATCAGTTGCTTTCGTCCCGGGAAGTGGCAAATGTCCGTGATCCGCCCGTCCTGAATCGTCAGGCACGCCAGAACAATGCGGTTGTCGCAAGGCGGCGGCGGGCAGGGAGGCACAATGGCATAGCACAGGCAATCGAGATATGCAAAGGCAATCAGCTTTTTCAGCTCCGCGGCAATGCCAAGATACGTGGCGATGTCCTGTCCGGAGACAATCTTGATTCCAGAAAGCTTCTCAAGTAGCGAACAATGTGTCAGCGTGGTGTCAGCCGAGAAGAAGCTTTGTACGGTCGAGAAGAAGCTGCACAAGCTCTGGTATGCCGCTTCAGACGACCCTTGCGAGTCGATCTTCGGCATCTGTTCCGCCAAGGCGATCAACCCCGCAGTGCATTCATCCAGTTGGTAAGTCAGCGATCCCGGGGAGACCGCCTTCAGTTCTGCCGCCACCTCGGTTGCCGGCACAACGCCAAGCTCAAAGCCCTCAACAATCCGCGTTGCTTCACATGCGCCGGCTGGCGCAGTGCTCGAAGTGGATTGAGCTGCACTCGAACTTGAGCACGACCCGCTCGACGCGTTCGAGCTTCCACTTCCGCCATTCGTCTTTCCGCTCCCGCAACCGCAACTGCATGTCGATTGCGATGTGGCATTCGTCAGCGGCGTAACCATGCGCGACGCCTGCTCGCGATACTGAATCGTGATACACCACTCCTGCTTGCTGCCCTTGCATGTGGGCGATGGGTTGTAGCGCAGCGGCGAGCAGTTGGCCGTCTGCTTCTTGGCCGGCGCGCAGCAAGCCTGGATCGCCTTCAGCACGTTAAAGTTCTGGTTTTCGCAGACAATAATGTCGTTGCCGCACGGATCGATGGCGTAGCCGCTCTGCACCGTTACCCAGCCATCGCACTCGCCGCACACCACCTGCATTCCGCAGACCACGCCCCACCCGTTCAGATAGCGGTTGTGCAGGCGGCTCTTGGCAAGCCAATAGGACTGCTCGTTGTTCAGGTCCGCTTCGCTCAGCAGTTGCCCTGCAAAGAATCGTGTGCGGTCCAGGCACTGCAGCCCGGTGCATGCCGGGCAGCAGCATGGAGTCGCTGCGGTTGCCGTCACCCTGTTCACGGCTGTATTCGTCAGCCCTGTTGTATAGATAGCCATCGCTTTCCTCCGTTTCGTCCCATGCGGCATGCGCCGCTGATCATGCTTGCTGGTGGCTCACTTCCCCGCGGTCATCCAACTCTCAAATGTCCCGCCCTCGAGGCCCAGATCGCTTCCCGCTGGAATCTCGCCCGTGGGCAACTGCGCCCGCACAAACTCCGAGCAAACCGCGCGCTTTGAGCCGTCCAGAACAAAATCGCCAAGAAAGCGCACTTTGACGCTGGTGAATTGCATGTCCACCTTCTCGATGACAAACGCGACGCCGTTGGCGGTTGAGCCCGTGGCAGCGGTTGCCTTGACGATCTGACCGGATGCGTCGATGTCGGCCGCCGAAATGTCGATCGGTTTGATCGTTCCGACCAATTGCACCCATTGAATTTCAACAGCGCCCGACACCTGCTTCGTCTCTGGTATCCACACCTGAAAGACATACTCAGCGTCGATCTGCGAGATGTCGATGGGATTGGTGAACTGCATGGCTAATGCAAACAGCGGCCTGTTGGTTCCAATGACGATCGTTTGCCGGCTCGGCTTTCCGTGTGTCCAGCTCAACGCCGCGATTCTTGTCAGCTTTGTTTCGAGCCCCGGTCCCGCTGGTCCCGTCGGCCCTGATCCGCCCGGCAGACCGGGAGTACCGGGGATCCCCTGCTCTCCCTGTATGCCTTGCAGTCCCTGAACCCCCTGCACGCCTTGAATCCCCTGCGGGCCAGGATCGCCCTTAGGTCCTGCCGCGCCCGCTGGTCCCGGAGGTCCCTCAGGACCCGGCACTCCTGCCGCAGGACTCTGATCGAGCAGGCAGCGCACGGCCTCCGTCAACAGATCTGTGCTCACCAGCAATCTGCGGTCCGTCAGATTGTCGATCATGCTGTCGGTCACCGCGGCGTTGTACACGTAATCGGTAATTGTCGCCAGCACAATGCAGTTGCCGCCCGTGCAATCGGGACAGCCGTCAATGGCCTCGTCAAAAATGCCCGAGCAGTCGGTCTGCGAGATGTCGACAACCGCCACCGCTCCCGGAGTCTTGCTGTCGCCTGCGTATGGAATGTAAAGCCGCGTGCCAGCCTTGTTGATCGCAACATCGCCGCCCGGAGCCACACCCGTTGCAACCGCCTTACCGAGAATCTGCGGCAGCTTCCGTTCTGCCGCGTGCTCATCCACCGGCTGAACCGATCCCGTTCCACTCGCATCCTTCTCGATGGCGTAGATCCAGCGTCCGCCGCTTGAGATGCACAACCCCACCACTGGATTCGCGAAGCCAGTAATTGGATCGCCCAGCGCTGCAGCCGACGCCGGATCGGGCCGAATGCCAATCAGATAGATCCTCTGCGCTATTGCGTCAAGAACCGCCAGCGTGTCTCCGGCTGAGTTGCTGGCGACGGCGAGCGCAGATGGATTCGTCACTCCTGTGCCAACGGCAACTGTGGTGACAGCCAGATTCGACAGTTCCACCGCGGTTACATTGCTGCTGCCGCCGTTGGCAACGTAAGCGTACTTTCCGCTCGCGCCTATCGCCACATCGCAAGGGCCCGTACCAACAGTGATTGTTGTGGGCGCAGCTGGAGTGGATGAGGTCGTGATGTCCGTAGCCCAGATCATCGCTCCCGCAGCGGAGTTGACTGCCATCAGCCGGTCATCCGGCGCCGGCGCAACTGCCAGGCTCACCGGCTTCCCGGCCCCGCCGGTTACAGTTAGCGTGCTCACAGTCTTCGTGAAGTCGGAACTCAGCACCGCAATCTGCGGATCGGGTTGCGTGCCTGAGCCAGGCGTCGGAGGCTGAAGCGCGACATACACAAAGTCGCCTCCCGGCGAGACAGCGACGCCGAGCCCCGTGTCATTCACGAAGCTCTGCGATCCGGTAATCGAGCCATTGTCCGTATCGACTGCGTAAAGCGTCGCTCCCGAAGAGGCATTGGCCAGCACATACAGACTCTTGGTTGACTCGCTCAGCGCCACGCTCACCGCGCCCGCAAGCGCCAGGGTTTCATCCCACTTCAACACAACACCGGCGGGATCGCCATCGCTCTTCTTCGGATCGATGATCACATCGAAGGAGTAGCCATCGACAATCCTGTTGGGCCGGCATGCTGCGCCGTTCTGGCTGCACTCGTCAAAGACTGCGGGCACATTCTCCGCCGCGCACTCCGCGTAGTCCACGCAGATCTGGATCGTGTGCTTGGCCGTATCGGGCTGCGAGGCCGGCCCGTTCTGCGCCTGCCAGTTGGTCCGGAACTTTTCGCGGAAATCGAAGTACTCTTCGTGCTGAATCACGATCTCGCGCCCGCAGCAGTCCACGGCTGTGCCTGGCTTGATCAGCACATACTGCGGTTCGCAGGCGGGGTTCGGATGCTCCACCACTTTCAGGCCGCAAACAGCTCCCCATCCGTGCAATTGTTGATTGTGTCGGCGCAGCTTTCCGAGAAAGTACCGCTGCTCGTCGGTAAAGTCGCGTTCCACCAGCAGCTTGCCCGTGAAGTAGTTGTTGCGCGCAAGCTGCGGGATGTCGCACTCGACGCACACCGAGCCCGGCGCCGATGCCTTGTGTTTGCAGTTGCAGTCGCCCATGTCTCCCTCGCTTTCTCAGTTCAGCCGTGTTGTTGTTCCCACCGTGGAGTCGCGTCCCACGCGCATCGGCGGCCAGGCCGCCTCGCCCGGAACCCCCAGCACGGTGTCGTATCCAAGTGTTCCGTGTCCTTCAATCACGCCCAGTGGGTAGCTGCCCACAATCGTGTCCACGCCGATAAAAGACTGAATGCCAACACGGAAGCGCGGCTCTGCCCAGCTGACGTTGGCTACCGTGTGCGCCGGTTGCTCCATCTGTACGATCTGCTGCAGATTCTGCAGGTCTTCGTCGCCCGCGCCGCTCCATCGAGGCACAATCACTAAGAATTGATTGGCGTACTCGTTGAACATATCCAGACTCGGATCGCCATAATCGATCAGCCTGAAGCCGCCAATTGTCGAGTTCGCACCAATCTGCAAGCGCTGCATCACGTCCGGTCCAAACACCGACGAGCAGTCGCCAAGCGTCGACTGGTTCACAATCAGCCAGCGACGCAGACGAAACATCTCAAGAATCGATGGCCGCACTCCTGCGTAGAGTTCAATCGCCAGCCTGAGCCCCTGCGGTGTGCCCCGCAGCGCGAAGAGCTTGTGCGCCTGCTTCACCAGTTCGCGCCGCTTCTCTACCGGCCAGTTGCTGCTGAGCGTGAGCCCCAGCCACGACGCCAGATACGAGAGAAAGTCGGTGCCTCCCATGTTCTTTCGATTGGCCGGCGTCGCCATCGGATCGAAGTAGCGCGCAATCGCCGTAACGCGATCGTCGATTGTTCCACGAAGTGTGTCGAAGATCGACAGAAAGCGATCGAGAAAGTCGGCGCTCATTGCATCCTGGCGATACACCGCGGGCAGATACTGCAACGAAGAGGCGCGCGGATACTCTACACGCACCCGAGTAATTTCCGGCGTCTCGGCGCCATCCCCGCTCAGCGTCAAACGCAGCCAGAGATACCGCGCCGGCGCGCTCAAGATCAGGCAATCCCAATCGCGGCCCGCGCTCGATGTATCGATCTGCGCGGTAGCCCAGCGGCTGTTCGGCAGGCTCAACACCTCGTCCGTGCTCTTTGCAGACTCTGAAGTAAACGTGTCAACCCGCACCGATGCGCTTTGGGGTACGCACCCCGACAGCACCACCCGGTGCCACACGCAGCGGTACGTCTTGCTGTCCAGCGGGCCCGCAATGTAGCTCCCGCTTTGTGGATACGCCGCGGCCGGTTCAAGCTGGCAGACGCTCTGCGCGCCGTCGGCAAGCAGCGGCGCGCCGCTGCGGTCAAACACCATGGAAGCCGCAAAGGCCTGCACCGAACCGCAGCAGTGGCAGCCTTTCCACGCACCATCGCCCACCGGCTGATAAAAGTACACCTTGCGCGTCAGGCAGTCGCTCAGGCAGATGTTTCCATTCACGTCCACCGCGACTTCCACTGGCGTAAACCGTCCCGCAATCTCCGCCGGCTGATCCACCGTGCCCAGGAACTTGCCCTCCGCATCCAGCACAACCACATTCGACGAGCCATCCTGGATTACGTACACGCGACCCTTCACATCCACTGCGATTCGCGTGGGCTTGCTCAGTGCCGGTTGCCCCTTTCCTGCGCCATCTGAAGCAAACCGCCAGCAGCCCGATGCATCGAAGAAGTGGACAAGGCCATTTGCGTAGTCTGAGACATACACTCTCCCATCGCCGTAGACAGCCACATCCCACGGCCACCATGTGTCCGCCGGATACACCAGCCTGCTCTTTTTCGTTTCCGTTGGTGGCTCCACGGCAGGCACGGCTGCCTCAAGCGAGTAACCGTCTGCACTTTTCTTCACGCGGAACGGTCCCCACACAGCGCGAAGAGCAACATCGTGAAGCGAGAACATCTGCACACGATGATTGCCCGTATCCGCAATGTAGAGGTTGTCGCAATTGGAGATCGCCATGCCGTGCGGGTGCTGCAACTGCCGCGGCTCGCTGCCGTACCCGCCGACGCAATGCACAATCTCATACTTCTGCGAGCAGCGGTCGAATCGCTTCAGTTCGCAGGTCGCGCCGTCCAGAATGTACACATCGTCGCGGCTGTCAACGGCTACGCCTATCGCACTCGTGAGCCCGCCAAAGCTGCCTGCTTTGTCGATAAGCGGCCGCAGCGAGCCTGGCAGCGGCTGCAGCGTCATCGTACGCCCGTCGTCGGCAAAGACAACGTTCGTGGATGAGGCTATTCGCCAGCCCACGATGCCGTTCATCAGATAACTTGGCGTCTTCTTGTTCATATCGCTTAGGAACCGGTGCTGTAGGCCACCTGAACGTCGTGGCCAAGCGGGTCGTTGTACAGCAACTCGCCAGGATTGATCGGCACATCGTGGCAAAGCTGCTGACGCATGTTGTCGAGAATCAGAATCAATTGATCGGTATTGACGCGCTGCACTCCGGAAATGCCCAGCAGAATACGATAGACATCGGAGTAGTAAATTTCGCCGCCAAACGGCCAGCCAGTTCCATCCGGGCCGCCAGCCAGTGGGCTGAAGAATGTGCTCAGCGCCTGTACGGCCGCATTCTGCACCGTCGCCAGGTCGGAGCCCGGCTGAACAGCAAGGCTCGCCTGCACGCGAATCTTCCGGTACGTTGGCCCCATCGCGTGCACCTCGGTGGTTAGCAGCCGGTGCGCATCAAGGTACTGGCATACAGCCTGTAGCGTGGTCTGGTTCGGCGTGGGATTGGCGGCCGGCGAGTTGGGAACCACCACTACCGTCACCACTCCCGGCACCTGTCCGTTGGGAAAATCGGGATGATAGAGCGGCAGCGCGTTGGCGCGCGCCACGTTGGCTCCCGGAGCCTGCGTGGCCAGATACTCGAAGTCGCTGTCCGTCACTGCGCGATTGTTGCTTTGCAGCGCCAGCGGGGCGCGCAGCTTTGCATCGGCCACGCTCTCCTCGTCGGTACCGCCCTGTGACGGAGCGTAATTCGTCACCGCATTCACTGACGGCACGTAACTTTGAATCTGCGTAATGCTCGCTGCCGGAAGATTCCCCGCGCTACCGCCGCCATAGCGATAGTTGCTTGCAACAATGTTGTCCGTCGGGCTCGATAGATTCACGCCGGGAATGCGTCCGTGCACGCCATCGCCGAACGTAATCACTCCTGTTGTCCGGTCCAGCATGAAATTGGGGTCGTCAGCCCCCGAAGCGAAGAAGTCATCCGCCTGCTGCCAGGTCATCGGTCCCTGGCCCTCATCCACGGTCAATTGCAGGCTCGTCACCTGCGCGGTCGTGCGGTCGGAATTTGTCACCGAAATCGGCGTTGGCAGCACAACAATCGGCGAGTTCGCCGTTGTGAATGTCTGATTCGGCGTTCCGTCGCTGCCGCCAAGAATCTCGTTGGTGATAGTCACCGCCTGCGCCGCCTGCACCGTATTCGTTAGAATCGATGCAACCTGCGGAGGCATCTCGTAGCTTGTGGCCACCGCGCGCGCGCGAATCCAGTAGAGGCTTGTCGTAATCTGGCCCACCGGCGCGGCCTGAATCAGTGCCGGCCCGCTGAACTGAATATGCCCGTTTTGGCTGAAGGCCCGCGTGCCGTCGCTCGACAGCGAGATGGGGCTCCACTCCGAGCCGTCCCAGTACTCCCACACGAGCGTTGCCGGCGGCGGAAGCGCCGCGCCGCACTCCATAACTTCCGGGGTAAGCATATTGTCGTAAAGCGAAAAGTAGAGATCGATCTGCTGTGTCGGGAAAGCCGCGGTCGTCGAAAATCCGATCAATAGCGCCGAGCCAGGCTGCGGATTTTGACCAAGCGGATAGAACCACTGGCCTGCATTGTTGTTCCGGCTGGTAAGGTTCGAATAAGCGAAGCCATCGAAGCTCTGAATCGCGGTGATCGCCGGTCCGATCGCGATAAGCGAGGTATCCGTCTCAAACACGATTGGCTGGCTTGAACTGCTGCTTCCCGCTGCCGCCACCTGCGTGCCTTGCGGCACAATGGCGTACGAAAGATCGGGCCGCGCCAGGCTGAATGTCAGATTTGCCACCGCGGGCTGCGCAGGCTGCAGCTCGATGCCCAACAGTTGCAGAAACTTGATGTAGTTCAGGTCCGGCACTTGGTTGATGCGATAGATGAGAATCTCCGTCATCCACGCAAACAACTGCACCAGCGTCATGCCCGGATCGCTGTCGTTGAAGTTGGTCCACTCCGGCGCATAGCGCGGAATCAGCGTCTTGGCCTGCGTCACAATGTCGGCGTACTGGCGGTCGTCCAGGTTCGGTGCTTGCAATGGCATGGCTAACCTCCCGTCCCTTCTGTCACGTAGAACGGATAAACCATGTTGTTCATGGCGTTATTGGCGCGAATCCTGTAGTCCACACGGATCAGCAGCATATTCGCCTCATCCGGCGCGGCGCTCACCGTCACGTCCAGCACATCGATGCGCGCCTCGCCCTGCGCCAGCGCCTGCTTTACCATGTGCTGGATGTTGGTCTGCGTCGTCGAGTTGTTCGGTGCAAACACCATGTCCTGCATCCCGCATCCGAAACTCGGAAGCATCTGCCGTTCGCCCATTGCCGTGCTCAAAATAAGCCAAATCGATTCCTGAACGCTCTGCTCTCCCTCCGACCACGCAAGGCTCCCGGAAGGGTTCACGCGTACGGGAAACTTCCATCCCGTGCCGAGATACGTTCTGTCCAGCGACGCTGCCATCGGTTCTTCTCTCCCCTTCTAGGGCAGTGACTGCACCAGTTGCTTTAGTTGCAGAAGCATTGCGTCCAGCTGATCGACCGCCTGTGTAATCTCCGCAAGCGTCTTGGCTCCCGGTATCTGGCCAAGCGAGGGGAGCTGAATCGGAACGGGGCTGAGCTTGAGCAGCGGTTGCATAATCTTGAAGAGCGCTTCGACGACCTGGATTGCCTGCATGATCTGCTGCATCGCGGTCTGCGCGTTGTCGCTGGCGCAGTGCAGCGACGACAGCAATGCCGGATTCCCCTGCGCCGCTGAAAAATTGATCTTCGCCTGAATATCGAGCACGCTCTTGATCGCGGCGACAAAGCACTCCAGATACCCTATGACCAGCAGCAAGATGCCCTTGATGGTCTCGAGAATCGATAACGCCGGGATCGCGATCGAGATGCAGTCCTTCATGTCTGCGATCGACTTGAGCACGTCTCCAGCGGCCGATATGGCGCCGAAAGGTCCCTTGGTGAAGGAGGTCATGAACTCCTCCAGCGACCCAATGACGCCAAGAATCTTGAGAATGCAGGTAAGCGAGCCGAGGAACGGCATCAGCTGTACAAAGAGACTGTGAATGAGTTGGCAGTCGGTGGGCGGACCCTTTGACAGGTCCGCTACCGCCTGCAACTCGAAGCCAAGTGGCAGCGAGATGGTGGGCAGCGGCCCAATCGATGGGATTGCCACGCACGGAACTTGCACGTTTGCGCTCAACTCGTCTTTCCCTTCTTCGTTCCCTGCTCACTTGCACGCTGCCTAAATCGGAGAGGTGCTGATTGACACCGGCCTGCCATTGATCGTGATCGTCGGCGCGCTGAGCGTGATCGACGAATCGCTTTGAATCACGATTCCCGTATTGTTGATCTCCACAATGTTCATCGAGCCGTCTCCGCGCGCGTACTGCAAGCGAATGTAGCCCTGGTCCCCGCCAGACACCGGCGGATCGTACAGTTGAATCTCATGCCCATTCACCGATCGAATGGTGCGCAGATTAGTATCGGTGCTCGGCGGAGTGTCCTGCCCGTTCCACATGTACCCAATCACATACGAGTGATTGACGTCCTCCTGTTCGAATGCCACCAAGACCTCATCGCCCACCACAGGCATGAACCACGAGCCGCGCCCTCCGCCTGACATCAGCGTTGCAACCGGCGACCAGTAGCCCTGGTTCTGGCCGCCGAGCCAGGGGAAATTCACCTGCACCCGGCCCTGGCCATCAGGGTCGTCGACGCTCGTTACCTTGCCTGTCACCACTCCCGAAAAACGTCCCACAGTCTTGCTCCTGCTTCGTTGCTTCCGCTACATCTGCACCGGGCCTTCACGCCTCGCCTTGAAGTCCGTCCTGTATCCGCTCCCGCCGATCGAGTGCGTCGTCTCCGTCACGTAATACTCGCCGTCGAAATCGCTGCTCGCGCCCATCAGTTGTCCGCTCGCGCTGGTCACGATGCCAAAGCCGATCACCTCCAGCGCGCACCCGGCGCGAAGGTCCGGCAGGCCCACCGTCGATCCGCTAGCTTCAATCAGCTTCTTGCTCTGGTCCTCTAGTGTGGCCCGCGCAAGCTGCTTGGCTTCGGCCGTCGTCCGCACCGGCGGCCGCGTCACCACATCCGTGCGCGTTGCATAGGCCTTAGAAATCTGAGTAAGCCGTGCTATCTCTGCCTGCGATTTTCCTTGGTCCTTCCACAGGTCCTGCAGCTTGTAGTTCACTTCGATCTTCGCGTTAGCCGTGCGGTCCCAGCCGCGCACCGTAACCTGCGATACCTGCTTGGCCGTACTCAGCGTCGGCTTAAAGTTGATCAGCGAGCGTCCCCACTCCAGTCGGTATACCGGCGCATTGCTGTTGCTCTGCGACAGACCAAAGTAGAGCGTCTTGTTGCCCGTCTCCGGATCCTCATCCAGATACACCTCGTAGCCGTGCCGGCGCGCACGCTCCAGCAGAAACACAATGTCGTACTGGTTGTTCATGAACACGAACGCATCGGGTGTCTCATTCGCTGCCGGGTTTGACACCACCGGAATCCCAAGCCCGGGCTGCCCCGACTTCACCGGCTTGTTACCAAGCTCAATGGCAATCTGCGTGTCTGTCTTATCGCCGGTCGTCCACGAATAGGTATGCTGCTCGCCGCGCAGTTGGTGAATCTCATTCAATCCCGTCACTGTCAGCGTCGGCGCTCCGGCCCCTGGAAAGTTCGGCTCCAGCCCCGTAATCTCGCCCACCATCATGCGCCGCATGTTGCCCTGATTCTGGTAGCCCATCCACAACTCGATCTCTGTGCCGGGATCGAAGATTCCGGTAAAGTCCTCGGACGAAGTCTTCAGCGGCGGACAAAACTTGAACGTGCGCGCATCTGCATCCCAGTTGTTGATCTCGATCGAGAATGTGTCGATCTCGTTCACGCTGTCGCGATACGTCACCTGGATCAGGTCGTGAATCACCTCCGCGCCCAGGGGGCGGCCGCGCACGACAAGCTGAACCGTGGGGACGTAGAACGTCTCCTGCTGGCTGTAGATCGGAATGGCAGCCGTTGACATGCGTTATCCAATCGCCAGCACGGGAATCTGAAGAATCGTGCCGGGCGTAAGGTGGAGTGGATCGAGAATCGAGTTTTTGTTTGCGATCGCGCGCCATTGCGTCGGATCGTTGTATGCGTCAGCGGATATTTGCGCCAGCGTTTCGCCCTGCTGCACTACATGTGCCTTGGTGTGATCGGGCGACTGAAGGTTCAGCTCCGCGAGTTGCTCGGAGAGTGTCTTGTACTCCTTCAGCGTTACGCTCAACGTGGCGCGCAGCGGAACGCCAAGCGGGCTGAAGAGCGTGTACCGTTGCCGGATGCTCTCTACGATGCACTTGAAGCCGAACCGCTGCTGGCTTCCCGTGCCGCCGCCCATGGAGGAGTACGCGCGATTGCCAGGGAACTCCGGCCCCCACGAGAAAAACACCACAGGGGGCGCATGAACCGTGCCATCGATCTTGACCAACTGATAGAACGGGTCCGTTTGCTCTGTCACCGACGTTGCGGACATGCCCATTCCGCCGTCCGTGCTGTCAAAGAACAGATCGAGCGTCATGGACTCCGACTGGCCGCGTACAAACTGCAAGATCGGCGAGTCCAGCCCCGGGATCGCAATCTCCGCCGTCTGCGCGCCCTTGGTAAGCGTGTACTCCGTGGGATTGAAGCTGACAGGAATGACCGGCCCGGTGAGCGCACCCGTGGTGTCCACTCGCTGGAACTGCGCCTTTAACGTCATGCTCATCGCTCAACCCTCTACCGCACTCGCTTAGTGCCTGTCTTCCGCAATTCCATTCGTCAGCTTGCGGTCTTGCGCCATGCGTTTTTCGCGCTCCAGGTCTTCCTTCACCGCGCGTACGCAAGCGCGCACAATCTCGCTCATCATCCGCGGATCAAGCAGCTTCTGCGAGTCCGTCGTCTGAATTCTGCTCTGCACGTCCTGCACTCGAATGTCCATCGCCTCACCCAATTCCCAGCATGGTTGAGATTCCGCCGCCCAATGACCACACCATCAGGCCCTCATGCACAATCTCTACCTCCTCGAATGCCACCTGGCTCTGCCCCGCGTTGAAGCTCGGCCCCGTCCACTTGATAGGCAACGCGCGTGTGAACGACCACACGATCGCGGGATTGTGCCGCTCATCCTGCAGCACAACAATCCCGTCTCGCCTCGTGCCCTTGCCTTGCGAAAAGTTGTAGTGCCACAGCCACAGATCGTTGGCGAACGTCACGCCGCGCTTCATCCGCAGATTGCCCCACTTCACCCGTGTGGGAAAGCGAAGCAGAGTTCCGTTGTTGCCGCCTTCCTTGTACTCCTCCACGTCCAGGCTCATATCGAGCCCCGTGCATTCGCTGAATCCAGCCGTAGCGAAACTCCCCAGCGCCGACGCCACAAAGCTCAACAGGCTCGATGAGTCGATGAGCGCGACAACAAAGTTGAACCCGCGAAACGGATCGGGAGGCAGAGTCGGAGACGTCGAGCTCATGACTGCTCCTGTACCTCCAGCGTGTCTTCCGTCCGGCCAATCCGAAAGACGACAAACTCAGCCGGCACGGTGGGCGCAACGCCGATCGTCGCCAGCATCTGCCCCACGCTTGTCGTCGCCGCTGGATTGGTTAGCTGGTCGCAGTTCACAAAGAACGCCTGATCTGCCGAACTGCCGGTGAAAGCCCCCTGCTGCCATAGCGACGTTAGGAATGTCGTAGCGGCCAGCCGCACCTTGTGCCACAGGTAGAAGTTGTTCGGCTCGAAGACAGCCCACTGCAGCGCAATCTCCAGGGCATGTTCGATCATGCACATCAGTCTGCGTACGTTGAGAAACTGCCAGTTCGTATCGCCGCTCAGGGTGCGCGCGCCGTAGATTCGCAATCCGCGCCCGCGAAAACTGCGAATGCAGTTGATGCCCAGAGGATTCAGAAAGCCCTGCATATCCGGCGTCACCGCCAGCGTCACGTCCTGCGCCCATTGCAGCTCGACATTTGCCGGAGCCTTGAAAACGCCAACGTTTAAATCCGTTTGCGCGCAAACTCCCGCAGCATGACCGCTGGGTGGAATGCGCCGCACAATCTGGTTGTTGAGCAGAAGTGGATCGGATACGTAAACCCATGGAAAATAGAGCGCCGCATAGCTTGAGTCGAAGCGATTCCTCCACGTCTGAATCTCGCCCAGGTTGACCTGCTGCTTCGGATAACCAAAGTCAGGCGGATCGAGCAGCGCAACGCGATACTGCATCGCTTCGCAGTGGGAGATGATCGCCTGCTGCACGAAGAAGACATCGTCAAGCGAAAACTGCGGCGTGGCCTCCACGGGAGGCGGCGTGTACTGCGGCGCGGTCGTCACGCTTGTGTGCGGCAGGCAGGGATTCACCTTGGCCGGTGGCGCAGGCGCATACATCGCTGCCGGAACCGGCTCGATGAGGATGTCGGCAGCGCACACCATCGACACCTGCTCCACATCCTCTAGCGAGCGCAGGCCCAGCCTGGTCTCGCTCGACGGGTCACCGGTAAACTGCAACGCGGTCAGCGCTGCTATACCGTCTCTGCCCCCCCACAGCGACAGCACTCCTTCACCGAGCTGTCGCGCTGAAGGGTCAGGCAAACGGTCTGGGTAGGACGCGGGCGAGTGAAGATCCGTTGCCTGAACAAACCTCGACGTCGCCGGACTTATGGCTGTCTCAATGTACTGTGCGCTGCGCGTGTCCAGTGAGAGACCCGAAAAGATCTCCTGCTCCATTCCGTTCAGCAGCACAGTAATTGTGAACTCGCAGGACTCGAACGAGATCGGCTTTGTAAAGTCGAGCGGGGCTGTTAGAGGCGTGTCCCAGACGAGCAGGTTCATCGTGGGATCGGTGCCAGCAACAATCCGGTACTGCGGCGCAACGCCCGCCTGCCACGCCTTCACCACCGTTCCAACTGGAAACCCCACAATCGAGGTGAGCAGGCTTCCCAATCCAGTCGTAGGCTGCGGCTGGACCGTGGAGGTTGTCGCTGCCGCGGAGTTGTTAAGCGCCACAAAGGCAGAAAGCGAATCGCCCCACACGCCGGGATTCAATGCAGTCAGCCGGATCGTCGGATTTCCGTCTGTATCGAACAGCTCGCCGCGTGATGTCGAAGCTCCAGTGCCGAACTCAATCGACGCCGCCAGATTAAATTGCCCGGCGAGCGAAGAAGTCCAGGTGACCGTGTTCGTTCCCGCGTTCACTGACTGCACCATCAGATCGCAATGCTGGAACGCGCTGAACTCGATCGGCTGCGTCAGCACAAACGAAGCATCGAGCGGCGTATCCCAGTAGAGCGTGTTGGTGGCGGCGACAACGGCCTCAACCGTCCGTACGTTCACCACAGGCGACGGCACTGTCTGCACAATGCGCACCACCGACCCCTGAGGAAAACCGCTTGCTGAGGCAAGCCGCGAGGCAGCTCCGTTCGCAGGCTGCACCCCGCTCGCTACGCCTGACACCGTTTGACGAGCCGTGACCAGCGCGCCGGCCGCAAAGCCCGCTGTCGATAACAGGATGGAGGAAAAGCCATCGGCGGGCTGTATAGCCGCGGGGTTCGTCGCTGTCTCTGCCTCGTGAGCCGCAACCCGCACCCCATAAAGCGTCTGGCCGCCGTTATCGAAGAACGCCTTCGCGCAGTAGGCAAGATACCCGTTGGGAATGTAGTTGCCGAATACCGATTGAAACTGCTCCCAGGTGTTCACCGGAGTAGGAACGTTCAGCGGCCCCATCTGCGCAATGCCGATGAATGCGGCAATGTCCGTGCGCAGAGCGGAGATCCCCTGGCCGTTCTGGTCCGTGGGTTCGAAGTAAACCCCGGGAGTTGTGTAAGTCGGCATAGTCGCTTTAGTCCCTGTCGGCCTTAAGACAGCTCAAGCCGCTCGTGGCAAATCTCAATCGTCTCGATCGCAACGTCGTTGCTCGTCGCGTTCATCGTTGCGCCTTCCCACTTGCAGATCCAGCCGTTCTGGAACTCCCAGCGCAGCTTGTCCGTGTGGGTCTCGTCCTGTAGCACGATGGCGCCATTTCGACGGTCGTCCACACCGTTGAGAATGTTCAGGTACCACTGCCACAGGTCCTGGTTGTCGGTAAATCCGCGCTTCAGCGTGATATTGGTGTATTTGCGCAAGCCAGGCAGCTTCCGCACGGAAAGCCAGGAATCGGTTCCCTCGCGGTAGTCCACCGGGTCGGTATTGAGCGTCAGGCCGCTGCACTCTCTGAATGCCGCCACGCTCGTGTTGTCCAGTTCAACCCGGAAATTGAACCCACGATAGGGATCGTTGCGTACGCCAGTTGCCATGTTCTCCTCCTCTTTCTACAGTTCCTGAACCGATGAGCCGCCCTGCCACTGTCCGATCTGGATGATCACAAACTCGGCCGGGAATACCGGTGCAACGCCAATCTGCATCACCAGCCGTCCATTCTGAATGTCGTCCGGCGTCATTGTCGTCTGATCGCAGCGCACAAAGAATGCGTCGGATGCCTTGGCGCCCATCAGCGCGCCGTCGTTCCACACCGTGGTGAGGAACGCCGAGACGCTTTGTGTCAGCCTTGCCCACAGTGCCTGATCGTTCGGCTCAAACACCGCCCACTGCGTGCCAATATCCAGCGAGTGCTCAAGGAAGATGAACAGCCGGCGGATGTTTACATACATCCACTCCGCATTGCTGGTAATGCAGCGCGCCCCGTAAACCCGCAGCCCGCGGCTCTGCGCGGTAAAATCGCGCAGCACATTGATGTTTACCGGGAAGGGATTCAGAACATCCTGGTCGCCCTTGCTCACCTTCACTTCAATGGCGTCGATGCCGCCGATCAGCTCGTTCGCCGGCGCCTTGTAAACGCCGCGCGTCTCATCGACGCGGGCATAAATGCCAGCAATGTGTCCGCTCGGCGGCACGGTAATATCCGTATTCGTGAGCGGATCGAAGACCTTCACGCGCGGATAATAGATCGCCGCGTACTCGGTGTCGTAGAGATTCCGCTGGTTCTGAATATCCGGCAGTGTCGCCGGCACGTCCCCGCTGCCTCCGTGCGGCGCGGGATCCAGAATGGCAAAGCGATACATCAGCGTCTCGCAGTGCGTAATCAGAGCGTTTTGCACGTTCTGGTCGGTTATTCCCGGCACTGCCACAATCGCAATGTCGTCCTGATCGATCAGCGCCTGAACCCCGGTCCTGGCGCCCGGCCCGTTGTCCACGCCGATGTAATCGGAATCCAGCGGTGCGGCCGTTCCATCGCTGCCGCCGGTCAGCGTCAGGTTCAGCCCGTCCGGCGCGGAAGGAAAGATGAACGGATCATCGGTCACGCTGTCGCCCACCGCGGTCGACGGCACCGCAAGCAGCGAAGATCCGTTGTTGATCACCGTCGCGTAGTAGCTCGGAATCGTGTTGTCCATTGACAGGTAGCGCCACTGCTCGTTCACGCCGTTCCACGACGCCAGAATGTCGAACTCGCAGGTGCGCGCGCCCGTCGCAGTAAAACCGCCGTCGGGATTCAGGTCGGTCAAGGCAGCAAAGGCATTGGTCACAACGATGCTGCTGCCCGCAATGGCCTTCACCTTCTTCCACACCTTTGTGTTGCCAAGGTTGAACTCGACAATTGCACCAACATAGAAGTTGGCCGTCGAAGTCAGCAGCACGGTGTCGAGCGAAGGCATCGACACAACCTGCGACTGCGCCTGCGAGCTTTGCTTGACTTGAATCGCAATCAGCCCACCCCATGCGCCGGGGTCCTTGGCATCGAGCTCGCAAGCCGTTCCTGGATTGGCCTCATCCGTCACAACCGTCGTGTACTGTGCCTGGTAGCTCTTGGTCAGAGCCGCGCCCAATGTCACTTGTCCACTGTCCGTGTACTTCGTAACTGCGATCGGCCCCTCTTGCGTCACAATGCCGTTCTTGGTCTGCTTGAAGGTCAAATGCGACGCTGTCGTCAACCCGCGCGTCGTCGCAAGCGCGACCGTCGTCGATCCCGATGTCGCATCGGCCGACAGCCTTGTCAGCAGCCCGCCCACAAGCTGGCCGCCATCCGCCGCCGTTGCGTTGCCCTGCCCCAGCACGCGTACAATGTAGGCAAGCGCGCCTTCGTTGTCGAAGAAGCCCTTCACGGCATACGGCAGATACCGGTAGTCGTGAAAGGTAGTTGAGTCCGGAATGAACCCGCCAAAACTGCGCGTAAAATCCGCGAAGCTCGTGACCAGAGTCGGAGGACCGCTGACGGGCCCGCGCACCGTCATCCCTACAAAACCGGTCGTGCTTGTGCTCACGCCTTCAATCGGCTGCGTGCCGCTGTTTACCTCTTGAATGTAAACACCGGGTGAAAGATACGATGTGCCCATTGGTCATCCTCCTCGCGAATGCTGTGCGGCGTTCTATACCTGTAGATCCACCACATTGATTGGTTGATCGAACTCGATTGCCCAGGGAAGAACCGGTGTTCCCGGTGTTGCCGGATTCGCGCGCAGAAAAAGTTGCTGCACGCGGCCAACACCCTCGAATCCGTAGTAGCCATTGCCGTCGGCGATCGCGCCCAGTTCGTGGTACTCCACAAGCGCAGGCGACCCGCCATCGGCAACAAGCGTTCCTGATTGAAAAAGCTGATCCGTCACCAGAACGCCATCGCCCGCATCGGCATCGATCAGCAAACTTGACGCTGAACCCGCGGGCGTGGCCGTTACAAACTGAACATCCGTTCCCGCCCCGGCTCCGTAGCTCCTGTTCAGCCCGTTGCGCAGGACAATCTGCCCCGCTGCAAGCCCAGGACCCTGCACCTGCGCATATTCCACCAGCGTCTGGCTTGCTGTGGCGAAGCGGATGAATGCGCTGCCCGACAATCCTGCCGTCGTGTTAAACGTCACCGTGGTCGCGCCCGCCGCTGCAGCCAGCGTCAACTGCGCAGTGCCGGTGGTTGTCAGCGTCACCAGTTGCGCCTGCGCGCCGGCGGCATGCGCAAGATACAGCGGCGACCGCAGCAGATTCGTATGCGGAACCGGCGGAGGCGGTGGAGGCGATGGCGGGTTCGGATTGTCGACCGACACAACCTGCGCGCCCGCTGCCGGCAGTCCCGTTGCATCCACAACCACGCGCCCCTGCAGTCTCACCGGCAGGCGCCGCATCGCCGCGCCCGGCGCAGTCACCGGGAAGATCGCATTCACGGGGATCGTCACCGCGAGCGCGTAATCCTGGTACCCCGCTGCCTGTAATGTCAGATTCACCGTATAGCTCGTTGTCGCCAGCTTGGGAAACGACAGGTTCGGATAGCCTGCAACGCCATACAGTCCCTGCTGGGTCGTCTTGCTCTGCAGATCCGCGCGCGCGGTCTCCACGCTGAATCCCGGCGCATTGAAGCTCCCGGCAATCTCATCCGTCACGGCGCCCTGAATCACCACGTCATAGAACGTGGAGCGGTCGTCCACCACGCTGTACGTGGTGTTGTCGACGGTAATGGTCAAACTCGCGCTCAAGACTGCGTCACCTCATGCAACCGAGAGAATCCTCGTATAGTCCGCTTCTCTTTGCATCACGCTCGGCATCTGCACCGGGGCCATGCTGGAGTCGATATTCACCGCCTGCACCGCGTAGCTCACCGAGAGCTGGTAAGGTTCGCTCAACGCATCCCACACCAGGCTCAGATCCTCCAGGCTCAGCGCCTCGAGCACCACGCGAAGCTGCTCGTCCGTCCCTTGCAGCGTTCCTTGCAGATCCGCTCCGCGAAGGATCGAGTGGTCGTACATCACCTGAAGCACCTTGCCCAGCAGCGCGTGGCGCGTCATCGGATCGCTGGCCACCGGCGTCACCAGGTAATAGAGCAGCAACGGCAGAGGAGTCCGCGCAATCTGCGTTGCGCTCACACGCACCGGCGGCTCGTTCAGCATCTCTCCCATGCGCGTCACGCGGTAAAGCCATACCGAGACGCCAAGGCTGTCGTTCTTGTCCTGCATCTCCCGCGGAGAAAGCAGCTCGATCGGAATGTTCTTGATCTGAGCGTCAGTGCTTTGCGTGATGTTGGAGGTAAGCAGCGCGCGAAGCGTTTGCCCCACCGCGCTGATCACCGTGTAGTCACTCATGCTTTCCTCTGGGCACTATGGGCGCAAATTTCCGTTCGTAGTCGTCAAGCGCGCTCTCCAGCAGCTCCTGCAACTCCTTGGCGTATACGGGCGCCATCGCAACCCGCGTATGCATCCGCGGATGCAGCGCATTCTCGTCCTGGCAGGACCCCTCGGTGTACTGCTGACCAAACTCCACGATCACCTCGAATGCGTTGTGTCCCACGTGAAAGTGGTTCGCGTATCTGGCCTCGGGCTCTTCCTCGAGTTGCTTCTTGCGAGTTGTGTGACCCATCGGCCTGTCCTCAATGAATGTGTGCAAGCGCCGTGCCATTCGCATCAAGGCGGAGTCGTGATCGTGTTCCGCTGAAAACGAAGGGGATAGCTTTGAGAGCACGCAAAAGCCCGGAAATCGAGAGATGTAACGAGTGACAGCGCCGCGATGCATTCATGCACGCTGCATTGCGATTCAGATTTCGCCCAGATGCCCGAAAACAGAAGAGGCCGCCGGTATCGGCAGCCTCTGTCACCCCGCTTGTTACATGTGTAATAACCTGTTACACCTCGTTCGGCACGTGAATGTCCGGTGAGGAGAACCGCTTGATCCGGTACTTCGCCATCTTTCTGTAAAGCGTCATGCGTGACCAGTGCATCTGCTCCGCCGCGCGGCTCTTGTTCCACTCCGAGGAACAAAGCGCCTCCACCAGCCGCTCCCGTTCGCCTGCCCCGAGTTCGCAGCCGCCCTTTCTCGGGCCGCGCATCTCCGCGGGCAGGTCGCTGCTCTCAACAACACCCGACTCGCACACCAAAAAGATACGCTCCAGCACATTTCGCAGCTCGCGGATGTTCCCGGGCCATTCGTACTCCATCAGCCTCTCCAGGCAATCGTTTGAGACAGCCTCGATCGCCTCCTGACCCAGTCTGCGCCGAAAATGCTCCACAAGCAGCGGAATATCCTCTTTGCGTTCGCGCAGTGGCGGCAGCTCAACGCGCGCCACATTCAACCGATAGTACAGATCCTTGCGAAACCCTCCCTGCCGTGTCATCGCTTCCAAATCCTGATTGGTCGCGGCCAGAAATCTCACATTCACCTGCCGGCTCCTCGTGCCGCCAAGCAGCGTAACTTCCTTCTTTTCCAGCACGCGCAGAATCTTGGCCTGCGCCTGAAGGCTCATGTCTCCGATCTCATCCAGCAGAACAGTCCCTCCGTCTGCGGAAGCAATCAGGCCGTCGCACTTGTCCGTCGCGCCTGTGTATGCGCCCCGCGCATGGCCAAACAGCTCGCTCTCGAGCAGCAGCTCAGGAATTGCCGCGCAGTGCACGCACACAAACGGTTTGCCTCGCCGGGGGCTGCTCTTATGAATGTACTCGGCGGCCAACTCTTTGCCCGTGCCCGTCTCGCCCGTGATCAAAACCGTGCAGTCAGTTGCCGCGGCGCGGCGCATGTAGCCCCGAATCGTCGAGATCGCCGCACTCGAACCGATCATCGATTCGCTGTGTGAATCCGGCTCGGCTTCTCTTGGGCCCCTCGGCTTCCGTGGAGCGCTCAGGCAGCGATTCAGCGTCTCGCGCACCGCTCTCGTATCGAGCGGAAGCGGCAAATAGTCCATTACGCCCAGCCGCAGAGCAGACACGGCTAAGCTCTCCGATCCTCTCGATGTCAGAAGAATCAAGGGGATCGATGGGAATGCCGCTCGCGTCTCCGCCGCCGCAGCCTGCCAGTTTTCTTCACAGTCTTCGCAGTCCAGAATCGCAATCACACTCGGCTCCTGGGGAAACTGCGAGCGTAGCGCTCCATGCGTGCACGGCGCAAGAACCCGTATACCCATTGCGCCAAGGATCGAACGGACATGATCCTCAGCGTGCCCGTGTGCGCCGAGCAGCAGCACGCTCCTTGCAGAAGGGACACCGACAGCTCTCAGCATCAGAACTCCTTTGACTAGTTGTCGATTCAGGAACGCCTCGGCCAAATGGCAGTTGCAAAAACCTCCGCCGCCTTGCGAATGAGGAGCATGGGTGCGGCAATCCATCTCGATGTCGGCTCCCCATCGGGAAGAAAACGGGGGCCGTTGCTGAGTAGGGATGGATGCAATCTCTGCGTCCTGGCCCCGTCGGATTCCAAAGGGAATTGGATTCCTCAGCACCGAGACGTTCGACTTCACCAATCAAACACAATCCAGCTTCGGAAAGTCAATAGAAATTCCTGTGAATTCCAAACTTGCCCGCCGCCATGCAGCTTTACCCGGAATCTCCATTTTAAAGAAGGAACTCTTGCTCATCGTGAACAAACTCGGCCTGCGTGTCTGTGTGGGACATTGCGAGACCTCCTTTAGGTCGAGACTATCGGTGGGAAGCCGGTCAACTTGATAGACAAATCCGTTCCGTACTTCAAACGGCTTAATTCACATATCGTAATTGCTCGGCATACTCCTTTTATTAGCCGGAATCTCCATTTTAAAAACAGATTCCCGGCAATCGTACGCCTGTTGGCGCAAATTGCGAGACCAACGAGGTAGTTTCAAGGGAAAAGCCGGGCGATTCGCTGCGGTCTTTGCCTCGCCTGCCTCGTCGAGAGCCCTCCAAGTCAATTGCGCCGACACCTATCCATCCTCCTTCGCGCTCCGTGATTCGGATTCGCGGCATTACGGTCGGTCGGCTAGTTTGCCGGCAGCGGCAACAACGCAATCCTGCGGAACATCGCCGCGAACCGTGTGCGCGTCAAATGTTCTTCCGCCAGCATCAGCCAGTAGTGCCACTTGCCTTCATCGCATGCGACGTAATAGCCGCCCTCAAGCCGAATAGGATGATTGGATTTGGGCAGAAATACGGAATGCTGCTTCAGGAAGAGGTCGTCGTAGTCGGCACGGCGGTATTTCCAGCGGCCATCGGGGACGCGCGCGTACTTGTACAGCCGGGCGTCTGGCGTAAGGTAGGGTACTGTAGTTTTAGTCGCCATTTGGATTCGAAGTTTCTCCTACGGCTAATACCCAAGAAGCGGAAAAACTCGAACTCGGAAGGAAATTCCTTAAGAAGCTACTCTAAACCATTGATTCTAAACGGCTGGTGCCGAAGAAGGGACTCGAACCCCCACACCCTTGCGAGTACGTGGACCTGAACCACGCGCGTCTGCCAATTCCGCCACTTCGGCACGGGACACAGATTCAGCGTACTGCTGAACCGGCAGCAATTCCGAGTCTCGCAAATGCGGGACCCGGTGTCAAATGCAGGAGCCAGCCGAGCCAGCCGGGATTCTAGCGGACTGTCCTAGCGATCATGCAACGCTGGCGACACCTACTGCGGATTCCTGTCAGTCCCGGCTATCCGGGGGTCTTAACGCCCTGCTTTAGCATTTCGATGGCCTTGGCCATGCGATTCCGGCGCGTTTCTTCTCTTTTGGCTTCGGTAATCCAGCGGCAATATTCCTTGCGGTGGGTGAAGCTCAGCCGTCCAAAGAACCCGAGCAGCCCTTCCTTCTTCATCAATTTCTGGAGTCCGGCTGGAACTTCGACAGTTCGTTCTCCCTCGTCTTTCCACACGACAACTTCAATGACATCTCCCGGGCCCTTGCTGATCTGCTTTCGAATGGACTTCAACACGCCCAGCATATGGCTCGCATCCCCGCACTTCATCAGCGAACCAGAGTAGGGCACATCGTTGAAGGTCGCCTTTACGGGCACTGCCCCGTTGGTGCCGAACTCCTTTTCGACACTGAAGGGGAAGATTACGGCAGCGCCGCCTCCTAATCCCGCTTGAATGGCCGCTTTGAACTTGTATCTCTTCATCGCTCCAC
>JBKQRH010000191.1:0-27846 GCA_052326045.1 Occallatibacter sp. | reverse complement strand
TGCTCCTTTTACGCTCGGCTCAGGTAAGCGCCCTCGCTGGTATCGACGCGGATTTTTTCGCCTTCGTTGATGAAGGGCGGCACTTGGACGACGAGGCCGGTTTCGGTCTTGGCGGCCTTGGTTACGCTGGAGGCGGTGGCCGACTTGAGACCCGGCTCGGTCTCAACGACTTCCAACTCGACAGCCGCCGGCAACTCGATGCCCACGGCCTGGCCGTCGTGATAGCTCACCTTGATCCGCAGGTTCGCCGTGAGGTACTCGATAGCGTCGCCCAGCGTGGAACCCTTGAGGACGGTCTGCTCGTAGTCCACGGGGTTCATGAAGTAGTAGTCGTCGCCGTCGGCGTAAAGAAAATCCATGGCGACCGAGTCCACGACGACTTTTTCAATGGCGTCGCCGGAACGGAAACGGTGCTCGAACATGGCGCCGGATTTGAGGTTGCGCAGCTTGGCCTGGATGAAGGCGCGTAGGTTGCCCGGCGTGCGGTGCTCCACCTTGAAGACCAGGTGCAGTTGGTCGTTGTGCTTGATGATCATGCCGGGACGCAGTTGAGTGGCGGGTATCGCCATGGAAGTTGAAGCTCCTTGCTGGGTTTGCGCTCATTGCGCAAGAAAAGTTGGCCTTGGCCTGTCTTTATTGTAGCGTAGCGTGAATGGGCGGATTACAAGCTGGCCGAGGCCTTGAGCCGGTTCGCTGACCTCTGGCTCGCCTCTCCGGCAGCTACTCTTCAATTGAACTCGGCCGGCTTGTTTCGCGGCGCACTGAGCGGCTGCCACCGGCCGCATGCGAAGCGTTTCGCGAGCAGAACGATCTGGCCCACATGATGCGAGTACTTCGCTGTTGTTCCACTCCCGTCTCATCCGTTACCATTGCCTCGAATTCCCGGCGGGGTCGCCCGCCTCAGGAGCCCATCGATGCGCCGTTCCCGTTTCGTTGTTTCCATTTCGTTCTTCGTTGTCCTGCTCAGCGCTGTCACGTTTGATTCCACCGCCCTGAAGGCTCAAAACGCCGGGAAGACCGCCGCTGCCGTTCCGGCGGATGCGCCCTACAAGGATGCGCGCCTGCCGGCAGAGAAGCGCGCAGCCGACCTGCTGAGCCGCATGACGGTTGAGGAGAAGGCGGCCATGCTGTCGGGATCGGGGTGGATGGAGTCGGCTCCCATTGAGAGGCTGGGGATTCCGGCGATCAAGATGGCGGACGGGCCGATGGGGGTGCGATCGTGGGCGGGCAGCTCGGCCATTACGAGCCTTCCCGGCGCGCCGCCGAAAGTGCTGGCGACGTCGTTTCCCGCGGGCGTGGCCATGGCCGCTACCTGGGACACCGATCTCGTCCAGCGGGAGGGCCAGGCGATCGGTCAGGAGGTAAAGGCGCTGGGCCGGGACATGATTCTGGGGCCTACGGTGAACATCAACCGGGTGCCTTTGTGGGGGCGCAACTTTGAGGGCTACGGCGAGGACCCGTACCTGGCCGCGCGGCTGGGCGTGGCCTACATTCGCGGAGTGCAGGGCGAGGGTGTCATTCCTGCGATCAAGCACTTTGACGCAAATAATGAGGAGTTCGAGCGCCACCGCATCGACGAGCAGATCGACGAGCGGACGCTGCACGAGAT
Organism: Occallatibacter sp.; assembly: GCA_052326045.1. Lineage (GTDB taxonomy): Bacteria > Acidobacteriota > Terriglobia > Terriglobales > Acidobacteriaceae > Telmatobacter. Next base: position 26,237 of record JBKQRH010000191.1, on the reverse strand, counting down.
TTATCTGCCCGCGTTCAAGGCCGCGGTGCGGGAAGCCGGCGTTTGGAGCGTGATGTCGGCTTACAACAAGGTCAACGGCGTCCATTGCGCCGAGAGTGTGCCGCTGCTGCGCGACATTCTGCAAATAGAGTTCGGCTTCAAGGGGTTTGTGGTCTCCGACTGGGGCAGCACCTACTCGACGGCCGCGACGGTGAACGCGGGGATGGACCTGGAGATGCCGGGCGGTCCGCCGATGCAGGCCTGGCTGGCCAACCCGCACATGCAGAGTTCAGGCAACGGCGCGGGCTGGCTGACGGCGGACAAAGTGCTGGCCGAAGTGAAGGCCGGGCATATCAGAAAGGCCACGCTGGACGACAACGTGGGACGGATTCTGCGCGTGATCTTTGTCGGCGGGCTCTTCGACCATCCGCACACGGGCGGCGGCGAAGTAGACACGCCGGCTCAGCGGGCGGTGGCCCTGCAAGGCGCGACGGAGGGGATTGTGCTGCTGAAAAACGCCGCTTCCCTGTTGCCGCTGGATGCCAAAAAGATTCATTCGATCGCCGTGATCGGGCCCGACGCGGCAACGGCCCGCACCGGCGGAGGCGGCAGCTCGCTGGTGCGGCCTAAGTACGCGATCGCGCCCCTGGATGGGATTCGCGAACGGGCCGGGAACGGGATCGTGGTGAAGTTTGCTCTGGGCGTGGGGATGGATGGAGAAGATCCGGCCGTGGACACGCCAGCAATCCGCGCCGGGCTGCTGAAAGAGGCAACGGACCTGGCCGCCCACGCCGATGTAGCCGTGGTGGTGGTGGGACGCTACCCGAAGCTGGAAGGCGAGGGCTTCGATGTGGCGACGATGGACCTGCCGGCCGGCCAGGATGAGCTGATTCAGGCCGTCGAGCAGGCCAATCCCCGCACCATCGTTGTTTTGAACACCGGCGACCCGGTCACCATGACCAAGTGGATCGGCCAGACGCTGGCGCTTTTGGATATGTGGTACGGCGGACAGGAAGGCGGACACGCGCTGGCTTCGATTCTCTTCGGCGACGCCAACCCGTCGGGCAAGCTGCCGGTCTCGTTCCCGAAAGAATGGAAGGACTCGCCGGCCTACGGCCACTATCCAGGCGAAAATCTCAAAGTAGAATATGCCGAGGGGATTTATGTCGGCTATCGCTACTTCGACACGAAGAATGTTGAGCCGCTGTTTCCGTTTGGCTTCGGGCTGAGTTACACGAAATTCGAGTACAGCGGGCTGACGGTGACGCCTTACATCAGCGCGGGTAAGGCGGGTCTCACCGGAGCCGTGGTCAGCCTCAAGGTGCGCAACGCCGGCTCGCGCGCAGGAGCGGAGGTGATCGAGCTTTACGTGCACGACGGCCACTCGAAGATCGACCGGCCGGCGCATGAGCTGAAGGGATTCAAGCGCGTCGAGCTGAAGCCGGGCGAGACGCAGACCGTAGCCTTTACGCTGGGCCGCGCGGCGCTCTCGTACTGGAGCCCGGAGAAGAAGGCCTGGACAGCCGATCCCGGCACATTCGAGATTCAGGTGGGAGCGTCGTCGCGCGACATCCGTCTGCGCGCTCCGCTGGTGCTGTCGAAGTAATTCACCTTCTACAGTTGTAAATCGAAGATTGCGGAGGGAGCAGGAGGCTTCAGCCCCCTGAATGAGAGCGAATCTGCGTGGCCTTCAGGCCCGGGCCCTTGCCGCTTTTCCAGGACTTGAAGGCAATTCAACTGTAGTTACTTACCGCGGCGGTTGGTAGGGCTCGACGCGGAGCATGTCGGAGAGGATGGTCCGCTCCCCTGGGGTGAAGACGCCCTGGTAGCGACTGGAGTTGAGCACCGTCTGACGCTGGTCCAGGGGAACCCCGCGCAGGTCGCGGAAGGCGCTTCCCATGAGAGCCCGGCGATCCGCCGGCAGAGCGTCCAGGCGGCGCGCGGAGAGAGTGACCTGCATCTGCTCCCGGGGCGAGAGGCGCTCCAGCATTTCGGCGCGGGCCAGCCGGCGCTGCCGCTGCTCCTCGGGCATCTGGTTCACCTGGTGCAGTTGCCGCACCACGCGCTGCTGATCGGCGGGGTTGAGGCGCTTGAAGCTGGGATCGCTGCGCAGCATCCGCTCCTGCTCCTGTGCGGGAAGATTGCGGTGCTGATTGAGCCAGTCGCCCAGATGTCCGGGAGGGGAATAACTGGGAGAGGCATTGCCGGGATACGTGGGCCGCTGATAGCCCTGAGCCTGATAGGGTGGACCGGGATAGGCGGGACGCGGCGCAACCGTGGGATAGCCGGGCGCCGGACGCGGCGCCGCATTCGCTTGCGGCCGGCCCTGGGTTTGCGGGGCAGGCCGGCCCTGGTATTGGGGTCTATTCGGCTGAGGCCGGGGTGCGGAAGCGTGTGCGGCCGGCGCGGGCGCGGAATGAGGCGCAGGCGCGCTCGCGTGCTGGCCGCGAGCCCAGGCCGTAGGCACGCACAGAACCGCAATAACCGCAGCCAAAGCCGCGTTGCGCATGCGTCCCGGATTGTATCCCCCGCTCACAGTGTCTCCCGGCTCTCGCCTCACCCCAGCGATGAAAACCCCGCGGAGGCCGGCTGGGAACCCCGCCGCCGCACTCCGCCAACAATCTACAGCTAATCCCCGTTTTCGTCGGTTGTGGACATCGCCTCCAACTGATCGAGCAATTGGGCGTTGTTATCCAGCGTTTGCAAATCGTGCACCACGGCGGCTTGTGGTGCAGTCGTGGCCGGCTGGTCCCAGTCGGTGATGCCCAGGTACGTTCCACCGCCGAGCAGCAACACCACGGTCAGCGCCATGGCCGCCAGCGGACGTACATGCATCGCCGGCCCATAGGCGAAGCGGGCGCGCAGCCCGGCAACCCAGCTTGCAGGCCAGTTGGCCGGAGCAGCCTCGCGCTCCTCCCGCATCCGCGCGTCCAGCCGGCTCAAAAAGTACGGGCTCGGCTCCGGACCCTTCCAGGTATCTAACAGGGCCATGGTCGCACGCAGCTCCGCCAGCTCGTTGCGGCAGCGGCCGCACTCCGCCACATGAGCTTGAACCTTGGCAGGCGCCGCGTCCGGATCGAGCAGCAGGTCCGCCAGCTTCGATTCCATTCCGGTGCAATCGTTCTTCATTCGTTCCTTGGGCATCCGTTCCATGGTTACCACCCCACTCCTTGCCGGTCGAATCCGGCGTCTTTCCACTTACACAAAATCCTTCAACCTGTCCCGCAGCGTCTGGTAGGCGCGGAAGAGCAGCGACTTGGTAGCCGACTCGCTCAACTTGAGCACCTCCCCGATCTCCCGGTAATCCATCCCCTGGTACTTGTGCATGAGCACCGCCATCCTTTGCCGCTCCGGCAGGGCCATCACGTGTTTGCGAATGGCCGCCATCCGTTCATCGCGCATCAGCCGCTGCTCCGCCGAGGGTTCATCGCCGGCCACGTCCGGCGTGGCGCCGGTTTTCTCATCCGGAGCGTCCAGATAGAGGGTCTGCGCCGCCCGCTCGCGCCGGTTGTCGCGCGCGTGGTTCACCGCCAGGTTGGTTGCGATCCGGTATAGCCAGGTGGTGAACTTGGCCTCGGCCCGATAGCTCTGGCGCGAGCGGTAGACGCGCAGAAACACCTCCTGCGCCAGCTCTTCGGCAATGGCCTGGTTGCGAACCATGCGGAAGAGAAAGTGAATCATAGGCCAGTGGTATTTTTCCACCAGATAGTTGAAGCCGGATTCGTCGCCCGCGGCTACGCGCAGCATGATGGCTGCGTCGCCCGCGGGTTCCTGGCCCGCATGCGAACCCGCATTCGTCTCCGCTCTTGAGTCCGGCCGTGGAGCCGCGCCCGCTCCCAGAACCGGGTTGTCCAGGACAAGGGTCGCCATATCTTCTTGAACCCCATCCCCGCCGGAAGGTTGCGCCTTATGTGCGATTTCACACGCAGTTTCAGGGCTGGAATTTCCGCTTGCGCCGCCGTTCGGGCACTGGCCGGGCCGGGAGCCGGAGGGCCGGATCGAGGACTGGGCCAGTGAGGACGGGAAACGCGAGCCGATGGGGCCCGAACCGCCTGGGCCGGCGCCGGCCAGGGCCGGACTCGACCGGGCCGGACTGGACAGGGTCGGACTGGACAGGGCCGGATTGGACAGACCAGGGTCAAGGTCGAGGCAGCCGAGGCCTGGAACAGGACGCAAAGCCGTCTCCCCGCCGGGGGGAAAACCGGTTGCGTGGCGGATCGATCTGGCTCCAAAGCGCATGGGTGGTTTCGCGCGGTGCTGGACTGGGTCCAAAGGGCAGCCCCGAGGGAATGCAAGGGTTGGCCGCAAAGCGCCGCTGGTGTTACTCTAACCTAGAGTCTGCCATGAATTATAGGGCGGCAGCGACGGGAGCCAATTCTTCTCAGTTCGAGGAATGAGGACCGACGCATACCGGGTGTCTGCTAGCGACGATTGACGACGAAATGAGGAGAATTGGCCCCGTCCCTCCGGGTTGCGGCGATAATCCGGCCATACTTCATTCTCGCCCTCGACGGTGGACCCGCCACAGCCTTCGGGCTCGGCTTAGTCTGGCCGGATTTTTGCTCGCAACGCTGTCCGCCCTATAATTCATGACAGACTCTGTGGAATGCCCCGCTGGCGCGCCCTTCGCCAGCCTTCTTTTGGGGCGGTTAGCTCAGTCGGTTAGAGCGCCTGCTTCACACGCAGGAGGTCGCAGGTTCGAGTCCCGCACCGCCCACCATGCCCCCCTCTAAATCCAATCAGTCCACGAGCGTACCCGAGGTCAGTCCTCCGAACGGGTAAAATCCAGAAGTGCAAGATTCGCAAGTTCAAGGTCGAGGCGCGGGAGTTGCAAAAAGTGGCGAACGCGGTAACGGCCTGATTCCGGCCCTGCGATCGCTTTTCTGGGCATTTGGCCGAAGATTCGAGGCTGTTGCAATGAAGAAACTGACCCTGCTTCTCGCTCTTGCGATGCTGTTGCCCGCGGCCAGCGGCGCGTCCGGTGGCGCGCCGAAGAAGACCGTGCGCCTGGCGGTCTGCCAGATTCTGGTCATCGACAGCGACCGGGAGGGCAACTTCCGGCGCATCGAATACGCGCTGGAGCAGGCCGAGGCGCAACACGCCGACATCGCCCTGTTTCCCGAGTCGTCGATTCTGGGCTGGGAGAATCCCGAGGCGCACCGGCTCGCCGCGTCGATTCCGGGCAAAGACAGCGACCGGCTCTCGGAATTGGCCCGGAAGCACAAGCTGATGATCGCCATCGGCCTCGACGAGAAGGACGGCGACCGGCTTTACGACTCGGCCATTCTGGTGGATAAGTCGGGAAAACTGGTGTGGAAGCACCGCAAGATCAACGTGCTGCCCGAGCTGATGACTCCGCCGTACTCGCAAGGCCGGCCGGAGGACATCGGGGTGGTGGATACGGAGTTTGGCCGCATTGCCGTTTTGATCTGCGCGGACACCTTTACGGATGCTTACCTGGAGCGCCTGAAAGCGCTCAAGCCGGATCTGATGCTGGTGCCTTATGGCTGGGCTGCTCCGAAGGAAGAATGGCCAGAGCATTCCAAGCTGCTTGAAGAGCTGGTGAAGCGGCGGGCGGCGGAGGTGCGCTGCCCGATGGCGGGTGTCGATCTGGTAGGCGAGATGACCCATGGGCCATGGCAGGGACAGACTTATGGCGGGTCGAGCTTTGTAGCCGACGGCAAGGGGAACATCCTGCTGACGGCGCGCGACCGGGATACGGATCTGCGGGTGATCGAGCTTGCTGTGGGGTCAGACGCAAAATAAGAAACCGTCCGTTACCTGCGCCCGCGCCGCGATAAGAATTACCCGGCCAGTAGAAAAAACGCTGCCCCGCCGGTGATGCGGACAAGTTCAGCGTGCAGCAGGTTCGGCCCCGCTCTAGCCCGTCCCGCCTGCGCGCTGCCCCGCGTCGATCTCCTTGCCGTAGCGTCCGCGGAAAGCGTTCCAGCGGATGACGGCGATCTCCTCCAGCATCTTCATGCCGTCCTTGAGGTAGCTCATGCGGGTGCGCTCGTCGTGTGCCCAGCTTACCGGCACCTCGACAACGCGGTAGCCGCGCTTGATGGCGATGAAGAGGATTTCCGGGTCGAAGCCCCAGCGCTCGATGGTCTGGTGCCGGAAGACGGTCTGGGCGGCGGTGCGGGTGAAGGCCTTGAGGCCGCACTGGGTATCGGCAAAGGGCAGGCCCATGACGATGCGGGTGACGGCGTTGAAGCAGCGGCCGAAAAACTGCCGGTAGAGCGGCTGCCGTTGGGTTTGGCGGCCGCTCTCCAGCCAGCGGGAGCCGATGGCGATGTCCGCGCCCTGGGCGATGGCGGCAAACAGCCGTTCCGCTTCCTCGATGGGCGCCGAGAGGTCGGAGTCGGTGAACATGACCACCTCGCCCAGGGCTTCGAGCATTCCGGAGCGCACGCTGTAGCCCTTGCCGCGGTTGCCGGGGTTCTCGATCAGGCGGACCTCGGGCGCATGGCAGGCAAAGTCCCGGACCACTTCGGCGGTCGCGTCCCGCGAGCCGTCGTTGACCACGATGACCTCCGCGGCCCAACCGTGCTCGCGGACGCAACTCACCACCGACTGGAGCGTCGCGGGAATGCGGGCGCTCTCGTTGAAGGCCGGAATCACGATGCTGAATTGCGGATGCTGCGTCACGGGAACAACCACCGCCTGAAAGGCTCCGGCATGGGCCGGACTTGAGGGCCGGGCATGATTCCGGGGCAAAGACTCTGGACATCATAACGCCGCCGGGCGCAGTTGACCCATTCCATCTCCGCCGGGCGGGTTTTTCCGCCAACCTGCTCGCGCCTAAAGGCTCAATTCCACAAGAAAGGCTTCTTTTTCACACTCTTATGGGCAAAATCCGGTTATGCTGTGGGGGGAGGCATACAGGATATGACAAAAGCAGACCTGGTGGAAAAGGTGACCCGCCTGGGCGATCTGACTCGCCGCGACGGGGAGGTCATCGTTGAGACCATCTTCGGGTCCGTGATCGCGGCGCTGCAGAGCGGGGACAAAATTGAGATTCGCGGTTTCGGGTCCTTTCGCATCCGCCAGCGCAATCCCCGCATCGGACGCAACCCGAAGACCGGAGCGCGCGTCGAGGTCCAGGCCAAACGCGTGCCCTACTTCAAACCGTCCAAGGAACTTCGCGACCTGGTGAACCCCGGCGAGCTACCCCAGCGACAAAGACCCGTCGCTGGGGACCCCGGCGAGGCTGCCAGCGCCTCCTGAGCAGGCTCACTTCAATCGACACTGAAAAAATGGCCCTCGCGCCGAAGAGGTTGCGCGGGCCATTTATAGTTCAAGTACATGAATCTTCCTCCATCGCGGAAGCGCTGGATTCTGTGGATTGCCGTGGGCGTGCTGCTGCGGCTGATCCTGATCGCATTTCCCCGTCCATCCGACGATGACACCGGGGTCTACCTGGAGCTGGGACACAACCTGCTGCACCACGGCATCTACGGGATTGCCGATGGAAAAGATCTCACTCCAAGCCTCTTTCGCCTGCCTGGGTATCCGCTGTTTCTAGCCACGATTGAGCCGTTCTTCGCGGGAATCTGGCCCAACGCCTGGCTGAACGTGGTCTATGTGCTCCAGGCGGCCGCGGACCTGGCTGGAGGACTGCTGCTGGCGGCCTTTGCACGCCGGTTTCTCTCCCGCCGCGCGGCAGAGGTGGCGCTGGCGCTGGCCACGCTTTGCCCCTTCACCGTGGCCTACGCGGGCATCGCCATGACCGAGTGCCTGTCGGTCTTTGCGGTTTCGCTGGGAGTTTATGCGGCGGGCCGGGCGCTGGCCGCCGCGCAGGCGAGCCGCCGCGATCGCTGGGCTGTAGCGCTGGCCGGGTTCGCCGCGGCGCTGGCCATGTTGCTCAGGCCGGACGGCGCGCTGTTGTTTGCGGCGCTGGCCGCGGGCCTGTTTGGGTACACCGCGCGCAGCCATGCGGCCGGCCATGGAGGCCGGCGGGGGCTGAGCCGGCGGGAACTGCGCTGGGGAATGGCGTCTGCCGCGCTCTTCTGCCTTGTGGCTCTCGCGCCGCTCGCGCCATGGACGTGGCGCAACTGGACCCGGTTCCACGTCTTTGAGCCGTTGGCTCCCCGCCACGTCAACGATCCCGGCGAACGTGTCAATCTTGGTTTTTACCGCTGGCTGCGCACCTGGTCGGTGGAGTTCACCTCCACCGGCAACGTCTTCTGGGCTGTGGGCTCTGAGAACATTGATATCGACGACCTGCCCCCGCGCGCCTTCGACTCGCCCCAGCAGCGCGAGCAGACCCGCCTGCTGCTCGATGAGTACAACCGATGGAACGCCATCTCGCCCCAGCTCGACGACCGTTTTGCCGCGCTGGCCGCTGAGCGCATCCGCTCCCATCCCCTGCGCTACTACCTCGTGGTTCCTTTGCTGCGCGTAGCGGATATGTTCCTTCGCCCCAGAACCGAGGCCTTCTATCTTGATATCTACTGGTGGCGCTGGAGCGAGCACCCGGGCGAGACGCTGGCTGCCGTCTTTCTGGGCCTGATCAATCTTGGCTACGTGGGCCTGGCAGCCTGGGCGTTCCTGCGCGGGCGCGTCCCCTGGGCATGGATGCTCGGCGGCTACCTGGTGCTGCGCTGCCTGCTGCTGGCCACCCTGGAGAACCCCGAGCCGCGCTATACGCTGGAGTGCTTCCCTATCCTGATTGTGGCCGCCGCGGCAGCTATTGCGCCGCAGCTGCAAAACGGATCTCACATATCTGCTTGCGCGGCCGGATGCCGATGACGCTCAACATGCGTCCGGCGTGGCCGCGTGAGGCGCGATGGGAGAAAAACAGTTCCGGCTGGCAGCTTGTGCAACCGCCGACGATTTGAATGGATCGCGGTTTGATGCCTGCGGCCAGCAACTGGCGGCGGTTGGCCTCGATGAGGTCCAGGTGCAGGCTGGGGCCGATCTCCGAATGGCCGGGAGCGCGCTGGGTGAGAAACAGCATGGGGTACTTGGTCCGCACTGCGTCGGAGTCGTAGACCTCGCGGAAGAGTTCGCGGCCGTAAGCGAACTGGGACTCGAACTCCGAGAGCGTCTCTTCGCCTACGGCGTAGCAGCAGGCGCCGATGCCGGGACCGATGGCGGCAATCAAATCCTCCGGTTTGGAGTCGAATTCGAGCCGCATCCGGCCAATGCCAGTCTCGACAATCCGTTTCGCCGTGCCCCGCCAGCCGGCGTGGAAGGCGGCCACCGCGCGCCGCTTGCGGTCGGCTACCAGAACCGGAATGCAGTCGGCGGTCTGGACCCCGAGGAGCAGGCCGGGCTCGCCGGTCATCAGGCCGTCTGCCTTCCATGGGCGTTCCCGAGTTGCATCCGCGGCGCTTGCGAGGACGACCCGGCTGGAATGAATCTGGCGGAGGGTAACCAGCGGCGTGGCCGGGTCTTCAGTGACTGCTTCGGCCAGAAGCCGGCGGTTCCGGGCCACCGCTTCCCTGCTGTCGGCGGCCGTAAAGCCAAGATTCAACTCGCCCGGCGCGCCCTCAGCGCACCAGGCCCGGCTGGACCCGCCTTTGCGCGTGCTGAAACCGTGCCAGAGCCAGCGGTTTTTCTCCCAGCCGGGAACCGCCAGCCACTGCACGCCGTTCGGGGCCACGCGCGGAACCGGCGCGGCCTGCGACAACTCTTCCGGCGTCGCGCGCTCAAAGCGCACGCGGTGGGTAACGCCTGCCTTACTACTATGGGGAATGCGCGCCAGGCCCGCCTCTTGAAACAGAGCGTCGATGGCCCCGAATTCCGGGCCGGGATGAGGGTTTGGGATGGAAGATCGGGGCATCTGGCTTCAATTCCGGCTCTGATTCCGACTTGATTCTGACTTGATTTTATCCGGGAGCGGATTCCGGCGGAGGCAAGGCTGAAGATTCGCGCTTAAACGAGCGCATGGGCCTGCCTTCCGGCAGGCCCGCTCGAGAGGCGTTTTTGGGAGGGAGTCCAGGGGGGATTGAGGGAAGAGATCCGTGATGGACCTTCAAAAAGGAATGTCTACCTTTCTTGGAAGGGACGCGTTTCGGGGAAGCCTCTGCTTGTTATATGAATAGATGCAACAAATGGAAAAAGGTTGCGTCGCCGGAACCGGTTGCGGTGGAAATCGAAGGCCGGCCCCCGATTCCTGCCCAGTAGAGCTTTTCCTGCCCAAAGGAGCCTTCGACTTCCAGAAACACTGGTAGCAAGATCAACTACGTTGTACTTGGAACTTGAAAGCGCCCTGTCTCCATCCAGATCCTTTGCGACAAACTGGGTTCCCGCGGCGTTCGTCTGCAAGTTCTCTCAGGCGGAATGCGTTTCAGGCCGCGCGCCCTTCTCAATAAAGTAGGTAATCAGCCCGGCGGGCAGGAAGCGAACGAGGAGAGCGGTGAACTTGCCGCCGAAGTAGGGGATCATGGTCCGTTGGCCGCGAGCCAGGGCGGCGACCCCCAGACGGGCCACCTCTTCGGCTGACTGCGCACTCCCGCCGCGCCTGCGTCCTTTGGAACGGGCCACCTGGGAAAACTCGCTCTCCGTGGGTCCCGGGCAGAGGGCCGTCACCTTGATGCCGAAGCGGGCCACCTCCCCGGCCAGCCCCAGCGCGAAGGAGCGGTCGAAGGCCTTGGTGGCCGCGTAGGTCGATAAGTAGGGCATCGGCACGAAAGCAGCCAGCGACGCCACCACCATCACCCAGCCCCGTCGCCGCTCGACCATGCGCGGGACAAAAAGCCGCGTCAGGCACACCACGGCCTCGCAGTTGACGCGAACCTGACTCATTTCCTGGGCCATCTCGCTCTGGGCGAAGCTCCCAAACTGGCCCAGGCCGGCGTTGTTGATGAGAATGTCTACGGCGATGCCGGCGCCTTCTGTGGAATCGTAAATCTGTTGCGGCGCGGCGGGATCGTTCAAGTCCGCCATGACGATGCGCACCTCTGTTCCCTTGGCTGTCAGCTCGGCGGCCAGGGCCTCCAGCCGGTCTTTCCGGCGCGCCGTGAGGATGAGTTTGGCGCCGTGCCTTGCCAGCTCCCGCGCCAATGCCGCGCCAATTCCCGCGCTGGCCCCGGTGACCAGCGTCCATTTCCCATTGAACTCCTGTGTTTTTGCCATCACGGAACCATCATAAGTGACAGACGCTAACGACGGGCAGGCTACTCCTTGTTCCCTGCTCCCTCGCTTCATCCGGCTAGAAGAATCCCTGGGTGTTGAAATGCGGTCCATACTTCTTGTCGGAGCCCCGGATGTGCGTGAGCAGCCAATCGCGCAGGAATCTCATCAGCTCCAGGTCGAGCATAACGGCGGGCGCGCTCTTGAAACGCGTTTGGAGGTTCGAGATCCGGCTGACGAAGTTCTCGTGTTCCTTCTTGTGCGTGGCCGCACCCAGGTAGTTGGTCTTCAAGAAAAACTCCTCTTCCCTTGCGAAGTGAAACCTGGTGTACTCCATCAGTTGGCCGAGAACGGCTCCGAGGATCTCCCTATCGTGGCCCGCCTTGATCCCATAGTGCAGTTGGTTGATGATGCCGATCAGCTTCTTGTGGTCGTCGTCCATCACCGCGACGCCCACGCTCAAATCGTTTGTCCAGGTCATGAAGTCCATTTGAAATTCAGCCTTTCCCGAACATCGTTCGCATCTCTCCCAATGATCTCCGTTTGTGCAGCCGGCGAACTCCCCTGCCGATCGGATGCGCCGCGGAATTTCTGGCAGCCGGCTTCCGGCATTGTTCACACTGCCCGAGCGTCCAGGAAGCCGCCTTCAAACTCCTCATTCAACCACAGACTAAACGCTTCAAACTCCTCATCGCGGCCCAGGAAGTCGCGCACCATTTGCCGCCCTGGCTTTGAGCCGCCCTGTTCGAGCACGGTTTTGCGGTAGCGGCTGCCGGCGTCGCAACCCAACAAGTCGGCGGGGTCGAACTGGGCGAAGAAGTCCAGAGCGATAACCTTGTCGAAGGCGTAGGTGTAGTAGTTAGACGAGTAGCCGGTGAGATGGCCGAAGCTCGCGTACATGCGGTTGCCTTCGAGCCAGGTCCAGGGTTGCAGGCTCTCATAGAGCCGCTTTGTCATGCTGTCAAGGTCCAGCGCTGCGGGGTCCTGGTCGTGCAGGTCGAGCGAGAGCGTGGTGTAGTAGAGCTGCGAACGAATCCAGTCCGCGCGTCCGAAGGCTCCGGCCAGCTTCATTTTTTGGATGGTTTCGGAGGGGAGCGTCTCGCCGCTCTGGTAGTGCTTGGCGAAGGCCTGGAGCAGCTTTTCGTCGCGGAAAAACTCTTCCAGCATCTGCGAGGGAACCTCGATGAAATCACCCTCGGTGGCAAAGCCGGAGATCCCGGCCCACTCGGTCTGGCCGCCCAGGATGGCGTGCATCAGGTGGCCGAACTCATGGAAGAAAGTCACCACATCGTTGTACTGCAGCAGGCCGGGGTCGCCCTCCTCGCCGCCGGGAAAGTTGCAGATGAGCGCGGCTTCGGGCAGAGCGCGGCCGCGGACGCCGGTGACTACCGGGGCGGCGGAGAACCACTTGTCCTTGCCTTCGCGGGGGTGCATGTCGAGATAGAAGCGGCCCACGGCCTGGCCGCCGTCGAAAACCTCGAAGACCGAAACGTCCGGGTGCCATGCGGGCGCCGTCGAGCGGCGGAACTCGATTTTGAACAGCCTGGCCGCGGTCTGGAGCACACCCGCCTTGACCTGAGCATAGGGAAAGTAAGGGCGCACTGACTGCGAGTCGAAGTCGAAGGCCGAGCGGCGGAACTGTTCATACCACCAGGCGCGGCTGGTGATGTCGATGGCCGTGAGCCCGGGTTGGCGCCTGCGGGCGAAGTCGAGAATTAGCTCGTGCTCGCGGCGTGCGCCCTCCAGGCTGGCCTGGTCGAGTTTGGCCAGAAATGCGCGCACGTTGGCCGCCGAGCCCATCATCTGGTCGGCGGTGGCCAGATCGGCCCAACTGCGGAAGCCAAGGACGGCGGCGATCTCCTGGCGCGTGGCGAGGAGCTGCTCCAGAATCGTTTTGTTGGCCGGGTATGCGCGGGTGTTGTAGGCCAGGAACATGCGTTCGCGGAGCGCCGCGCTGGTGGCAAAGGTCATCACCGGCTGCATATCGGGCGGGTCGGTGGATAGTTTGACGCGGCCCTCGGTATTCGGCCCCGCTTCCTGAACCGGATGGCGGGCGAGGTAGTCCTCGGGCAGGCCGTCCAACTCGGCCGGAGTGGCCTCAATGGTCTTTCCGCCCTCCTGGATATTGCGGCTGAACTCGAGCGAGAGCCGGGTGGCCTTTTCGTGCAGGGCCTGCAGGCGGTCGCGGGTGGCCTGGTCCTTGTCCACGCCGGCCAGGCGGTAGCTGAGCAGGGTGCGCTGGACAAAGTGCTTCGTGGCCGGACTTGCCGGCGGATTGGAGCTTTCGAGGTCGATGGCAGCAAGGGCCTCGTAGACCTGGCGGTTCAGGCTCAGCGCGCTGCCGGCCATGGCTACCCGCTGCGCTTCGAGCTGGGCCTGGTCGCGGACCGCCTTGTCGGCGGCTACGGAGTTGAGGATGCCGGCCTGCGCGCCGGCCAGGCTGAGCTGCTCGATGGCCGCGTCAAAGAGGCGCAGGGAGTTTTCCGGGGTGCGCGGACCCTCGACCGCCAGCAGGGCGGCCAGTGCGGCCTCGTGCGCCGCCAGCCGGGCTCCCACCCAGGCGGTCAGAGCCTCGGCGGACGCGGCTCCGCCTGCCTCCCAGGCGTGAAGGTTGCCGGTTGCGGCGTTTGTGGCAGGGTTTTCAGCAGGCATGACGGACAAACTCCTCCAAACTTCAAGGGTGCCACAGCGGGCCGGGTTGGGGGGGCTGGCCGGTCAGAACGGCGGCACAATCACTCTTCTGTTGCATTCTGAGCGCAACCCCTTTAAGATGCGTCAATTGACGGCTATGACTCAAGCTGCCTTCAGTACGACCGTTTCCACTGCCGCGCCGGCAGCCCCCAGGCTGCGCGTGGACAAGCTGTGCGTGGCCATTCAGGCCGCTTCGGCGGCGGAGATGATGGAGCGGGCCGAGGCGGCGCTGAAGGACTCAAAGTTTCTTGAATTTAGGCTGGATTCGCTGGCTAAGCCGGCGGCGGCGCTGCCCAAGCTAAAGGAGTTTCTGGCCCAGCATCGCGATGTAACCGCCATCGCTACCTGCCGGCGCAAGCAGTTTGGCGGCAACTTCAAGGCTTCGCTCAAGGCCGAGTTGGAGGTGCTGGCCGAGGCGGCCGAGGCCGGCTGCCAGATTGTGGATCTTGAGGTCGAGTCAGCGGAGCAGGCCAAGCCTGCGCAACTGAGTAGATTCCGCTTGGGGTTGGGGGCGGCGGGCGCGGCGCTGGTGGTGAGTTACCACGACTTCACCAGGACCAGGCGGCTGGAACAGGCGGCGGCGCGGATTGAAGCCTTCGCGCCCGATTTTGTGAAGGTGGTTTCGACGGCGCGGTCCCTGGCCGACAATCTTGCCGTGCTGCAGCTGATCGAGGAGCGCTCGCTGACGGCGCATGTGGTGAGCATCGCCATGGGCGAGGAGGGACTTGTGAGCCGCGTGCTGAGCCCGAGGGCCGGAGCGGCGTTCACATTCGCTTCCTTCTCTGAAGGTGCCGAGACCGCTCCGGGTCAGGTGACGGCGCGAACGCTGCTCGACCTCTACCGCGTGGAGTATCTGGATAAGGCGACGCGCATCTTTGGCGTGGCCGGCAACCCCATCGCGCACTCGCTCTCGCCGCTCATGCACAACACCGCCTTCCGCCGCGAGAACGTGAACGCGGTGCTGCTGCCGCTGAAGGTGCGTAAGCTGGCCGACCTGCTGACCCTGGCGCGCGATCTGCCGCTGGCCGGGACGGCCGTGACCATGCCTTTCAAACAGGAAGTGCTGCCCTACCTGGCCAACATGGACCCGCTGACGGCCCGCATCGGGGCCTGCAACACGCTGCGCGCCGGGGCCGACGGCAAGCTCTACGGCTTCAATACGGACGTGGCCGGGGTGATCCGCCCGCTCGAAAAACGCCTCAAGCTCAAGGGCGCAAGGATCGCCGTCATCGGCGCGGGCGGCGCGGCGCGGGCAGCCGTCTTCGGCCTCGTGGACCAGGGCGCTGAAGTTTTCGTCGTCAACGTCATCCACGAACAGGCCGTGGCGCTGGCCCGGAAGGCGAAGGCCAAGGTGCTGAAGCATGAACAGTTCGCCAAGAGCAGCTTCGACGTGCTCATCAATGCCACCCCCTGTGGCATGGCCGGCATCAAGCAGCCGCTGCCCATCGCAGAGAACGAACTGAACGCCGGACTGGTCATGGATATGGTCTATAACCCGCTGGAAACGCCGCTGCTCAAGCTGGCCAGGGAGCGCGGCATTCCGGTGATCAGCGGCATGGAGATGTTCGTCCAGCAGGGCGCGCGCCAGTTCGAGATATGGACCGAGAAGCCCGCACCGGAGGCGGAGATGCTGCGTGTGGTGGAGCTGGAGCTGCGCCGGCGCGGGTAAGGGCGAGAATTCTAGGTCGCAAGTTGAGGTCTAGGACGCGAGCCCCCGCGGCGAGCGAGGTCAATCCGAGAGGACGCAATCCTCGGAAAGTTCCTCCAAGAAATCCGGCTTAAGATACTTCACAAAGCCCTGCACCTGAACGAGGCGATTCCGAAGAGATGAAAATGAAATATAGCTGCAAACATCCGCAAGGGGTGGGTCTAGGCGGCTGAAAGTTGGTCTATTCACTTCCTCCATCACTTTGTCTCTGCGCTCGTCGGGAGCGACAAGGTACAAAGGGATGTTTATATTCGGTTGCATCGAAAGCAAATCGGACATCCGTAGTAGGCCGGAGTAAATGGATGTGGTGCTTTCAATTTCGAATGCAGCGACAATTGCGTTCCCTTTCAGCCAGAGAACATCTATAAGCTCAATCGTTCGATTCGTCGCGTCGTCGAACTGCAACGGCAAGGTGGCCTTCATCCTCGGCAACTCAGAGAACTTAATTCCATTGTGAGATTTACCACGATCGTTTTTCGCCGCCCATATATCGAACCCCATCTCACTGCCTAATTGCAGGAGTAATGCCTGCATTTCTGTGTGTGCGGAAGATTCCCTCGATGAGTCGGTCGCCGTGCTGCCGTCCGTAACCGGGGCAGATTCAGAATCCGGAACTGTGACCAAGCCAATCTTGGCCTCCAGTGCCTTTGGCCGATACTTGAGTTTGGCCGGATCAATAGGCCTCCTAATCGGATTCTTTTGCGCGGAGCACACAGCAGCAAAAACCGCCTCCCCATCCGACTGACTCCATTTGACGGGCGATCCCCTGAATTTTCCGGTCCAAGCCTGGGAATACGATTCTGATTTGGCGCTCTTGAATGCCGAGAGTACCTCCTTCATATCCTTGACAGGGACTGCCGTTTCAGGGTCAAGCTGGACCACGCTCTTCACTTTTAATCGGCACGGAAAGTCCTCGTCTTTCCAAATAGGCTTGTTGTCCTTGAAGGGCTTCTTCGAGGTAACTTCGAGAATACCAACCCAACGCGATATGCCAGTCAAATAACAGAGAAGGTAATCACCCTCTTGGATCTTCTGCACGGTGCTCCAACGCGACTCACGGAAGCCGGATACAGAGGACCCGGCTTTGAGAAACTCATTCCAGGTTTGTGGTGTGAAGAGATCGAGCCAGTAGTTTCATTCAGACATGGGGAGCCATCTTTCTTCAAATTGACCACGTATTGGTTGGTTCAATGTCCAGAACAGACGAATCTTGGATTATTAACCCAGGGCATCTATCCTGTTTTTCCATCTATGAGCAAATATACGCTTAACCGAGCGTGTAACGTGTACTGATGTTCCTTCACAAGGGCGGATGCTGGGTGTCCCAAGACTCTATCTTGAGACGGAGACTCCCGCCGAGCGGCAGTCTACCCGCTTCTGCCACAAGGCAAACACGGCAGGCTGTCAGCTTATCTCTCCTGCCGATATCTCCCTGAGTTCGTTGACTACCCGCTCCAGTTCTTCAACGATCCGATTCCCGCCAGCCGATTTGAATACTGTCAGCAGTTCATCGAAGTACCAAATCTGTTCCTGCCGGTCACGTTTGAATCGTGCCCAAATCCGTGGCCCGATTTTCCTGTAATCTTCGAGGATTGCTCTTGCGTTGTAGAGCTTGTCGGCCGCCGAGATGAGTTGTACGTCAGCCGCTTCTCCGCGAAGCCTCTGGACATAAGCTTGTTTGCGCTCCAACCAGGGTGGCTTGTTATTGGGGTCGTCCGTAAGACTGTCTGACAGCCCCTCTACCATGCGCGCCACATTCGGGCCGAAATTGTTCTCGATGTCCTTGAGCCGCACCACTCCTCCGTGATCTTCGGCAGCGTCATGAAGGAGGGCGGCAATCACCATCTCTTCAGTGACAGGGACCCCGGCGTGCCCAGCCTCACCCATAACCAGGGATGCAACCCCCAGGAGATGCGCCATGTATGGAATATCGGTTCCCTTGCGCCGCTCGATGTGGAGGACACGCGCATAGTCGATTGCGCTCGCAAATCTGCCGCTTAGGTGGAGCTGTTCGGTCTCATTGTTATTCGGTTCTTTAATTTCTGCTGCCATCGCGCCTCGATGTGGATATTTCGTTTGAACTGAATCGCCGGGGCCACCCGGTCTTGGCAGTCGGATTCTGCCTATCTGCCCTTCTTCTTCCCTGTCTTGGCGGACTTGGGCTGGGATTCGGGCAGGTGGCTGACGGGGATGGGCCCCAGGTCGGGTCCGATGCGGCGGGCGCGCGTGTCATCCATCTCATAAGTGATGGTGCGCGGAGAAACCGGCCGCGTGACGCCGGTGGCCGGATCAGTGGTCATGTTGGGGCCGTTGGCGATCTGAAAGCTGAACGTAGGCGCGCTGCCGGCAGAGGCAGGCGTGACCAGCACCGGCAGATAGCCCTGGATGGGATGCAGCCGGAAGGCCGTCTCGTAGCGGTGGTGCTTGAGGCTCCAGGTGAAGACGCGCACCTGGTCGAAATCGAAGGGCAGGCCGGATTGGGGCGGGCTGAGCACGGTCACGTACTGTGGAACCTCATGGTCGGGCGTGGAGGCATGGAGGTCGAGAACCTTGTTGAACACGTAAGCGCCCACGTACCGCTGGCCTTCGGCATAGGCGGCAATCTCGTCCGGCACATCCACATCCATGCGGCCCGCGAGCATCCAGCCGGCGTGGCCCTGGCCGTCGCGGACCAGCCACCAGTCTTCCATGACGACAGGCGGAGCCTCGGACGGTCTAGGAACCGGCGCCGCGGTTGGTCGAGCCGGCTTTTTTATTGCCTGGGAGGGTTTCGGCGCGGCTGGCGCGGGAGGCGCTCCGAAGCCGGGCGTGGATGTTTTGGGAACCGAGGCGCGGACCAGGAGCTGGACTTTGGCGTTGTTAGTCAGAAGATAAAAGTGCTCCGTCTCGCGGCCGGGGAGGATATGCAGATAAAGGTCGTCGCGGAGGACGCCGGTTGCAACCACCGGATCTTCCTTGTGCTGGCTGGCAAGTTGCTCAAAGCCCTGGAAGGACTTGGCGTCGATCACGGCCCGCTCTTCAATCCAGCCGATCTCGTTCTTTTCGGTCTTCACCTTGAGAAAGCGGCGCTCGTGCTCGAGCACTTCGAGCGGCTGTCCGTTGACCACCTCGGCCACGCGATTGGAGACGGCGGCCACGCGGTCATGAAGGTACATCTGGCGGGCGGAGACGTAGACCGTGTCGTGATGTTCCTGGCGAAATCGGCTGCATCCCAAAGCGAACGCAAGAAAACACAGCATGAGCAGCGAAAGGACGGGGGGCCCGAAGCGCCTGACGGAAGGGACGAATGGGATTGGAGATTGCGTGAGCACAGCCAATGGCGGTCCTCTTGAGGATAGCACTGAACGGCAGTTGTCAGTGCTCAGAGGGCAGGGAATAAGGAATAGAGGTCAATGCCGGACTGCCTGGTCGGATCCGCACGCCGCCGGTCACTGACAACTGAAAACTGAACACTGACAACTGTTTTTCTTACGGCGCCGCCGCGATGGCGATGGCTCCGACGGGGTCGGTTCCGGTCGAGTCGGTGAGCACGGAGGTGAGCGTGCCTGAACTTATGCTGTAGGCCTCGAGATCGGGGCTCCCGGCAAAATCCACCGCCAGCAGGAAACTGCCGGTCGAGTCTTCCGCCAGGCTTAGATGCCCGCTTGCTCCGGCCGTAGCGGTGCTGATCGAGGTCAGCGATGTGGCTGAGACCGAAAAGCTGGCGATGTTGCCGGTCGAGCTGCCGCTGACCGATCCGTTGGCGACATAGACGTAGTTGCCATCCGATGTGGGCAGGATGGCAGAGGGTCCCGTTCCTCCAACAGCGTAGGGGGAGCCGGCGCTGGTGAGTTCAGTGACTCCATTGCCGGCGATGGCGAAGACCCGCAGCCCGCCGGATTGGGTGCTGGAGGAAAGGGCATCGGACTCGCCTACATAGAGCAGCCGGTTGCTGGGGTCCACGGCTACCGCATTATCGCCGCCGGAATTTTTCACATTAACATGACTGACGGTTCCGAAGGGAGAGGCATTGCCTGGGTTAAACGGAACCACCGCCGTTCCGCTTGCGCCCATGCCGACGAAAACATAACAGTCGGTGCAGGAGGTGGAGTCATTGGGGGAGATGGCCAACTGTGTCGGGGTGGAAGCGGGCAGTGCGACAGTTTGCTCGCTCTCGCCGGCGGTGGCCAGCAAGCCACTGCTGGAATTGATGGCGATGGCGTTGAGCTGGGCCACGCCGGAGACAGTCTCGACCAGCCAGGAGCTGGTGGCGTCAACCTGCATGGTATAGGCCGGATCGGTGCTGATGGCTGCACCGTTGTTTCCCAGGGTTAGCGAGCCATCTGAATTGATGGCATAGAGGTAGATGCCGGTGGCCGTGCTTACATACAGGAACAGGCCGTTGGGGGCCACGGCGATGGCCAGCGGCTGGGGCGAGGGCAGGGTTACGGCGCCGATCGGAGTCAGTTGGCCGGAGGTGATGCTCATGGCGACGACCTGGTCCGTCGTCTGGTTCAGCACGTAGAAGACTCCGCTTGTGCCGGCATTGGAGTTGCAATTGCCTGTGGGTGATGTCGTCACGTCAACGCAAACAGTAGTGGTCTCGGTAATACTGCCCGAAACGCCGCTGACCGTAACCTGGTAAGCTCCGGTGGTCGTAGCGGACGCAGTGGCCGCGGTCAGCGTGGACGTTTGCGCCGTCGTGCCGCTGATCGTAACCGAAGTGGGAGAAAGGCTGCACGTCGGGGGATTGGTCGCGCCCGAAGGCGAGGTGGTAACCGCGCAAGAAAGCGTAACCGTTCCAGTAAACGAATTCGACGGCGTCACGGAAATGGTCGAGGTGTTGCCGGTGGTCGCGCCCGGGCTCACGGTAATGGCGCCGCTGTTGGTAAGGGTGAAGCTGGTGCTGCCGCCGCCGCCCGGCGCCTGCCAGAAATCTCCGCAACCCGTCAGAAAACCAACCAGGGTTGGCGCCGCCGCCAGCAACAGCAACCGTGCCCACTTTCCCATCTTCATTGCCGCTCCTTCATTGGCGCTCACCGTGCAAAGCCGCTCTCCGGGTTCCCATCTAAAGGGTAACGCTTCAGCGTGCGTTGTGTCTGTTCGCTGCGTTGGGCGCACGCGGGCGCTCAGAGGCCTAAATGGAGAGACGCGCGCGCCGGGAATTCGCTCATCGCGGACTTCGTCTTCGCCTATATACACCGGCTTGAGTGGTGAAGAGTTCGGTGCGCCCCCGGCGCCTCAGTTGGGACGCCCGCCGGATGCGGAGCGGCGGCGGAAGCGCTCGTCCACGGCCTGCCGGCCCTGAAAGCCTTGCTCGACCGTGTGCCAGTGTTCGATGGCCGGCTCGCCCATGCGCCAGCAGAGCAGCACCACCTGGTCGTCGAGGCGGCAGGGAAAATCGAGCAGCCCGGCTTCAAGATCCTTAACCTGCACGCCGATGGAGTCGATCTCGGCGATGCTCTCGCGGACGAGCTGCAGGTGGCCCTCCATCTCCGCGCGGAGCTTGACCACCTTGCCCACATCCACTTTCATGCCGCCGGAGAGGTAAACGCGCCGGGCCATCTCGGAGAGGCCGGACTCCACCTGCTCGGCCGACTGCTTGCCTTCAATGGCGCGCTTGAGCAGCGATTCCAGCACTGGGAGCAGAGACTGCGCTTCTTCGAGAGTGAAGGTCCTCATGAGAGTGCCCTTTGATACAGGATACGACGAAACAGCCTCTAGCTTCTAGCCAAAAGCCCGGTGCGCTTGAAGAGGGCGGTTGTGTGTTGCGAACAAAGCACGCGCCGCCACAAAAAAGCTGGAAGCTAGAGGCTAGGAGCTAGAAGCTGCCCTTTTCACACTTCCAGCATGCGGTCTAGCGCCACGCGCGCCCAGTGCTTGACGCCGGGACGGACCTGGATGCGGTTGACCACGCGGCCTTCAACCAGGTTTTCCAGGGCCCAGGCAAGATGCTGCGGACTGATGCGGTACATGGTGGTGCATAGGCAGCCAGTGTCATCGAGAGTAATCACCCGTTTGCCCTCGGCGGCGAAGCGGCGGGCCATGCGGTTGACGAGGTGAATCTCAGTGCCGACGGCGAACATCTGGCCCGCGGGAGCCTCTTCGACGAGGGCAATGAGTTGCTCCGTCGAGCCGAGCGCGTCGGCTTTCTGGCAGACCTCCCAGCGGCACTCGGGGTGAACAATGACCTGGATGCCGGGGTACTTGGCGCGCACAGCATCGACGTGGCCGGGCAGGAAGCGTAGATGGACGGCGCAGTGGCCCTTCCACAGAAGGACGCGGCTGGCGGCCAGCTTGTCTTTCGTTTGGCCGCCCTGAATGGCCCACGGATCCCAGACGGCCATTTCATCCAGCGGAATGCCCATGGCAAACCCGGTGTTGCGGCCCAGGTGCTGGTCGGGCAGGAAGAGAATGCGCTTACCACCCCAACGACGAGGACCTGTCGTTGGGGACCCCGGCTTACCTCTGGCGAAGGCCCACTCAAAAGCGGCGCGGGCGCTCGACGAGGTGCAGACCAGCCCGCCGCGCTCGCCGCAGAAGGCCTTGATGGCGGCGGTGGAGTTCATGTAGGTCAGCGGAACGGTTTCATCCGCCAGGCCGAGGCGCTCGAGCGCTTCCCAGCAGGCTTCCACCTGGGAGATCTCCGCCATATCGGCCATGGAGCAGCCGGCGTTGAGGTCGGGCAGGATGACCTGCTGGCCCTCGTGGCCCAGCACGTCGGCGCTTTCGGCCATGAAGTGCACGCCGCAGAAGACAATGTACTTCGCGCCGGCTTCGGCGGCGATTTTGGAGAGCTTGTAGCTGTCGCCGGTGGCGTCGGCGAAGCGGATCACCTCGTCGCGCTGGTAGTGGTGGCCGAGCAGGATGGTGGTCGAGCCCAGCCGGGCGCGCGCGGCGGCGATGCGGGCATCCATCGTGTGGTCGGGGAGGGCCAGGTAGTTTTCCAGGCTACAGGTGCTGCCAGTCGCCGCGGCGACCGCCGTTGGATCGTCAAGAACCAGGTTCACCGTATTCCGCCTTCAGTCCAGCTCGCCCCTCGATATTTCTTGTCGGGGCAGCGGACGGGGATGTTGAAAGCTAACGCGGCTTGCAGTGGATGCGCTGACCTGCCTGAGGTTACCGGCGCTGAGGCCGGCCGCTCAAGGTATGCCCCCACCCACGGGGTTGTTGCAAGCCTTTCACAATTTGGATGCGGTCCCGATCCGGCGGATTCGAGGGAAACCCGCTCCGGCAGGAACCGCTCCTGTTGCCTCCAGTGTAACAAAAACTTAACAGTGGACTCAAATGAAGCGGGTTTGGTACGTGGCTGTCGGACAACGCGCCGGACCGCAGCGGAACTCCGCCGCCGCGCACGTTTGTTCGCGCCTTGGTTGCGCAGGTATCATTGCTCTCGATGGGGACTCCGCCGCCAATTGAAGTTGCCAACCTGGGCATGTGGGACTCGCTGATCCTGATGGTGCTGGCGCTGGTGGTCTTCGGGCCGCGGCGGCTGCCACAGATCGGCCGCCAGATCGGCAAGCTGATGTACGAGTTCCGCAAGGCCTCCAACGACTTCAAATTCCAGATGGAAGAGGAGTTGCGCTTGGCCGAGGACTCCGACCGCCGCAAGAAAGAAGAGGAACGGTTGCGCGCGCTGGCGCTTGCGCCGGCACAGGCGGCCGCAGAGACGATCAGCACGCCCTCTGTGGCATCCACTGCCGAAAACCCCTACCGGGAAGAGGTCATTTACCCTCCCGTGATCGCAGCGGCGGACTCCCAGGTCTCAGAAGCGAGACCTGGTGTACCCGCCGAAGAGCCCTATCCCCGCATTCAGCCGCCCTCGACCGGCGAGCCGGTTCCGGCGGCGCGGCCGGGCAGCTTAGGAGCGCAAGTCGAGGTCCAGCCCGAGGCAGCGGAAGAGAAAACTCCCGGGGCCGGCCCTGAAGCAAGTTTCAATGCCAATCCGGGGGCCAATGCAGCGACCGGCCCAACTGCCGGCGCTGTTCCGGAAGAAGCGCGCGCCGGACAAACCAGCCCGGTGACGGAGCAGGCCCTCCATGGTTGATCCCGCGGAGGCCATCGGCAAGGCGCGGGCTGCCGTGACCCAGCGCGCGGAACTCCCCGGCATGAGCCTGATGGAGCACCTGGAGGAGTTGCGCAAACGCATCGTCCGCTCGGCCATCTTTCTGGGCCTGGGCTTCATTGCGGCCTGGTTCTTTCATGACCGGTTCGTCGGTTTTATCCAGGCGCCGCTCAACCACATCGGCAAGTCGCTGGTCTTCACACACCCCATGGACCCCTTGAACCTGGACTTGCAGGTTTCGCTGGTGGCCGGAGC
Source organism: Occallatibacter sp. (assembly GCA_052326045.1). Classification (GTDB taxonomy): domain Bacteria; phylum Acidobacteriota; class Terriglobia; order Terriglobales; family Acidobacteriaceae; genus Telmatobacter. The sequence goes on along the minus strand of JBKQRH010000191.1, from coordinate 2,478 downwards.
GATTCTGGCCTCGCCCTTCATCCTCTACCAGGTGTGGCTGTTCATCGCGCCGGGGCTCTACCAGAAAGAAAAGCGGTTTGTGGTTCCCTTCATGGCGGCCACGGTGGGACTGTTTCTGGCCGGCGCGGCCTTCGGCTACTTCTGGGTTCTGCCCGGCGCGCTGAAGATTCTGATCGTGAATTTCGGCCACAATTTCACCTCCATGGTCACCATCGAGGAGTACACCGGCTTCTTTTTGTCCATCATCCTCGGCCTGGGCATCAGCTTTGAGTTGCCGATACTCATCTTCTTCCTGGCCATGTTCGGCATCGTGAGCCCGCGCTTCCTGTGGAAGAACATGCGCTACGCGGTTCTGGCGGTCTTCATTGTGGCGGCCATCATCTGCCCCAGCCCCGACCCCTGGACCATGTGCATCTACGCCATCCCCATGCTGGCGCTTTATCTGGTGGGCATCGGCGTAGCCTGGTGGGTACACCCTTCGCGCCGCAAGCCGAAGGAAGCCAAGGAGGCCGCAAAATGACTTCTCACTTGTCCTGGAAGAGGGTTGTGGCGGGGCTTGTTCTGCTGGCTCCTTTGGCCGCTCCCCTGGCTAATGATGCGCAGCCCCACTTCAACGGCGCCAAGGCTCTTGACTACGCCCGCCAGTTTGTGGCCATCGGCCCGCGCTGGCCCACCAGCCCAGGGCACGCTCAGGCCGAAGCCTTCCTGCGCAGCCAGTTCCAGCGCGACCAGCTCGAAGAGGATGCGTTCACCACCGACACGCCCATCGGCCCGGTGGCCATGCGCAACTTCATCGTGCGCTTCCCCGGCAAGAAGGACGGCGTGATCGTCCTCGCCACCCACTACGAGACCAACTACTGGCTGCACAACATCAACTACGTCGGCGCTAACGACGGCGGCTCGACGACGGGGCTGCTGCTGGCCATCGCCGACCAGTTGCGATTGGAGACAGCCGGCGGCAAGAAGCTGGACGGCTACTCGGTCTGGCTGCTCTTCGACGACGGCGAAGAAGCGATTCAAAGCTGGACAGACTCCGATTCGACCTACGGCACCAAGCATCTGGCCGCCAAATGGGCGCGGGATGGCACGCTGGGGCGAATCAAGGCATTCATCCTGGCCGACATGATCGGCGACAAGGACCTGGACATTCAGCGCGAAACCCACTCCGCGGACTGGCTGGTGGCCGTGGTCCGGCAGGCGGCCAGGAAGTTCGGCTACCAGCGCTATTTTTTCCAGAAGGACGAATCAATTCAGGACGACCACCTGCCGTTTGTCGAGCGCGGCGTGCCGTCGATCGACATTATCGACCTGGACTACGGACCCAACAACAGCTACCACCACACCGACAAGGACACCATGGACAAGATCAGCGCCCACAGCCTGACCATCGACGGGGACGTGTTTATGGAGACGATCCGGCTGATCGACCAGCGGTAAAAATGCAGGGAACAGGGATCAGTAGCTCGTTGGAAATCGCTTCCGGACTTCCGTTGTGGAGATTTAACTCCCCTTCTTACCGAAGGCCTCTTTTACAAGGTCAACCTCTTGATTCATCGCGGCAAACAGATACTCCCGCAGGCCTTCAAGGTCGGGGAACAGCCCGAAGTGGCTCTGCCCTGCGAGGTCAAGGAAGGCTTCTACTTCATCAAAGTCGCCCGACGGCAGGACAATTTTGGTAATACAATCCGCGTACTTTTGTTCCAGTGGTTCAAATGACGCACCACACAGCGTAAAGGCTGCACGCTGGGCCTGCATCCTCGCGTTTGTCCAGACTGGAGCTACCGCGACAGTTTCTGAATCGTTTGCCTTGGACGGCGATGCAGGATTGGGGATCATTGCGGGGTGGTAGACATACGTGTCGAATGTCTGAGCCATGTTGATTTCCACATCCGCATCCAAGAAAACCAGCGATTCCTGACGGACGGCCCGGTTATTGAGTTTTTCTGGACTGAGAACAAAGACAGCGGCATCATCCTTGGGGCTTCTCCTGAGGTGGGCAAAGTACAGGGCGCACGGGAAGCTCTCAGTCCAATCGAGCAGTCGCGTAGGCAATCCAAGATGCTGCATGGCAAATACAGTTCCCCAATGGGATCTTTCGTGCGGAGCCAATAAATGGACACTGCGCGCCTTAAATCTATGGAAAAGTGATTTTGATAGTTCTCGCAATAGCGCAATCCTCTCTTCTTCAGGTGCGCTAATGCCGACTGAGTCAAACGAGTGATCAACTCGCCTATGAATTGATGACTTGAGAGACCATTTCGCATCCCTGTGGCCCCTGTACCAGAGGGAACGGCCCTGGTGCCTAGCTTCCCACTGCATTTGTCGAATCTGTTGCAGTATTTCCGACCACATCGGCATCACCTTCTTCCGCCGAGCACATCGTTTATCCCTCTACCACGTCTCAAATACTACGTCACCATGTAGTCCAATGATCGAGTGCTTGCGGAAGTTCTCGTCGTCGCGGCGGGGATAGTCGTT
>JBKQRH010000190.1:0-6039 GCA_052326045.1 Occallatibacter sp. | reverse complement strand
CGCGGCCCGAAATCGGCATCGTTCGGGAACGAATGGTTCCATGGACCAATGACAGCCTTCAGAGGAACCTTGGTCACATTTTGGAGCATGTGCGGGATGCTGTCCCGATACCCGTCGGCGAAGCCACCGATCAGGAAACAGGGAACCCTGATTTCGCTCTGTGGGCGCACTGGACTGCGCCAGAACGGCCCATCGTGCTGATGCTTTATATAAAGCAATGACCAGGGTGGGGTGTCGAACCGCGGGCCCAGGACTTTTTCATCGAGCGTGAAGTCGGGTGCGCCGGTGATACCTGGCGCCATGTCCATGCTCAGCTCGAACTCGTCAATGTGCATCATGCCATCGATGTAGTGGACATCATCGTGGAAGAGTTCGTCGGTGGCGGCCACGGCAATTATGGCCTTCAGGCCCGGAGGATTTCGCATCGCCATCTGCATGGAGTTAAATCCGCCCCAAGAAATACCGGACATGCCGACGTTGCCATTCGACCAGGGTTGATGAGCGAGCCAGGTAATCACTTCCAGGCCGTCTTCCTGCTCCTGCTCGGAGTACTCCCGATCAGGGGGATGCCCCTCACTTGTGCCTGTACCTCTAATGTCCACGCGCGCACTGACATAACCTCGCTGGGCAAAGTAAGCCTGTGTGGGGAAGTCGCGCGCCGCAGTACCGTCGTCCTTGCGGTAGGGCAGGTATTCGAGCAGTGCTGGGAACCTCTCGCCAGGCTTGGCGCCGTCCGGTATGTAAAGAGTCGCGGACAAGCGCACGCCGTCTTTCATGGGAATCCATGCCTGTTCCATGCGAACGCCATAGCTGGGAGGTGAAGGTGGCTCAATCGCTAACCCATGTATCGCAGGTAGAAGAAGCCAGGTCCAGAGGGTTTGTCGGAGTGCAGTTCGCATAGTCTTGAGCCGGAATTTCCTTTTTGACCTGGAAAACGACACCATTGTATGCCAATCTCGCCTGATCGCGACATTGCGAAACGATTTTTCTATCGGAGTACTCCCGGCGGTCTGCCATCCGCACCGGCACGGCCAGAATCGCCCCATCTTGCGCCCTGTCTTTGCAATACTCCTCCTCGCCCAGCCTTCTGGTAAGACCGATTCCCGATGCAGACTCGACCACCCTACCTCTCTATCCCGTCGGTACCGGCAGTAGCGCGATCCGACCCAACATCGCCCCGAACCGCCGCCGGTTCAGATGTCCTTCCGCCAGCAGCAGCCAGTAGTAACGCGCAAGCTTCACCAGCCGTCCTCCAGTCTTCACCAGCCGTTGCTGCAAGCTGGTCAGGGACCAGTTCTCAATCCCTCTCGGCAAACCCAGCCGCCGCCACAAATTCCCCAGGTTGTACGCCAGCAGGCTTAGCGCCAGCCGCACTTGGTTCGAGCGGAACCGAGGGCAAGAGAGCCGCGTCATCTTGACCGCCTGCTTCCCCTCCTTGATCCATTGCTCCGCCGTCCCCCGCTTGTTATAGAACCGCACCACCGCCCGGCTCGGCGTCTCCAGGTTGGTCACGATGAACCCCACTCGCGGGAACAACTCCCCAGCATGGTATTCCACCTTCGCCACGACTCGTCGTGCGGTCTTCCAACTGGCGGCTTGGTAGAGAAAGCCCTTGTACCACACGATGGGTTTGTGACTGGGTCGCCCCACCGGGCGCGTCAGCAGTTCCTCGATGTCGCGCAGCAGGTTGTCGTTCGCGGGAAGCCGAATCGCATATTTCACTCCCCGTTGTTCCAGCGCTACTCCGCCTTCGCCGGCAGTTCTCGATTGATTCGGCTCAGACCGTCCAGGTTCTCATCTTGGGTTAACACCTCGGTCTCGAACCAATGGAGGCGCGAAGACAAGGCTGCCCCGCGCTCCCAAATCTTCTCCGAGCCGATCAACCGGAACGTCGGATCTTGCGACAGCCGCTCCGCGTCGTTCAGATCCTCGTATCCTGCCAAGCGGCTGTAGATGGACTGTCGCAGCAGATCGGGGAGCGGCAACTGAGTGTTCTTTCCCCGCCGGTCGTCCATGATGTTGTGGGCGATGAGCGCACTCAATCCCAGACGTTCATCCAATTCCCGCACCAAAAGCAAACCACCGTCAGAAGTGACGCGAGAACCTTGGAAATCAACTTTCAAAGAGGGGTTGAACGAGAACTGAAAGGGCTGATTTTGTTGCTCACCCACTGGGTCGAGCCTCCGTAGAGTTCGTCTTGCTCTCAAAGCCGCATGAATACTGGCGTTGGCGCAATCATACAACCACTTACTCAGAGTTCAAAAAGGAAATGTGGGTTGAGACCAGCCAGCGTTCCGCCCTGGAACCCAGAGCAGGCGGCATTGTACCCCGAGCTGGCATGCGGTTCGCCACACGGGGTCTGGCTCCTTATTGATGGTCCCGCGGAATTGTTTCCTGCCAATTCTTCTCGCGAATGAGCTGGCCGTTCTTCAGCAATTGGCGCCGAAATTTGTAATAAAAGTTGGTCTTATCGCTGCGAACATCGAGCGTGTCCGTCCAGCGGAGAGCCCTGCCCGGGAGATCCACATTCGTCTCCCCTTCTCCGTGGGCCGAGGCAATATCGGGGTGCGCATCCTGCACTTCGAATCTAAGTTTGTCCTGGTGCATCGTGTGCCCCCAAGGGAATTGCGTGAGCTCTTTGCCGCCGTGCCATTCCCAAGTCGTTGCTTGATGGAGCTCATCGCGCTGTTTCGTCCACAACTCGCCAGGCAGCCAGTCTCCGCTCACATGGACTCCTGGCAACGGACTTCGAGGCGCTGGAGGAACAAAAACTGGTGGAGGCAGCTTGCTTTCCAGTGGCACAACGGGCAATACCAGACGAGACGGCCGTTCCCCGCCGAGCTGGAGGGAGGTAGTCATCACGTATGGCGTAGGCCAGATCATGGGCCAAAGAGCGTTGGAGACAGCCAAACGAATGCGGTGTCCGCGGGGAAATACCCAGGAAGTAAAGTGCATGTCGATTTTGAGCGGATAAACCCGGCCGGGTTCAAGATCGGTGGGATCACTCGCTGAATCGCGCTGTGCACCGTTCAAACCGGCGCCCGTCACCATGGTTACAGTGCCATCCGGGGCAACGTCGGAGAGCCGCGCGAACCAGTCGGCAAGCGGGGCCGTAGCCGACGCCTCAAGCGTGGCCTGCGGCCTTCCCAAGATTGCCATATTCTCAGCGAGTGGAGCTGAGTCGTAGACCAGGCTGAAAGCGTCGTCAGGTGTCTGATCGGTAGTTAACTCGCCCCACCAGATGTCCGGCCCGCCGGCATTGGTTCCCGCCGACGGAACGTACTTCAGGACGTGGAAGTCAGCGACTGGAATGCTTGTGTTCAGTGAATGATCCGATTGCGGATAAAACGTCTGGAGCTGCAATCCAGCGGGCGGCCAGCTTTCTTCGCTACGCCACTCCCCTGGTATTTCAGGCAAGTTCAGCTCGGGCGCGTACCAGTGGCGCATGTAAACAGCAAGGCGCGGCTCGTCCATTACGCCAGTATCACGTCCCTTAAGCCACTGGTCCCACCAGCGAACTGCAAGGTCGCGCCACTCGATCACCGGTCCCCAATCCGGCTCGTCAGGCCAGTTATGATTCCACGGCCCGAGAATTGCTTTAACCGGAGTCTTCATCTGCTGCAACATCTGCGGGATGCTATCGCGGTAACCGTCGTAGAGACCACCTAATAAGAGGACTGGTATCTGAATGCGGTCGAGTGGTTGCTCAGGTTCGTGCCAGAAGCTTCCGTCGCGTTGATGGCGCTTGTAGTTGATGAACCAGGGCGTATTGTCGAAGCGTGTGGCGAGGGTCTTCTCATCCAGTGGAAACCCAGGCCCCGGCGATATGGCAGTTTGCAAATCGATGAAGAGTTCATATTGATCGACGTGCATCATGCCGTCGATAAAACGGATATCGTCGTGGAACAGTTGGTCGGTTGCGCAGGTAGCAATGATGGCCTTAAGTGCCGGCGGGCGGCGCATCGCCAGTTGCAGTGAGTTAAATCCTCCCCACGAAATGCCCATCATCCCGACATTGCCATTCGACCACGGCTGGCGGGCGAGCCAGGCAATCACTTCTTCGCCGTCTTCCTGCTCCTGCTGGGAATACTCCCGATGGGGAGTTTGCCCCTCGCTCTCTCCCGTCCCGCGGATATCAACCCGCGCACCCACATACCCTCGATGCGCAAAGTACGAATGCCTGGGGTAATCGTCCGAAGCGGTGTCGTCGTCTTTACGATAAGGTATGTACTCCAGCAAAGCTGGAAACTTTTCCCCCGACTTAGCGCCCGTCGGCATGAATAGATTCACTGCCAGGCGTACACCGTCCTTCATCGGAATCCACGTATGTTCAACGCGCATACCGTAGGGAGTGGGTGAGGGAGTCTCTGCTCCAGCTGCCGGTCGCGGCGCCAGCCAAACGGAGAGAACGATCGTGGCGACTACTACCTGCTCGAACCAACTACGCCATGCGTGCCTCATCACTTGCATTCTCAGCCCCCGCTCTTTGGCAATGCTAATTGTGAACGTCGAAGAATTCGCGTTTCACTGCCGCGTTGAAGTACCCGCAGTCTCCGACGGCCGTAATAATCGCTGTGAACCTAGATGGAAACCGACGCTACCGTTCCGCAAGCTTCTTTTTCAGGCATGTATCGCTCGAGCGGACCGCGCTCTGAAAACGCTGCCGCTGGCGTGCACACAATTGCCACTCTGATGCGTACGGAATTCATGCGCTGTTTTACTTGTGCAGCAAAGATCTAGCTATGGCCACAGCGGCCATGGCGTCTTCGCCATAACCATCAGCACCTATTTTCTCCGCCCAGGCGTGTGTAACCGGCGCGCCGCCGACGATCACCTTGACCCTCGGCCGGAGACCGTGGCGGTCGAGCGATTCGACTACGCTCTTCTGTCCTTGCATAGTGGTGGTGAGCAGGGCGGAGACGCCTACGATGTCGGCTTGTAGCTCACGCGCTTTCTCCGCGAACCGTTCTATGGGGACGTCGACTCCAAGGTCGAAAACTTGAAAGCCGCTAGCGGTCATCAGCGTGGACACTAGAGTCTTGCCGATTTCGTGGATGTCGCCCTTCACGGTTCCCAGCACTACCTTCCCCAGGATTTCGCGCTGGAGACCGCGCTTCTGCATTTCCGGCTCGAGCGCGGCCACAGCTGCCGTCATGGCTTCACCGGCCATGACCAAGTCCGGCAAGAAGGCTTCGCCGTGGTTAAATTGCTCACCTATATAGTTCAAGCCGGGCACAAAGCCTTGATTAATGGCCTCGAGTGGAGCTATGCCTAATTCGAGGGCTTTGTGAGCCAGTTCGCTGGCGTGTTCTGGGGCGCCGTCAACAATACTTTGGCGCATGGCGTTGAACTGCTCCTCATGCATTCGGACCTCCTGAAACTCTGGCCAAAGACTCTCCGCCAGGCATTGCTTCGGCGTGCTGGACGATGCGGTGAATCACCTCCGCCACGGCGGGGCTCAACGGCTCGCAATGATGAGTGGCCAGAATTTGCGACACTTGTTCCGCAGCACGTTCGCCCAAACTTTTGCCGCTCTTCGCCAGCCAGCCACTATAGGTGTCGCGGTCGAACAGCGTAGGATACCAGCGCTCGCGCATATGACGGCGGGTGTGCGGCAGCTTGAGGAACTGGCCATCCGGGCCGACCTGATCTATCAGGTCGAGGGCCAGGGTTTCGGCACTGATTTCGACTGGCTGGCAGGCGTGGCGGATCCACCCCGCCGCCTCGTTACAAATGGCCAACTGGGCCAGGGAACCACTCAGTCCCGACTCGAGATAGCCACAGTCGTGGACGAGATGGCCGCCGCATACGGCATCAACCAACATATCCAGGGCGGCTTCAATGCCCGCCTGTTGGTCTACCAGTTTTGAATCACTGGCTCCGCCCAAGGTGAACATAGGGAGCTGATAGAAGTGGGCGAGAGCTTGCGGCATACCCCTGGGGTCGGGCCCGCAGTAGGGGTCCACCATGGTTCGCATGTCTAGGGCGTCGCCACCGAAGCCAGGAATAATGATAGGCGTGCCCTCACGTTTCAGCTGC
>JBKQRH010000189.1:0-7686 GCA_052326045.1 Occallatibacter sp. | reverse complement strand
TGACCGGCCTGCCCATTCACCTGTGGGATGAGCGGCTGACCACCCGCGAGGCCCATCAGATTCTGTATGAGGCCGGCCACGTCCGCCAGAAGCACCGGAGGGTTTTGGACCAGGTGGCCGCCACGCTGATTCTGCAGTCGTTCCTGGACGGGAAAGGCAGCTTGTAGGTGCTTCTTTCCCCCCGCGTATAATGAGAAGTTAAGTTCTTTCATCTCCCGCGATGGAGCAATCCCGCTCCCCGCCATGGACCCTGGATGCCCGAGCACATCAAAAAGAAGATACTCGATGAAATCAAGCTTCTTGAGCACGAGCTCAGCCACGAGCTTCCCGCCGAGATCAAGAAGGCCGTGGCCATGGGAGACCTGTCGGAGAATGCCGAATATCACATGGCCAGGCAGCGGCAGGATTTCGTGAACGCGCGCCTGGGCCAACTGAAGAGGCGCATGGCCGAGCTGTCGCTGGTGAACCTGTCCAACATTCCCAGGAACAAGGCAGGCTTCGGTTCCACGGTGGTGGTGTATGACTCGACCAAGGACGAGGATATCGTCTACCGCCTGGTGACCAGCGAGGAGTCGGACGTGTCGAAGGGGCTGATCTCGACCACCTCGCCCATTGGCCGCGGGCTGGTGGGCAGGCGGGTGGGCGATACGGCCACCATCGTCACCCCGAACGGCAAGCGCGAGCTTGAGATTCTGAAACTGACCACCATTCACGATGAAGCGGGCGAAGGCGAGAGCGAAGACGACGCCGTCACCGGCACAAAACACCAGTAAGGAAGACAAGGAATGACCTGGACCAGCGCTTTCGGCCGCGCCTGCGGCTGGCTTCTCGACCGCATCGTTTACGGCATGGCGCTCACCCGCATCTCCCCCAACGTGCTCACCTTCATCGGCCTGAGTATCAACATCGTGGCAGCTTTTCTGTTCGGCCACGCCAACGCCGCCGACGCCGACTGGATGTTCTTCTATGCAGGCGTGGTGATCTTCGGCGCCGGCATCTTCGATATGCTGGACGGCCGCGTGGCTCGACGCAACAACCAGGTCACCGTCTTCGGGTCGTTCCTGGACTCGGTGATCGACCGCTACTCCGACGTGGTGCTGTTCTTCGGCCTGCTGGTCTACTACGGCCGGATCAACCGGTTCCGCTACGTGGTGCTGGTGGCCTTCGTCATGGTCACTTCGCTGATGGTCAGCTACACGCGCGCCCGCGCCGAAGCGCTCATCGGCCAGTGCAAGGTAGGCTTCATGGAGCGGCCGGAGCGGATCGTGCTGGTGATTCTGGGCGCGCTGTTCAACCACTGGGGGGTGATGGCTCCGGTGCTGTGGGTGCTGGCCGTGCTCTCCACCATCACCGTCGCCCACCGCATCGTTTACACCTACCAGAAGACCAAGCACCTGGCGCCAATCAGCTGAGGGGGGTGCTCGGCCGGGCAGCGAATCTCCGGCTTCAGCAGTTCACCATCACGGCCGAGCAACCTTCCCTGACGGGCTTCCATTGCACCAGGAAGCTGGTCACGGCCGAGGACTCCATATTGCGCATGGCTTCGAACTCGCCGCCTTTCTGGCTGTAGAGGAGCGTCCCCTTTTCGCTGAGGACGGCCAGCGCGGGCACGCCCCGGCGGAGAGGAATCTGGTACTTTTCGGCGATGTCCAGGTTGGCGTCCATGTGCCCAATGTTGACGTGGACGAGGACGAAGTTGGCTTCGAGAATGGGCCGGTTCGCGGGATCGTGGAAGTAGAGGTCCAGCACCTGACAGTCGCCGCACCAGTTGCCGCCAAAGTCGAGCAGGATGCGCTTGTGGGTCGCGGCGGCGGTCTTGAGGGCAGCGGCGATGTCGGCCCTGGCCTGCGCCGGATCAGGATAGATGTCTCGGCCAGCGGAGTTGGCCTGGCCGGCGGCGAGGAACAGTGCGATGGAAAGGGCGAGAAGCTTGACTTTCTTCAAGGCGGACCCTCCACAACTGCTTTCAGTCTGCCACAAAGCTGGGATGAGCGCTATCTTCATGCCCCGATCAGCAGGGGTCAGGGGACGAGGGGCTAGGGACTAGGGAACAGGGACTAGGTGGAAGTTGAAAAGTCTGCCTGGAAGCCGACAGATTTGTCGGTATGGAGGCCGACAAAGAGCCTGATTGAACGCCAATAAGCGAAAAAGGCGCTCTCCAGGTCGTCAGAACACCGTGAAAGGCGCTCTGGGAGTCTCCATAAAAGGGTAAAAGTACTCAAAATTAGTCGTTTTTGGCCCCTTTTTGCGCATGTTTTGCGGCCCAATAGGAAACAGCTTCAAGCTACCGGCCGCCAGCTTTAAGCCGCCAATTCCGAAGGCAAGGCCGGTGTTCCCGATCAATCCGCAGTTGTCCGGGGCTCCGGTTCCCGGACCGGGATGCTCCGGAGCGTCCTCGAATCGGACCATGGAGGGGCGTTTCAGGGGTCGATACGGCAGTGCGTAAATTCCCCCGCGCTTTCACTTACGATATGCCGACTTGCGGGGACTGGTCCGGGCATGCCACCTTTAATCGCACGCCTGTTTCGAGTCCGCCGTTTGGCCGTCGTGTGATTTGAAATGGGAACCGGCCACCACCTGGTGGCTGGCAATGAAAACTTGAAGAGGCAGAATGTTGGACGAAGCATTGATCACCCTTAATGAAATTTGGTGATGAATAATAATTGTTGTATGCTGAATTCACCTAATGCACCAAAAGGAGTGCAATCGTATGGCGAGCCCTAAGGTTGCCCGTCTGACCCGGAAGGATATCATTGAGGCGGCAAAAGCCTTCCATCGGAGCCGCCAGATGCCGAAGTGGACAGTCTTGATAGAGGGGAAGGAGTTCCCGGCAAGACCGCTGGTTCTCAATGCTGCTGGTGTTCCACCGAACGACAGCACCAATTCCCACCAAGCGGTGGCCATCCTGAAAGAGCGCGGATTTGAAACCCGCTATGAAGGGAAATCTGTGTGAGCTGGGATCGAGAAGCCGTTTTGTATTATGATTTAGGCAAAGAAAAGGCGAAAACGCTACGAGCGTTTAATGCGCCCCACAGCTATGGGGACCGAGGTCCAAGAAGGCCATGAATAACGCCTCCCAATTCCGCACTGCCGACGCATGGAAAAATGCGCTCGGCCACCTTCCCGTGTGGCTCCGGTACAACGAAGAGAACATTGAGCGCTATGTTCTCCTGAACGGCTCAAGGGGAAACTTCTGTCTGGACTTCGTAGGGGGTGCTGAGCCGCGCTCCCAGCGTGCTACCGCATGGTCGTGTGATGTCAACCATTACGTTACTTGCGTTGGCGATTCCATTTCGGTGAATCGGTGGGATAGAAATGCACCGGAGGAAAAGTTTTCTGCCAGGAGCGTTTTCGCCCACATCCATGATTTTCACCGGTATCTCGAAAGGAGCGCGCCGGATCAATCGAAAAGCATTGTGGCTCACGTGCTGGGTGTCTTCAGAAGGATTAGGGCGGCGACCCAAGACGAACGGAATGGTCTACAGTCGCTACCAATTTTGCTTCATATGCTTGCCTCAGCCGCGTCTGGTGGGGATCGCATCTCTGAGGCCGGTGATCTTGCGGTTTGGGGGCTTAGCCCCGAAGTTGTCGACCGTTCCGGAAGCATCAATCTCACCACTTGGGAATCGCTGTATAACGATCTATCAGGAACCGGCCGCTATGATGTGCTTCAGCCGGAGTTTCCGCTGGTTCTTCGGCACGCTTCGGGTGCATTGTTCCAGGATGCGCATCTTGAGGCTAGCAATCCGCTTAACCTTTGGCTTCCAGGTTTCGAGTTGCCCGCAAAGATCGGCCCCGCAGCATCTCCGAGCGAAACTGGGGTCTACTTTACACCATCGGCATTGGCTCGCACGCTTGCGGAGGAAGCCACGCTTAAGATTCCAGCCACAGGGAGGGGGTGGCTCCTAGTCTTTGACCCGGCATGTGGCTCGGGCGAGCTATTGAAGGAGGTCCTGCGTCTCCTACGAATCCGAGGATATGAAGGAGAAGTGCGCGTGGTCGGATGGGATAAGTCCCCCGCTGCCGTCAGTATGGCGCGATTTGTCCTAGCCTGGGAAAAACGTGCTTGGCCTCCTGAACGGGTCAGCGTTGAAATCTCCGAGCACGATTCGGTCGCTGAACAAGACTGGCCCGCCGGGGTTGACGTTTTGGTGATGAACCCGCCATTTAAGTCTTGGCAGCTAATGTCGCCAGGCGAGCAGGAGGTCGTTAGGGGGATCTTAGGAGAATCAGGCAAGCCAAACCTGGCGATGGCCTTCGCTCGTCGTGGATTATCTGTTTTGAGTGAACGCGGTGTCTTGGCGATGATAGCACCCAACTCTTTGCTGGAGGGATCCTCCGTTTCCGCGCGCGAGACTCGGGAGGCCCTCGCTCAGGCTTTAGCTCCGCAGTTGGTGGCTCGGCTAGGGGAACAAAACCTCTTCGCGCGCGCGCTAGTAGACGCAGGCATCTACGTAGGCAGGAGAAAGCCAGACTTTGCACTGCAGGCGGGGGTTCTTTGGGCGGATAATCGCCTCGATTCGTGGGGCGGAGCATTGCGTGGCCTGCGAAGATGGCGAGGAGCCGAATCGCTACCGATTACTGAAGATGGATTTTCCGTCTACCCGCGCACGGATATCGCGATCAATGCCGACCCGTGGACTGCTCGCAAATATGAGGCATGGTCTCTCTACAAGCGGTTTCACAACAGCGAGAAAATGCAGCCTGCAAACAAGGTTTTCGAGATTCATCAAGGCATCAGGCTCGGGAATGATGTTTTTATTGTCTCGAAGGAGTATTTCCAAGGGTTGAGCAAGGGCGAGCGCCGCTTTTTCCGCCCCGCGGTAATGAATCCCTCAATCACCGATGGAAGGTTACGTGATGACTATTACGCCTTTTACCCATACACGGAGGGTCTCCCACATATCGGAAGCGAGGTGGATCTCCAGCGGGTTGTGCCTAAGTATTATAGGGAGAATCTGCTGCCAGCCAAGTCGGCGCTTAAAGCACGCAAAACGCTGGTTAGGCAGAGTGAATTGAGGTGGTGGGACCTGCTGTGGTCGCGCCCGTGGCAGAAGATCCCATGTCCGAAGATCGTGTCCAAATATTTTGGAGGAATTCGCCCGTTTGTTTTCGACAAATCTGGTGAATTTGTAGTTGTCGTTGGTAACGGGTGGCTGTTGAGGAAAGGAGCGATCGGAGAATCTGCACAAGACCGAGACGGCGAGAGCGTCTACGAATTGACCGAGGAAGAATCCTACCTTGCGACGATCACCTATCTTTGCAGCACCCTCGCGCAGGATTTGCTCGAATACCTATCCGTTCAGGTCTCGGGTGGACAGCTAGATCTATCCAGCAAGTACATCGCCGATTTGCCCATACCGAATTTCGCGGCCATTGAGCCTGCCGAATTGAACAAGATGATCCGGACGGGGGAGGACATCACTGAGGGCCGCGTCGACCAGTGGTCGGAAGTTGACGAGTTAGTCCTTTCCATCCTTGCATAAGGTGAAATGCGTGGCTGAATACGTTGAATACAGCGACTCTCTCGTCAGGAAGCTTGAGGACTCTCTTCGCACATCGTTTGGGCAACGGTCTCTGTTTCTCACGCGACGGGAGAAGAGGGGCTCGTCGGGAGACATACAAATCACATTACAACGTGGCGTTTCTGGCCGGGAATTCATCGCTAGACTCGGGGACGGCCGGGATCATTGGGTGATGGAGATAATGGTCGAGGGCGACCGCGGAAGCGGCTTTTGGTTTGGATTTCTGGCGAAATTCGCGCTTGCGGGGTCGCAAAAGCACACCCTTCAAGATGTAAGCATATTGGTATTCCAGGATTTTCGTGGGAAGCTCATCCCATTTTTCCGTGCAGAATGGATGCAATCAGCTGTCCTTGACGCATCCAAGCACGCTCAGCCTCATTGGCATTTCACACAAAGCCCCGCGCGGATTGAAAGCATCATTCGCGCCTTTGCTACATCGGGTTCCGAGATCGTCAGGGAGTTTTCACCAGAGGCGGAAATTGGGCTATTTGCTGGACTCCCTGACTTGGGCAAGTTTCATTTTGCGATGGCCTCGCTTTGGGAGGAACGCGACGCGCTCTCCTATCGTAAGCGCCAGTTCGATTCAAATCAATTCCCTAAATGGTTCAAGAGCCTAACCGACTACATTGCAGAGCAAATCTCCTATTTGGTTTCGCACATGCCGACCTCAGGAGTCACTACAATAAGAGACTTCGTACCTCCCGGGCTTGAGGTCCGGAGTTAAACGGGGTGGTCGATCTCATTTAGAAACCCTGACCCCGGGACCATGGCTCCCTCTTCATGAGGCCTGAGTTGAGGCCGGGCGCGCAGCAGCTGTCCGGATCGGGTACGGGGTTCAGTCCTTGACCGCGGCGAAGTAGCCGGCGACCTGCGGCCAGTTATCGACGTGGACGAAGCCGGCAGCGGAGAGGTTGTGGGGGGGCGGTGTGGAGGATGCCCTGGCCCTCGAATCGGAGCATGGAGGGGCGTTTCAGGGGATCTAAACGGCAGTGCGTGAATTCCCCCGCGCTTTCACTGACGATATGCCGACTTCAGGGGAGTGATCCTTCGTGGAGATGCCTAAGCCATGAAATATCAATAGCATGGGCTATTCGTCAGCAGCCTGCCAGCTCTGCGAATCCCCGCTCAGAGAGGCGGTCCGGTCCCCGCAGCAAAGCCCAATGTCCGAATCGCCGGTTATACGTCCGGAATCCAGGTCCGGGAGAGAGTAGCTGGTCAGTCCAACCGTCCGAAATCGCACAATCCGAGCCGCAAACGGTCACCGCAGCGCAAGAATTCAATCTTGCGGTCAACCTAAGTGGTTTGTTTTCAAAGGAATGGTTTGATAGTGATTTGGCACGGCAAGTGCTTATTCTCTGATCGATGAATCTCGCACGCCCATCTGCATGGTCACCCACGATCCAGGCTAAGCCGGCCACGCTCGAAGTAGCGCGCATTTGAGGAGATAGAACGATGAACACGCTGCTTCAGGACATTCGCTACGCGCTGCGCCAGTTGCGCAAGTCGCCGGGATTCACGGCAGTCGCAATCGTCGTGCTTGCTCTCGCCATCGGCGGGAACACCGCCATCTTCACCGTTGTGCGGGAGCTGGTCTTCAGCCCGCGTCCCTACCCCAACGAGGCGCAGGTCGTCCAGATCTACACACAGGGCCGGAAAGATCCGAATGCCTTCCGCACGTTTTCCTACCCGACCTACCGGGACATTCGTGAGCAGAACACGGTTTTCAGTGGCGTTCTGGCCCACAACCTGACCATGGTCGGAGTTGGAGAGGGCGATGGCTCTCGCCGTGCATTTGCCGCCATCGTCAGCTCGAACTACTTCAGCACGCTGGGTGTGCCGCTGGCGCAGGGCCGCGCTTTTCTCCCCGCGGAGGAGCAACCCGGCAGTGCCGCGCCCGTCGTTATCGCCAGTCACGTCTACTGGGAAAAAACCGGCAGCGACCCACAGCTCGTGGGTAAGACGATTCGCGTCAACGAGCGTCCGTTCACCGTTGTCGGCATCACGCCAGAGCATTTCACCGGCACGATCATGCTTTTCGGCCCCGAACTCTACTTCCCGCTGGGCGATTTCGACCTGCTCATCAACAACTCCCAGGCGGCTGACATACGCAGTCTGGATCGCCGCGATGCCTATAACCTTTATCTCGTCGGCCGCCTCAAGC
>JBKQRH010000188.1:0-11858 GCA_052326045.1 Occallatibacter sp. | reverse complement strand
AGGTAAGCCTGCAGTTCCTTCTCTCCCAGCACCGCGAGAATATCGTGCGGATTGAGCGGACCGTCCATGAGCGGTTCGCCCGCTTTGACGCGCTCGCCTTCCTGCACGTTGATGTGAACGCCGCGTGGAACGAGGTATTCCTTCTCGGTGCCGTTGTCGGCGACCACGTAGACTTTGCGCTGGCCTTTGGAAACTTCGCCGAACTTGACCGTGCCATCGATTTCGCTGATGACGGCGGTCTCGTGCGGCTTGCGGGCTTCGAACAGTTCGACCACGCGCGGCAGACCACCGGTGATGTCTTTCGTTTTGGTGGTTTCGCGGGGGATCTTGGCCAGCACGTCGCCGGGATTGACCGGGTCGCCATCCTGGATCATGAGGTGGGAACGGGACGGCATCAGGTAACGCTTGCTGGTTTTGCCACCCTTGATGACGATCGCGGGCTGGCGCTTCTCGTCGGGCGAATCGCCGACCACGTGACGCGACAGGCCGGTGACTTCGTCGACTTCCTCGTGCAGGGTGACGCCTTCCTGCAGGTCCTTGAACTGCACCGTGCCGCCGATTTCGGTCAGGATGGCGAAGGTGTAAGGATCCCACTCGACCAGGATCTTGCCGAGCGTGACCGCATCGCCCTCGTTGACCTTGACTTTAGCGCCGTACACGACGGAGTAGCGCTCGCGCTCGCGGTTCTTCTCGTCCACAATCGCGATCGAACCCTGGCGGTTCATGACGACCAGATCGCCGGACTTGGCCTTGACGGTCTGCAGTCCGATGAAGCGCACGGAGCCGTTGTTCTTAGCTTCGAGGCGCGACTGCTCGGAGACTCGCGACGCGGTACCGCCGATGTGGAAGGTACGCATGGTGAGCTGGGTTCCGGGCTCGCCGATGGACTGGGCGGCGATGACGCCGGTGGCTTCGCCAAGTTCGACGAGGCGTCCGGAAGCCAGGTTGCGGCCGTAGCACATCACGCAGACGCCGCGCTTGGATTCGCAGGTCAGCACGGAACGGATTTTCACCCGCTCGATGCCAGCCGCCTGAATCGCACCCGCGAGGTCTTCGGTGATTTCCTGGTTGATATCAACGATGACGTTGCCGTCATAGTCCTTGATTTTTTCGAGCGAGACGCGGCCGACGATGCGGTCTCGCAGCGGTTCGATAATCTCGCCGGCTTCGACGATGCCTTGCACGTAGATGCCGTCGACGGTGCCGCAGTCGTATTCGCTGATGATGACGTCCTGCGCGACGTCCACCAGGCGGCGGGTGAGATAGCCGGAATCGGCCGTCTTGAGCGCCGTGTCGGCCAGCCCCTTGCGGGCGCCGTGAGTGGAGACGAAATATTCGAGCACGGTCAGCCCTTCACGGAAGTTGGCGGTGATGGGCGACTCGATGATTTCGCCGGAAGGCTTGGCCATCAGGCCGCGCATGCCGGAAAGCTGGCGAATCTGCTGTGTCGATCCGCGGGCGCCGGAGTCGGCCATGACGTAAATCGGGTTGAGCTCGCCGGCCTTGTCGCGCTTCTGCATTTCGACGAACATTTCGTCGGCGACTTTTTCGGTGATGCCCGACCAGATTTCGATGACCTTGTTGTAGCGCTCGCCGTTGGTGATGGCGCCGTCCAGATACTGCTGCTGCACGCCGACCACCTGCTTTTCGGCTTCGCGAACCAGGAGCTTCTTGTTGTCGGGGATGACCATGTCATCAATGCCGATGGACAAGCCAGCGCGAGTGGCGAAGCGGAAGCCCAGCGACTTGACCTCGTCGAGCATCTTGACCGTGATCTCGAGGCCGAAGGTCAGATAGCAATAGTTGACCAGCGCCCCGATTCCCTTCTTCTTCAGCAGGCCGTTGATGAACAGCATGCCTTCGGGCAGATGGTCGTTCAAGATGGCGCGGCCGACGGTCGTGTTGATGAACGACCGCTCCACGTGCACGGGTTCGGTGTGAATGATGTCCTGATCGTCATAGGCCGTGGTCAGGTCGAGCACTTCGCCGGTGTAACGCAGGCGGATGGGAGAGAGAGTTTCGACTTCACCGGCATCGAGCGCCATCAGAACTTCTTCGATGTTGGCGAAGGCGCGGCCCTCGCCCTTGGCGCCGGGCTTGGCTTTGGTCAGGTAGTAGAGGCCGAGCACCATGTCCTGCGTGGGCACGGTAATGGGCTGGCCGGAAGCCGGCGAGAGAATGTTGTGCGAGGAAAGCATCAGGACGCTGGCTTCGACCTGGGCTTCCGGAGACAGCGGAATGTGAACCGCCATCTGGTCGCCGTCGAAGTCGGCATTGAACGCGGTGCAGACCAGCGGGTGAATCTTGATGGCCTTGCCTTCCACCAGCACCGGTTCGAACGCCTGAATGCCGAGGCGGTGCAGGGTGGGAGCGCGGTTCAGCAGGACCGGGTGGTCCTTGATGACCTCTTCGAGGATGTCCCACACGATGGGCTCCTGCTGCTCGACCATTTCTTTGGCTTGCTTGATGGTGGTGACGTTGCCGGTCTGCTCGAGCCGGTGATAGATGAAGGGCTTGAACAGCTCGAGCGCCATCTTCTTGGGCAGACCGCACTGGTGCAGCTTGAGCTCGGGACCGACCACGATGACGGAACGGCCGGAGTAGTCCACGCGCTTGCCGAGCAGGTTCTGGCGGAAGCGTCCCTGCTTGCCTTTGAGGGTGTCGGAGAGCGACTTGAGCGGACGGTTGTTGGCGCCGCGCAGAACGCGGCCGCGACGGCCGTTGTCGAAGAGCGCGTCCACGGCTTCCTGCAGCATGCGCTTTTCGTTGCGCACGATGACTTCAGGCGCGTGCAGGTCCATCAGCTTCTTCAACCGGTTGTTGCGGTTGATGACGCGGCGATAGAGATCGTTCAAATCGGAGGTCGCAAAGCGTCCGCCATCCAGCGGCACCAGCGGGCGCAGCTCCGGCGGAATCACCGGCAGCACGTCCAGAATCATCCACTGCGGCTTGTTGTTGCTCTTGCGGAAGGCCTCCACCACCTTCAGCCGCTTGGCATACTTGAGCTTCTTCTGCGCCGAGGTCTCGGCCTTCATCCGTTCCCGCAGCTCAATGCCCAGCTCGTCGATCTGCACCCGCTTGAGCATCTCCTTGATGGCCTCCGCGCCCATCATGGCCTTGAAGCCGGAGGGTCGGAACTGGGCATCCAGCTCGCGGAACTTGCCTTCATCCTTGATGATTTCGCGTTCCTTCACCGGCGCGTCGCCGGCATCGACCACCACGTACGACTCGAAATAGAGAACGCTCTCCAGATCGCGCAGAGAAATGTCCAGCAGGTGCCCGATCCTTGACGGCAGGCCCTTGAAGAACCACACGTGCGAGCAGGGCGACGCCAGCTCGATGTGCCCCATGCGCTCGCGCCGCACCTTGCTCACCGTCACTTCCACGCCGCACTTGTCGCAGATCACGCCGCGGTGCTTCATGCGCTTGTACTTGCCGCACAGACACTCCCAGTCGGTCACCGGGCCAAAGATGCGCGCGCAGAAAAGCCCGTCGCGCTCCGGCTTGAAGGTGCGGTAATTGATGGTCTCCGGCTTGGTGACCTCGCCATGCGACCAGCTGCGGATCTTTTCCGGCGATGCCAGCATGATGCGGATGGCGTCAAAGTCGGTAATGGGACCTGAAAGCTCAAACGGGTTCGTACGGAACACGGCGACCCTCCTTGGCGGGCCTTTCGGCGCCGGCCTCGGCTGTTCCCGGGATTCTTTTGGGGTCCTTCCTTCCCGGGAAGCGGCGTTTGCCGCTTTCAAGAAGAACCCGAATACTGCAAGCTTCTAGCTCTTAGCTGGGTGCCCCAGGTCTCGATTCTGAGACCTGGGATACCTCGAACCTTAGTCCGCGACTGCCACTTCCGCCGCGGGCGCCTTGCGCACAATGTCCGCGCGCTTGATCAACTCCACGTCCAGGCACAGCGACTGCAATTCGCGAATCAGCACGTTGAACGACTCCGGCACGCCCGGCTCGATGGCCGCTTCGCCCTTCACGATGGCCTCATAAATCTTTGTCCGGCCGTACACGTCGTCACTCTTCGCCGTCAGCAGCTCCTGCAGGATGTAAGCCGCGCCATAAGCCTCCAGCGCCCACACTTCCATCTCCCCGAACCGCTGCCCGCCGAACTGCGCCTTGCCGCCCAGCGGCTGCTGCGTAATCAGCGAGTACGGCCCGATGGAGCGCGCGTGAATCTTGTCGTCCACCAGGTGCGACAGCTTGAGCATGTAGATGTAACCCACCGTCACCGGCTGCTCGAACTGTTCGCCGGTCATGCCGTCGTAGAGCGCCGTCTTGCCCGAGGAAGGCAAGCCGGCCGAGGCCAGCAGCGCCTTGATCTCACTCTCCCGCGCGCCATCGAAGACCGCGGTCCCGAACCAGATGCCGTGCTTCATGCCGGCTGCCACGCGCAGCAGCATCTCGTCGTCTAATTCCAGCAACTGGCGCAGCGCCGCGGTCCCGGCGAACTCTTTCTTCATCAGTTCGCGCGTGTACTTGGCATCCGTGCTGGCCGCGATCAGATCGGCGATCTTCTTGCCCAGCTCATGCGCTGCCCAGCCCAGGTGCGTCTCCAGAACCTGTCCCACATTCATGCGCGAAGGCACGCCCAGCGGATTCAGAATAATCTCCACCGGCGTTCCATCGGGCAGATACGGCATGTCCTCTTCCGGCAATATGCGCGCGATCACGCCCTTGTTGCCGTGCCGGCCGGCCATCTTGTCGCCCACGCTCAGCTTGCGCTTCATGGCCACATACACCTTCACCAGCTTGATCACGCCCGGTGGCAGCTCGTCGCCCTTGGCCAGCTTGGCCACCTTCTCGTTGGTGATCTTGCGCAGCACTTCGATCTGCCGCGAAGTCATCTCCTCGATCTCGTCGATCTGCTCGTTGACTCTGGGATCCTTATCGGCGTAGCGGATGCGCTTGAGATTCTTGGTCGAAATGCGCTCGATGATGTCGCGGTCCAGGATCGCCCCTTTGGTCAGCAAGCGCTTGTTGGTCCGCTCGTCGTGCAGGTCGGACAGCACTTCCTTGCCGCCCAGGATGCTTTCCAGCCTCTTGAGCCGCTCGTCGGTTAGAATGCGGATTTCGTCGCCCAGGTTCTTTTCCAGCTTGGCAATGTACTCGCCCTCGATCTGCTTGGCCCGCTCGTCCTTCTCCTGGCCCTTGCGGCTGAAGATGCGCACGTCCACCACCGTGCCCTCGATGCCCGGAGGGCAGGTCAGCGACGCGTCGCGCACATCGCCGGCCTTCTCCCCGAAGATGGCCCGCAGCAATTTCTCTTCCGGCGTAAGTTGTGTCTCTCCCTTGGGAGTCACCTTGCCCACCAGAATGTCGCCGTGCTTGATCTGGGCGCCGATGCGGATGATGCCGCTCTCGTCCAGGTCGCGCAGCGCATGTTCGCTCACGTTGGGGATGTCGCGCGTGATCTCTTCTGGACCCAGCTTTGTGTCCCGGGCCTCGATCTCAAACTCCTCGATGTGCACTGAGGTGTAGTAGTCCTCGCGCACCAGCCTCTCGCTGATCAGGATCGCGTCCTCGAAGTTGTAGCCGCGCCAGGGCATGAAGCCGACCAGCACGTTGCGCCCCAGAGCCAGCTCGCCCTGCTCCGTGCACGGCCCGTCGGCGATTACCTGGCCCTTCACCACCCGCTCGCCTTCGCGGACAACGGGTTTTTGATTGATGCAGGTGTTCTGGTTCGACCGCTTGAACTTGATCAGTTGATAGATGTCCGATCCCACCTCGCGCGAAAGCTGCGTGGGATGATGCTCGCCCTCCACGCGCACGATGATGCGCTGGGAGTCCACCGAATCCACCAGGCCGTTGCGCTTGGCCAGGATCACGGCTCCGGAGTCGCGCGCCGTCACCCCCTCCATGCCCGTGCCCACCAGCGGCGCCTCGGCCACCAGCAGCGGAACGCTCTGGCGCTGCATGTTGGCGCCCATCAGCGCGCGGTTAGCGTCGTCGTGCTCCAGGAACGGCACCAGCGACGCCGCCACTGAAACCAATTGTTTCGGGCTCACGTCGATGTAGTCCACCTCGGCCCGGTTCACCAGCACGAAGTTCCCCTGCCGGCGCGCGTTCACCAGGTCTTCGGTGATCTCGCCCCGCTCGTTGAACTCGATGTTCGCCTGGGCGATGGTGTGCTTGTCCTCTTCCCATGCCGACAGGTAGAAGCTGAATGGAAGAGATTCGATCTGCCGCTTGCCCGCCTTCTTCAGTTGGACGTTCAGGCGCGCCGCCTCTTCCTTCTCGATGTGATCGCCCACGCGCAGGCCGCTCTCGCCGGCGTTGACGATCTCCACAAAGTCCAGAATCCGCGAATCCTTCACCTTGCGATAAGGCGACTCGATGAATCCATACTCGTTGATCCGCGCAAAGCAGCTCAGCGAGCTGATCAGTCCGATGTTCGGGCCTTCCGGCGTTTCGATCGGACAGATGCGGCCGTAGTGCGTCGGGTGCACGTCGCGCACCTCAAAGCCCGCCCGCTCGCGCGACAACCCGCCCGGCCCCAGCGCCGACAAACGCCGCTTGTGCGTGATCTCCGACAGCGGATTGGTCTGGTCCATGAATTGGGACAACTGTGACGAACCGAAGAACTCACGAATCGCCGCCATCACCGGCTTGGCGTTGATCAGGTCGTGCGGCATGGCCGTCGAAAGCTCCTGATACACGCTCATCTTTTCCTTGATGGCCCGCTCCATGCGCACCAGTCCGATGCGGAACTGATTCTCCATCAGCTCGCCCACCGCGCGCACCCGCCGGTTGCCCAGGTGATCGATGTCGTCCACCATGCCGATGTTTTTGCGCAGCTTGAGCAGGTAGCGGATGGTCGCGTAGAAGTCCTCAGGCGTCAGCGTGCGGTGATTCAGGTGCGTCGCGTCCTGGTTCTCATACAGCTTGATGTTGAACTTCAGCCTGCCCACGCGCGAGAAATCGTACTTGCGCGCGTCGAAGAACATGCCCTCAAACAGCGCCGTGGCCGTGTCCAGCGTCGGCGGATCGCCCGGCCGCAGCTTGCGGTAGATTTCGATCAGCGCCTCTTCCGGCTTGCGCACCGAGTCCCGCTTCAGCGTGTTGCTGATGATGTTGCCCATGTCGTCGCGCTCCGGGAAGAACACCTCGAAGCTCGATGCGCCGCTTGAAAGCACCTTGTGCAGCCGGTCGGCGGTCAACTCCACATTGGCTTCCACCACCACTTCACCGGTGGCCAGATCCACCACATCCGCCGCGGTCAGCGCTCCGTCCAGCTCGGCCGCCTCCACCTCGATCCGGTCGATGCCGGCGGCGCGCAGGCTTTTCAGCGTGTGCGGCGTGATCTTGCGTCCGGAGTGCGCGATCTCCTCGCCGTTATGCGTCACGCTGTGCGCCGGCTTGGCGCCCACCAGGTGCGTGTTCGCCTTCGCGTCCTCCGGCACCGCCCAGTGCAGCTTGCCGTCGGCAATGTGCAGCCGGTCCACGGTATAGAAAGTCTTGAGAATCTCCTCGTCCGAGCGCAGGCCCAGCGCCCGCAAAAAGATGGTGCCCAGGAACTTGCGCTTGCGGTCGATGCGCACGTAGAGCGTGTTCTTCTGGTCGTACTCGAACTCCACCCACGAGCCGCGATAGGGAATGATCTTGCCCAGGAAGTAGGTGCGGTTGTTGGCCGTCTCAAAAAACACACCAGGTGACCGGTGCAACTGCGAAACGATCACGCGCTCGGTCCCGTTCACGATGAAGGTTCCATTCGGCGTCATCAGCGGAATGTCGCCGAAAAACACCTCCTGCTCCTTGATGTCTTTAATGCTCTTGTTGCCCGTCTCCGGGTCCTTCTCCGAAATCGTCAGCCGGACGGTGACTTTGAGCGGCGCCGAGAAGGTCATGCCCCGCTCCTCGCACTCCTGCTGGTCGTACTTCAACTGCAGGCTCACCGGGTCGCCGCACTTGTTGCAGAAATCGGGCGTGTTCTTGTTGTACGTTCCGCACTTCTGGCAAAGCACATCCCCGGGAAGGAACGGATCGGTTATCACCATCGACCCGCAATGGATGCAGGCCGTGCGCAGGTGATGCAGTCCCTTCAGGTGCCCGCACTTGCACTCCCAGTTGCCGATCGCGAAGTCCACAAAGTCAAGCTGAGAGATGCCGCGGAAGTCGGTGATCGGAAATACTGACACAAACACCGACTGCAACCCCGCGTCGTCGCGCTCGTTGGGCAGCTTGTCCATCTGCAGAAAACGCTCATACGAGCGCCGCTGCACTTCAATCAGGTTGGGAATCTGTGTTGCTGTGGGAATCTTTGAAAAATCGAGCCGGCTGCGAATCGCGCGCTTCTCGTTGGGCATGTTCACTCCCGAGACTCATCACTCCGGTTCCGGGTCCCCGATGGGGCCCGAATCCGGGCCAGCGCCCGGGTCTCAGGGGCGCCGGCTGATTATGGTAAGAAACTGAAAAAATCCTGACTGGCGCACCGCGCAATTCCAGTCTTCACCCATTCGTTCAGCCAAGGCCGCGAGCACGCCGGGAATCCAGGCCGGGCCTGTTTATGACAGTTCGGTCAAAATCGCGAATTGGGCATTGCAGCACAATCGGCACGTGCGCTAGACTGCGCACAATCGAGGAAGCAAGCGCAACGGTAGTTGCCGTTCTGTATACCTATGCGCAAAAAGGTGGATTGGTGCCTGTAAGGCACTGCCCGCCGCAGTAGGAAGACACGAAAAGCCCGCAAGGACGCAATGCCTCGCGAGCGCGGCCTGTTGCCTGTGCCCCCATCCGAATTCTGTACCCTGCTCTCGCCGATCCCAAAGCCCGCTTCTGCCGCTCGCCCGCCAGCTACTCGCCACTCGTCAACGAAGAATCCCAGCGATCCCCGCTAACCCTTTGGCACTACGGCACTTAACAACCGCTGTGCGCCCGCCGCCAGAGTGCTTGGCCCTCCTCTGACATACCGGCGCATTGCGTGCCACTCCTCAATGCTCAAGGCGCGCCGCCCAGCTCCCGCTCCATTCCATGAAAACCGGAAAGAGCCGAAAAAGACGCGCAAATAATATCTTAACGCGTTCCGGCTGAGCTTGCAAGTCCTTGAGACGTATTGATCCGGCCTACTTGATTTCGATCGTCGCAATGCCTTCGAACTTCTTGCGGATCGCCTCGGCCTCGTCCTTGGTCGCGTTCTCCTTGAGCGCCTTCGGTGCTCCATCCACCAGGTCCTTGGCTTCCTTCAGGCCCAGCGACGTAATTTCGCGTACAGCCTTGATGGTATTGATCTTATTGGCGCCAAAGTCCTTCAGGATCACCTGGAACTCGGTCTTCTCCTCAACCACCGGAGCCGCCGCGCCCGCCGCTGCCACCGCTACCGGGGCCGCCGCCGCTGCTGAAACGCCCAGCCGCGCTTCCAGCTTCTTCACCAGAGCCGCCGCTTCCAGCAGGCTCAGGGCCACAATTTGCTCTTCCAACTGCACCAGATCCGCCATTTTCTTCTCCAATCAGAATCGTTGTTGAAATACCTGTCCGAGCCAACAACTCTCGTCCAAAAGGCCGCCCCACGCAGTGGAAGTTTCCGATGCGCCAGACCCGCGCCCTTCCCGCCTGTTCTACGGCCAAATCCCTTAAAAAACCAGCTTTTAGCTGTTAGCTATTAGTTTCTAGCTCACTCATGGTCAAACCAGCGTCCCGGTTTCCCAAAGAAAAGCAAGAATCCAAGAGCTAAAGGCTAAGAGATATTAGCTAAAAGCTCGCGGCGCTACGCCGCCCCGGCAAACTTTTCCTTCTCCACGCCCTGGCCCAGCACCACCGCCAGGTCCCGGCCCGTGGCATTGAGCACGGTCGCCAGCCGCTGCGCCGGCGCATTGATAAGGAACAGCAGCTTGGAGAACAGCTCTTCCTTGCCCGGCATCGTCGCCAGCGCCTTCACTTCGTCCACGCTCAGCAGCTTGCCGTCCACAATGCCCAGCTTGAACTGGAACTCCGCGTTCTCGCCCGCCCACTTGGCAAAAACCTTGGCTAGCGCCACCGGGTCGCCCGCGGTGAACGCCACCGAGTTCACGCCCCTCAGCCCCTTCAGCGCGGCCTCCACCTGCGTACCCTCGCCGGAAATGGCTGCCAGCTTGTTCTTCACCACGCGATACTTGCCGCCCGCCTCGCGGATCAGCTTGCGCAGCGCATAGTCCTTGGCCACGGTCAGCTTGGTAAACGTGCCGATTATCGCCGTCGTCGAGCTCTCCAGTTCACGCGCCAGCAACTGGACCTTCTCCGTCTTCTTCGCCCTTGAAATCGCCATCGTACCGCTCCCTATGCAACCCGCGCCCAGAGGGTCTACCCTCGCTGGCTAGTCCCTGTTCCCTAGTCCCTGCCTCTCAGTGCTTCCCCGCCGCGTCGGCAACCGCCGAATCCAGCGGCACGCCGGGGCCCATCGTCGAGCTCAGCGTCACGCTCTTGATGTATTTGCCCTTGGCCGCCGAAGGCTTGCTGCGCACGATCGCGCCGATCACCGTCGTCGCGTTGTCGATCAGCTTCTGCTCGTCGAAGCTCAGCTTGCCCACCGGAACGTGCACCAGGCTGGTTTTGTCGGCGCGATACTCCACCTTGCCGGCCTTGATCTCTTTCACCGCCGCCGCCACGTCCATGGTCACGGTTCCGGTCTTGGGATTCGGCATCAGCCCCTTCGGTCCCAGCACCTTGCCCAGCCGCCCCACCACCTTCATCATGTCCGGCGTGGCGATCAGCGCGTCGAAGGCGGTCCAGTTTTCCTTCTGGATCTTCTCCACCATCTCTTCGCCGCCCACAAAGTCCGCGCCGGCCGCGGTGGCGTCCTTCTGGCGGTCGCCAGAGGCGATCACGGCCACCGTCTTGGTCTTGCCCAGCCCGTGCGGCAGAACCACGGTTCCCCTCACCATCTGGTCGGCATGGCGGGTGTCAACGCCCAGGCGCATGGTCAGATCCACGGTCTCGTCGAACTTGGCGTACTTCACCTGCTTCAGCAGGCTGACCGCCTCGGGCAGAGGATACGCTGGCTTGGACACAGCCGCGCGCGCCTTCATGATGTTCTTGCTGGTTTTCCTGGCCATTCTTTCCTCGTCTCCCACCGTCGCTGCCAGCCCCGCTTTGCGGAGTGCCCGGAGTTCTGCGCGCGCCAGCAAGGAAATTGTCTGCCGCACGCAGTGCCTCGAACAGGCCCAGAAACCGTGGTGCTAATGACGGCCCAGGGATTTCCCTGGGCGCATCTTTGAATCATAATCAAACGGCCGCCGGAATGCAAACCGGAACCCGAAACAGCAATAGAAATCAGGAATTTTGCCTTTCCAACTCCAACCCCCTTGTGGCACACTTCTACGCATGGGAAGCAAAGACAAAGGCAAGAAAGAAGCCAAGAAAGCGCCGAAACCCAAGCCTAAACCGGAACCCGGCCGCAAACGCGAAGGGTTCATTCCAGCCCCGCCGAAGTAGGGCGCCAATAACTCGTCCCCTTCGGCGCGCCACCACACGCAGACGCAGCAAGGCCCTCCCGCCTGGGAGGGCCTTGCTGCTGGTAAAGTGTGGGCGCCCCATCCTTCGCATTCTGTTGCGAAGGTGGGAAGTGTGCCTACGCCACAACCTCAATCCCCATCGACCGCGCCGTGCCCTTGATGCTCTTGATCGCCGTCTCTACCGATGCCGCGTTCAGGTCGGGCATCTTCTGCGTGGCGATCTCGCGCACCTGCTTCTCGGTTACCTTGCCGATCTTTTCCTTGTTCGGCGTGCCCGATCCCTTGGCCACCCCGGCCGCCTTCATCAGCAGAACCGCCGCCGGCGGCGTCTTGGTCACAAAGCTGAAGCTGCGGTCGCCGTATACAGTGATGACGACCGGAATGATCAGCCCGGCCATCTCCTTGTTCTGCGTGCGCGCGTTGAATTGC
>JBKQRH010000187.1:0-3952 GCA_052326045.1 Occallatibacter sp. | reverse complement strand
GTAGACAAAGCTGCGAACTCCACCAGTGATGCAGCCCCAGCGCCAACCAAGGACAAACCGGCCGGCTCCGCCGAGCAACCGAACGCGCAACCCAGCCCGGCCCAGGCCCAGCCGCAACCAAAGTAGGATTGGCAGGACTGCGGGCGGGCCATCGCTCCAGAATGTTTTTTTGGATCGTTGTTGGACCTGTGATGCCAACCCAACTTCTCAGCGGCAAATCGGCACTGGTCACCGGGGGCGCGCGGCGCATTGGACGGGGGATTGCGCTGGCCCTCGCTCAGGCCGGGGCGGATGTGGCCATTACCTACCGGAGCTCCGAAGCTGAGGCCGCGCAGACTGCCCGCGAGATCGAATCTCTCGGGCGCCGCGCTCTGGCGGTGGAGTGCGATGTGCGCTCGGAAGCCTCGGTGCGCCGCGCGATAGCCGCCACAACCGGCTGCTTTGGGCGGCTGGACGTAGTGGTCAACAACGCAGCCGTCTTTGAGTCGGTTCCGCTGGAGGACATCAGCCTGGATCAATGGGATGCGGTCTTCGAGACCAACGCGCGAGGGCCGTTTCTGGTCGCGCGGGAGGCATTGTCGCATCTGCGCGCCGTTCAGGGAAGGATCGTGAACATCGGCTCGCTGGGGGGTATGCATGCCTGGGCCGGACACGGCCACTATTGCGCGTCCAAGGCCGCGCTGCACATGCTGACGCAAGCGATGGCCAAAGCCTTTGCTCCCGAGGTGAGCGTCAACTGCGTGGCGCCGGGGTGGATCGATCTGAGCGATCCGACTGGTCTGACTGAACCGGATGCCCGCGCCGGGGACGAGGCCCGGGATTTTGCGGCCCGAACGCCGATGCGGCGCAATGGGACGGCGGAAGATGTAGCCCAGGCCGTGCTTTTTTTTGCCGCGGGTCCGCGGTTTGTTACCGGCCAGATTCTGGCCGTGGATGGCGGGTTGGGGCTGTAAAGGCCGGTCTGGATTTGTCGATGTAATTCTAAAGTTCAGAATTCATGTCATTTCCCTCCAGGGAACGCGAAAAAGACCGGCCAGAGCCTTAGGAATATATCAAATATGATAAGATGCTTTTGTGGGCCCCATAGCCTCTGACTTCTGGGATATCGACTTCTATCGAGAGGAGGACGGCAACCTTCCTGTTCAGAAATGGCTCAACGATTTGCCAGAAGGTGTTCGAGGTAAGGTCATCGCCAGAATCGATCTATTGAAGATGGGCGGTCCAACGCTCGATTATCCGTACACTTCGCAGATTGAAGGAAAGCTTCGGGAAGCGCGACTTCGGATGGGAAAGACCCGTTATCGAGTACTGTATTTCTTTGACGAGAAACGGACCGCGATACTGTTGCACGGTTTCACAAAAGACACTGCCTCCGTAGAGGAATCCGACAAACGGATCGGCAGAGAGCGGATGGCGAGCCACGAAGCGCGGCTTGGCAGACGGTCCTCTAGCTCAGGAAAGCACGAACCGGCCAAGGGAGGAAAAAGGAAATGAAGACTGCCTGGGACAGCTATCTAAAGCAGGAACTTGAGAAACCAGAAGTGCGACATGCCTATGAGGAAGAGACCAAGGTCTTGAGTATTGGACTCGAACTGGCGAATCAACGCAGGCGCAAGGGTCTGACACAGGCTGAAGTCGCCAGGAAGATTGGGACCAGTGCTCCGCAACTGAGCCGTACCGAACGCCGGCCGGAAAACGTAAATATGCGAACGCTCATACGTTATGCGGAAGCGGTAGGGATGGATATCGACATCAAGCTGGTGGCAAAGGGTTAGGATTGGGCGACCCTGAAGGCGCGCATTTACCGCTCGAAGAGACGATCCCGAAAGCCCCTAGCGTCCGTCTATGGAGCCTCCTTGCCGTTTTGATTGGGCCTGGTTTAGTGGGGCGCGGGCCTGGGGCTGGCAGGGAAGTGGCTGGCATCGAACTTGAGCGGCACATGCTCCGACAGGCCCAGGGGTTCGGGCTGGGCGGGCCACGGGGCTCCCTTGACGGCGGTCAGGGGATTGGTGACACACAAGCGCTGCGCCGTCTCCTGGCCGAAACGCTGGGCCACGTAGTCATAAGCCTTTTTCAGATGCGGCGGGCGCCGCTGGGGATGGTGCGCGTCGGTGGCCAGGAAGTGAATCCAGTTGCGCTCCAGCAACTCATTCGAGAAGGCCTCGGCGGCATGGCCAAAACGGCCATAGAGCGCCGCGGCGGTCACCTGGACCAAACAGTCTCTGCGCATAAGGTCCGCCAGCATTTCCGGCTGGTGCTGCAACACAAGGTTGCGTTCCGGGTGGGTGACAATGGGCGTGTAGCCAACGGCCTGCAGCTGAAATATGGCTTGATCCAACTGCGGAGCGATGGACATGGTAGGGAACTCGATGAGCAGGTATCCTTTGCCATTGATTGAGTAGTTGAGGGGGTGATCCAGCGCGTCGACGATGTTCTTCGCGCTCAGGTGGAAGTCGCAGCCCAGGCTCAGCTCGACGACGCCCTTCAGCAACCCGCGCAACCAGGAGAAGCGTTCGGCGATCACCGCAGCCTGATAGGGAAAGCGGTCGCTTGCATGGGGGGTGCAGACGATGTGCGTTACGCCCTCGCGCGCGCCTTCGTGGGCCATGGCCAGGGAGGTCTCGAGATCGGGCGAGCCGTCGTCCACCCCGTAGATCAGATGCTGATGTATGTCGATCAATGTGTTCCGTCTTCCAACCGCCGCAACCAGAACTTCAATGCGTTGCCAGAGCTTCGACCATGGAGGCAAAAATCTTCCAGCCGTCCGCCGATCCCAGCAGTTTTTCGCTTGAGCGATCCGGATGGGGCATCATCCCCAAGACGTTTCTTTTGGCGTTCAGGATGCCGGCAATGTTGCTCAAAGAGCCGTTGGGGTTCGCTTCCGGCGTGATCTCGCCAGCCGGCGTGGCGTAGCGGAAGGCAATCCGGTCCTCGGCCTGTAACGCGAGTAACTCATCCTGGGTGCAAAAGTAATTGCCTTCCATGTGCCCGATGGGAATGTGGAGAACCTGGCCCTTGGCAAGCTGGTTGGTGAAGGGGCTATCTGCGGTTTCGACGCGCAGATGAACCTGCTTGCAGATGTACTTGAGCCCAGCGTTGCGCATCAGGGCGCCGGGGAGCAAACCGGCCTCGGTCAGAATCTGGAATCCGTTGCAGATGCCCAGCACGAGGCCGCCGCCGGCAGCAAACTGCTTGACGGCCTGCATGACCGGCGAAAAACGCGCGATGGCGCCGGTGCGCAGGTAATCGCCGTAGGCAAAGCCGCCAGGAACCAGGACCGCATCCACTCCGGCCAGGTCCTCCGAGTCGTGCCAGAGAAAGGTGACAGGCTGGCGGGCCACTTCGGCAATTACATGGAATGTGTCGTGGTCGCAGTTGGAACCGGGAAAAACCAGCACCCCGAATTTCATGCATTCAGGTTATCAGTTTCGCGGCTGCAAGGCTACGATCGATGTGGCGGTCTCTCAAGCCAAACGGCTCGCCTCTTCCACCGCGGCGAGCACCGCGCGCAACTCCCCGGCCGCACCGTACGTTCCTGCGATTACCGGGGACACACTGAAAGATAACTCTTTACAGACATTGCCGGCCTGTAGCGGTTTTCCAATTGCAGTAGACCGAAACCACTGCCGCCAAGTGGCTTTTTTCTTAAGAAGAAGCCACCCTGCACAATGCCAGAAAGACCACACAAATTGGAAAAACGCCGTAGAATCCAGGTGCGCCGGTGAGTACTTTCCCGCGGGGGATTCGCCTCAGAGGAGGTGGGGATCCCGACACCAGCGGTTTCTCTGCACTGCACGACCGGGTCCATCGATGCATGATTGCGTATTGCAGTAATTAATTTTGGAAGGAGCGCAACATTCGGCCGGACGCTGTGTTTGCGCCGGTAAGGGGTTGTTAAAGTGCGATTATTGCATGATTTTCTTGACAGTCCCAGGGCCGTGATTTACGTTGT
>JBKQRH010000186.1:0-49235 GCA_052326045.1 Occallatibacter sp. | reverse complement strand
CATGACCCGCCTATAAAGTGAGAGTGGGGCCGGGCAGGACGGCTACGCGGCCAACGGGAATATACTTCAACACGTGGATTCGGTGATGGGGACGTGGAACTTCACCTACGACGCGGTGGACCGGCTGATGACGGCCACGCAGACTGCGGACACGCGCACCTCCACGCAGTACGCGGGCAAGTACGCCTGCTGGACTTACGACTCCTTCGGCAACCGCACGCTGGAGGCCTTCTCGGGCGTGGCCTGCACCGGGACGAATCCCACGCCGCAGGCCAAGGCTGTCTACAATCAGGCCAACAACCGGATTCAGTCCATCTCCGGAACCACCTCGGCCAGCTTCATCTACGACGCCTCGGGCAACACGCTCTACGACGGCAACAATTACTACTGGTACGACGCCGAGGGGCAGCTTTGCGCGGCGCAGAACGCCATTGGCGGGACGATCACGCAATACGTCTACGACCCGGAGGGGGCGCGCATCGCCAAGGGGACGCTGGCCTCGGCGCCCAGCTCGTACACAGCCACCTGCGCGCCGCCGCAAGTTTCCGGCACGACGCTGACTTCGAGCGCCGGGCTCTCGCTGACGGCGCGTTATCTGGTGGACCAGGGCGGCGATCAGGTGACGGAGTTCGACAACGGCAACTGGGCGCACTCGAACATCTGGGCCGGCGGCAAGCTGGTGGCCACCTACGACACCAAGGGCATCCACTACGAGCTGGCCGACCCGCTGGGCACCAAGCGCGTGCAGGCCAACGCCTTGGGCCAGGTGGACGAGACCTGCACCAGCCTGCCCTTCGGCAACGACGTGAACAACCCCATCGGGGCCAACTGCACCCTGGTGGCCAACTCGCTCTCCACCGGTGACGACGCTACCGAACACCACTTCACGCAGAAAGAGCGCGACACCGAAACCGGCAACGACTACTTCGATGCCCGCTACTACAGCAGTGGGCTAGGAAGGTTTACCACACCCGACTGGAGCGCCAAGGAAGACCCCGTGCCCTACGCCGTCTTCGCCGATCCGCAGAGCTTGAATCTCTATGCCTATGTCAGGAACAATCCGCTTACGCGGTTTGATCCTGATGGACACGCCTGCAAGGCGGACGATAGTCTTTGTCAAGCATTAGCCAAGGCCTGGGATACGATTCACGGGATTGCAAACAATGCGATTGAGTCTGCGGTGACAAAAGTTGCAGGGCCACTGCCGTCGAAGCCAACCGCAACGCTAAAGACGCCAGTTGTGCCCTCGGCCAACTTGCATACCGACATGAGTGGAAACACAACGACATTTACGTCAACAAACGTCTTTGGTCAAACTAAGACGGACCAAATCGAAACGCATACCGATGTGGACAGTCATGCTTCACCCGGTGCGGGCGGGCCTTTTTCAACCCCCAATATTGGCCAAGTGGGAAATCCAAACGGCAGCTCGAAAGAAATGGGCCCACAGGAAGCCTACATCAATACTGGCGATCCTCGTCATAGGCAAATCCATGGTGGCGGAACTGGATCTCCAGATCCACTAGGACCCAACCAAGGGCAATGGGTTCCGACCATGGGTTGCACAAGGGGTATTAATAGCGATGTCATCAATTTAGGCCGATCCATCACCGCGACACGCTCTGATCCTTACGAGAACGGCGCTACGATTCCATATTCGAGGTACTGACCTGCAATGAAAACAAGAGTTCTCCTTTTCATCGTTCTATTGTGTATGGCGCTTCAAGCGAACAGTTTGGGCCAAATGAACAGTTTGGTCCAAATTCAAATCGGTCCCTATCGAGGACCGAATTCACTAGGTCCCTATGATTTGGGCCGAGATGTTTCGATGAAGTCTCTGCTGGCACAGTTTGGTTTACAACCCACTCGAAAGGACCTCTATTGTTTCGAAGATAGGGAGCACGGCACATATCTCTATACACGGCCAATGGACGATGGATCAGATCGTGTAACTGAGGTTCTTCTGAGTTCATTTCCCAATTGCAAAGGAATTGCGATACATCCGTCCACCATTGATCCAGCCAAGTGGAAGACGCCGGAGGGAATTGGCATTGGGAGCACAGTGAACGAAGTACTGCAAAAGTATGGCAAGCCTGCGTTTCAAATGCCAATAAATGCAAGCTGGGTAAGGGATGTTATCGCTAACCCCCGTGGACTGGACCTGAGTCGAGTTTACGTGGGTGATCTTCGCTTTGTGTATAGCTGCTCTGTTTCCGAAAAGCAACGTTGCCTAAATGATTCGAGAGGAACTGAATTCGGATTTAGTAAAGGCAAAATCATCTGGATACAGGTGTCGAACGGCGAATAAATGGGCGGTTGGAGGGATTGGGCACGCTGGCCTCTGCGCCCAGCTCGTACACAGCCACCTGCGCGCCGCCGCTGGGCTCCGGGTTTACACTGATCGCGAGGTATCTCGTGGATCAGGGCGGCGATCAGGTGACGGAACTGAACGGCTCGGGCGTCTGGCAGCACTCGAACATCTTTTCCGCCGCCCGTCTCACGGCGACTTATGACACCAAGGGCATCCACTACGAGCTGGCCGACCCGCTAGGCACCAAGCGCGTGCAGGCCAACGCCCTGGGCCAGGTGGAGGAGAACTGCACGAGTTTGCCCTTCGGCAACGACGTGGGCAACCCCATCGGCGCCAATTGCACCCAGCCGGCCGGTGCGCCCAGCACCGCAGACGACGCCACCGAGCACCACTTCACGCAGAAGGAACGGGACACTGAATCGGGCAACGACTACTTCTTTGCGCGATACTACTCCTCAGCGCTGGGCCGCTTCACCACCCCCGATTGGAGCGCGAAGGAAGACCCCGTTCCGTATGCCGTTTTTGATGACCCGCAGAGCTTGAACCTGTACGCTTATGTGCGAAACAATCCGATCATCCACGTTGATCAGGATGGACATGATTTCATAAAGGACCAAAACCAGAAATGGATCATTGATCACCAAATCAGTAATCCGGATCAAAAGCTCATGGATGCGGCTGGCGTCTTTAAGTTGAAAGATCAATCCGTGAGTGCCGCAGGACAGCGTTTCATAAAACTGCACGAGACTAATGGCGGAGAACCGAACCCAAAAGTCTATAACGACACATCGGGGAATGCTACAATAGGATATGGTCACATGGTAAAGAAGGGAGAAGATTTTTCGAAAGGGATTAAACCTGACCAAGCCGAAAGTATATTTCAAGCCGACCTAAAGGAACATACGGCGTTCGTGAATAAGTATCTGTTTAATTCCCTTCCGCAAAACCAGTTTGATGCACTGGTTGATGTAGCCTTCAATAGTCCAAGAGCTGCAAAGGCCCTAATGTTTATGATTGACACGGGATCGATGCCGAGCATGTTCTCGTTTCTTGCAACGTTACCAAATGGTATGAATAGCATCCCTGGAGCGTTGAATCGCAGATACGACGAATTCGTCTATTTCAAATGGGGATTACCGAGGCAGAATGAACTTTTCTCTAAGAAGAAACATTGAATTCAACAAAGGAGACGAAAGATGTTGCGCTTTACTGTTCTCGTTATCGCTTTATTCAGTGGTATTTGCTGTTTTGGTCAAACTTCCGAGAAGTACAAAAGTTGTACCAACATGGCCAAAACGCAATTCGAAATGAACAAATGTGCGAGTGAAGAAGCCGCACGCGCAGATGCGGATTTGAATGCCGTATATAGGTCGTTGCTATCACAGATGAATGGAGACCAGATCGCCATTGCAAAAGTCAAGGAAGCAGAAAGAGCATGGATACGGTTTAGAGATGCATACATAGAGGCTATGTTTCCGGCGGTTGACAAGCAATCTGCATACGGAACCGAATTTCCCATGGATGTAGATCTTCTTCGAGCGAAGCTAACCCGTGAGCATCAGGCTGAAATCGAATATCTTATAAATAATTATCAGCCGCCGTTGTAGCTGTTGGGTGCGGCTCGGTGCTGTACATTACCAAAGTGTGCCATGACGACTGGGTGCCCCAGGTCTCGATTCAGAGACCTGGGAGTTACAATCCTCTTTGAAGCAAGAACGCGAGTTATACGCCCAATGGCAATATACTGGAGCATGTGGACTCGGTGATGGGGACCTGGAACTTCACCTACGACGCGGTGGACCGGCTCATGTCGGCGACGGCGGGGGCCGGCGCGCCCAGCCCATTCGCGGGCCTCTTCGGCTGCTGGACCTACGACTCGTTTGGCAACCGCACGCTGGAGGCGTTCTCGACGGCTGCGCCCACATCCTGCGGGCAGGGTGCAAACGCGCAGTATACTGTGACCACGCCGACGGCCAACAATCGGGTGTCGGGATTCCAGTACGACGCGGCGGGCAACGTGCTCTATGACAACCAAAACTCGTATCTCTACGACGCCGAGGGGCGGCTGTGCGCCTACGCGTTCCCCATCGCCGGCGGTGGAACGGGCTACTACCAGTTCCTCTACGACGCCGAGGGCGCGCGTGTGGCCAAGGGGTCGCTCACGTCGTGGCCGTCGAGCTGCCAGGCGCCCACCGCGGCCAACGGATTTGCGCTTTACAGCCAATACCTGCTCGGCCTGGGCGGCGAGCCGGTCACGCAGCTTGACGGCTCCGGCAACGCGAACTACTCCAACGTCTTTGTGGGCGGCCAGGCGCTGGCCACCTACGTCTTTACCGGCGCTCAGGGGCTGCACTTCAACCTCACCGATCCGCTGGGCACCAAGCGGGCGCAGGTTTCAGCCACCGGGGCGGTCGAGCTGAACTGCCTGAGCCTGCCCTACGGCGACGGCCTCAGCTGCAGTACCCCGCCCAACGCCAGCGGCGCCACCTACGCAGGCTCTCTGACCGCCCCCACCGAACACCACTTCACCGACAAAGAACGCGACGCCGAATCAGGCAATGACTACTTCGGGGCCCGCTACTACAGCAGTGCGATGGGCCGGTTTATGTCGCCGGATTGGAGCGCAAAAGTCGCTCCCGTGCCGTATGCAAGATTGGATAACCCGCAAACATTGAACCTCTACGCATATCTAAGAAACAATCCGCTTGCTGGCATTGATGCGGATGGGCATTGCAATCCGAACGATTGGGGCTGCAACCCGTGGACTGGCTCGGGCTCGCACGACAGGATGATGAAAGAAGAGCAAGAACAAGAGCAGGAAAGGGAAAGTCAGAATGCCCAACAGAAGCACTTGGCCCAAGGATCGGGCTTTTGGAGTGGGCTGAAGCAAGGCTTCAGCAATCTTCTTCATGGGCATTTGTGGAACTATGTTAAGACGTCAGTCTCTGCATTCATTGCCAACACCTGGGATGCAAAGGATCCGAGTGTCACGGTTGTCACGGATATTGCTGGCGCAGTTGGAATCACAGCTCCGAAAATTTCGGGGAAGCTTCATTTGGGGCCTTTGAGTGCAGGTGCGAGCATTTGGAATGATCATAGCCTTCAGAACATAACGATCAATCTTCTCGGGCTTACTGAGGCAGGTGAGGGGCTGGTTATTCCTTCATTAGTAGTCGATTATATGAAATGGGCTCAACCTGTTGGCCCTGAGGAGCCCATGGGTTGGGACTTTAGTATTCCCAAGGAACCAGTGCCATCTGGTCTTGACACCTACGATGGCGGGTCGGAGGCTTCTGGGGGGATTACATGGTAGCAAAGCCAGGGTAGCAGTGTCGTTGAGGACCTCTCCAAGGATTCAGAAAGGATATGTTATTCATGCCTTTAGGCTCACTTCAAAGGTCGCCGTATATTTTCTTGATAATCGGCGTCATCTTTATTTCCGCGGCTGTGGTGTTTACCTGTACGGGCAAAGTGTGGGTCCGTTTTAACGGCTGGGTTTACCGCGCTAAAGAACCGAGGGCGTTTTGGGGAGAGGTCACAGCCTATTATTTCGTTGGTGTTTGTTTCATTGGAGGCTTCTTGTTTACGGTTGGCGGGCTGTCCAACTGATTCGAGGGCAAAAAACGATGAAGAGAGCGTGTTTCGGTTGGGTTGTTTTTTGCGCACTATTCGTTACACAGGGCTGCCGGGCACCCTCGCCAGACTGGAACGGAACTTGGAAATTGAATCCCACTAGAAGCAGCTTTCAAGGCCAGATTTTGACTATTTCGAGCTCGGCGGATGGCGGGTATCGCTTCGATGAAAGTTCGAGTCACACTCTTCGCTGTGATGGGAAGGATCGACCGATAGGGAACAATCGAACGCTACTCTGTGTAAAAAGCGGCGTCACAGCGTTAGACATAACCCTAAAGGAAAATGGGGTAAAGACGAGAGCTACTCATGATGAGCTTTCGACTGACGGGAAGGTTTTTACAACGACGGTGACCGAGTTCCGACCGAATGGCCCCGCTATTACATCTCAGATCATCTTTTCGCGGTTGTCTGGGTCCAATGGTCTTGCAGGCCAGTGGCGGGATACGAGCTACCTTCAGCAACATGCTGACATGACCCTGAGATTCGACAATCAAGCCTTGCATATCGACTACCCGAGTACGGGCCAGCACATTGACGCACCGCTCGATGGAGCCGAGGCGGCGGTGCGCGGGCCCAACGTTCCAGAGGGGACGACCTACGCCGCACGGCTTGCTGGACGACGCGAGTTTCTTACTCTGACGAAGCGCAATGGCAAAGTTCTCATTCAAGGCTCTCTCGACTTGAGCGGCGATGGAAAGATTATTACCGACTCTTGGTGGAACCCAGGTCAACCAAGTGGCAAGGGTACGCTTGTCTACGAAAAGAAGTAGAAGTGCTCCGCACGGGCAAAAGGCAGGACATGTCACCCCAGAATGGTTGCTGTAGAGCAACCTTGGGTTTACCGGGGGGAACGTGTTTAGAATCAGGCGGCTAAAGGGAAAAGACTCTAAGAACAAGGCGTTTACAGGTTGTTCTATGGCAACCGTTGAAAACAAAGCATTTAGGCGAAACGGCACCGATCCAGGTTTACGCAGGGAAACTTGTTGAAAACAAAGAGTCGCGGCTTGGCGGACTTCCCGGCGCGCTGACCCATCCCACGCGGGCATGTGCGACTCGCGCGGGAACCCTGGGACGCGCCGTACCCTCCGTGCTTATTCCGCCCAACGACTCTGGCTCCGGCTTCACGCTCGCCACGCATGGCTGGTGGACCAGGGCGGCGATCAGGTGACGGAGCTCGACAACGGCAACTGGGCGCACTCCAACATCTGGGCGGGCGGCAATCTGACGGCCACATACGACACCAAGGGCATCCACTACGAGCTGTCCGACCCGCTGGGCACCAAGCGCGTGCAGGCCAACGCCCTGGGCCAGGTGGACGAGACCTGCACCAGTTTGCCCTTCGGCAACGACGTGGGCAATCCCATCGGCGCCAACTGCACCCTGGTGGCCAACTCGCTCTCCACCGCGGACGACGCCACCGAACACCACTTCACCCACAAGGAGCGCGACAACGAGACCGGCAACGACTACTTCTTCGCGCGTTACTACGCGTCGGCACTGGGCCTGACTAATCTGCCCAGTAGGCCCTGGCGCGAACATTCTGGGGGTATAATTGGGGGTATCGGGGACGCCGAACTAATTAAACAAATGAAAATAAATAACTTATATCGCGATACGAATCCGGTCGGTCACACAGACTCTAACGCATGGATTTTGTTGGCAACTTCTAAGGCCAGAGCTTCCCGCTCTGAATGGAACAGCCTGCGCTCCCGCGCCGGGAGCTCGTCCAGTAACTCCGGATATGTGGTCGCCTCGCATCCGGGAAACGCGGCAAAGCCCGCCGCATCGGCCATCCTGCAACTCACCTTAATCAATTCAGCCATACCCCAGAAACCATCCGTCCGCTGTGGCGAATGATGCTCGGAGACAATGGCTTCGAAGTCGCAAGGCAGCTTCCAATCCACAATGAGCTGCCGGCCCACCTCACAATGATCCCAGCCAAACAGCGCCTGCTCGCCCTCCAGGATGCTCAAGGCAGTTCCGCCATGTGTCGCCAATAAATCGGCGTACTCTTTCGGCCGGATAACCGCCAGCGCAAATCGTCCGATATCGTGCAGGACGCCCGAGGTATACGCAATGTCCTTGTCCATGAACCCTGTTGAAGCCAGCTGCTCGGCGATCAAGGCGCATGCCAGGTTATGATGCCACAGGCCACGCATCGCGGGATGATTCAGCGTCTTCCCAAGGTAAGCTCGCACGCCAACAGTCAGACACATCCCCTGCAGATTGTTGGCGCCCAGCACGGCGATCGCCTGCAGAACGCTGCTGGCCGGAAAACGAGGGGCGTACAGGAGAGAATTCGCGATGGTGAGAACCTCGCTGGCAAATGCCGCATCCGACGAGATCAGATCGCTCAGTTGGTGCAGCTGCACATTCTCCTTGTTTGCCAGTTGCAGCACCCGGATCGCCACCTGAGGAAACGGAGGAAGGCGCAAATGGGCCCAGGGCACGCTTGCCTCGTCCTTTCGCCGCTCGATCAGCACCGTCATTATCTCCGTGTGGCTGCGAGGACGTTGAGCCGCGACGGCTGTGCCGGTTTCCGCCCACATGAATCGAGCCTGCCGGATCGATCGCCGCGTCCTTCATCGTTTTTGCATCCCGCTTAGAACTACTTCGGCAGAAAGGCCGTTTTTCGATAGTGGATAGATTGAAGGTCTTCCTCGTGACCTTCCCCGATATTCCCGAAGCGGACACGCAGGGAGAAAACCCGGAAGATGCCATGCAGGCGGCGCAGGATGCGCCGCAAACGGCGCTCGACTTCTATTTCGATGCGTGGCGGCCGGTTCCCGTGCCCTCCAGGTCCTCGGAAAAACCATGGAGGTTCGCGCCGTATAAAGCCGAGTTTCTCTGGTCTCGCTTTTGAAACCTGGGCAACCACAAACCCAGAATCACTCCCCTGCCGCCGCGTGAATGGCCAGCAGCTTTTCCAGCAGCGGCTTGAGCAGTTTCAAATCCAGCGCATTCGCCCCGTCCGACTTGGCGTTGGCCGGGTCGTCGTGCACCTCCAGGAACAGCCCGTCGATCCCTGCTGCAACCGCCGCCCGCGCCAGCAGCGGGATGAACTCCGGCTGGCCGCCGCTCACGCCGTTCGCCGCCGAGGGCTGCTGAACCGAATGCGTGGCGTCAAACACCACCGGCGCCAGCCGCCGCATAACTGGGAGCGAGCGGTAATCCACCACCAGCGAGTTGTAGCCGAAGCTGGCCCCGCGCTCGGTCAGGAGCACCCGCTCGTTGCCCGTGGAGCGTACCTTTTCCACCGGGTGCGCCATATCCCACGGAGCCACGAACTGCCCCTTCTTGATGTTCACGGCGCGGCCGGTTTTGCCCGCGGCCACCAGCAGATCTGTCTGCCGGCAGAGGAAGGCGGGAATCTGCAACACGTCCACGGCTTCCGCGGCCACCTCGCAGTGTCCCGCCTCATGCACATCGGTCAGCACCGGCAGGCCCGTGTCTTTGGCCAGGCGGCCCAGGATGCGCACGCCCTCGATCAGCCCCGGCCCGCGAAAGCTCTTCACGCTAGTGCGGTTGGCCTTGTCGTAGCTGGCCTTGAAGATGAAGGGAATGCCCAGGTCGGACGCAATGCGCTGGATGGCCTCGGCCATGGTGCGCACATGGGCCTCGGACTCGATGACGCAGGGACCGGCGATGAGGAAAAGCCGGCCTCCGCCAACGTGCACCGGGCCGATTTCAAAGGAGTGGCTCACAAAGGCGATTTTACTCTGTGGGGGAGAGGCTCCGCGACCATTGCCAGAACCCTCGTTCCAGAGCATGGAGCGCCGTCGGGCCGGGAAGATCGCTTTGCGGCTTGACGATGTTGCACTCGGCCAGCCGCTTGCAGAAGGCCAGGTACTCCTCATAAAACTTGACATCGTGCCGCGCGTGCCCCAGCGCTTCCAAAGAACGATAATCCAACACCGCATACCGCTCCGGGTAGATCGCGGCCAGAATCGCGGAGGCTATGGAAATGTCGATGCCGCGCAACCCGGTAAGAGCCTTGACAGCGTCCTCGATCGAAGCGTCCGGCGAAGCGGCCACGGCCAGGGCGCTCTTGATGTTCTCATTGCTGTTTGCGATCAGATAATGAACGACGCGCTCGGACTTCCATCGAACGATCGCCTCCAGATTCAGCAGCGAGTGGTCGCCATTGCGAATCGCTTCCCCGGCTTCGTATGCCGCTTTCTCAAGCTGCTGCTCTCTTTCGCCGGCTTCCTGCCAATACTGCTCCGCCAATTGCTGAAGGTCCGCATCCGCGGGCTGAAGCTCAAAGTAAGCCATGGTGTCGAGTTCTCCATTCACAAAACCACCAAACAATAAGCCCGGCAGAGGCCTTTGTCAATGACGAATTGCACACTCTGGACAGAGGACTGTCGGAGTTCCATGTGTGGAGGGTGGATGGCGGCGGAAAGCGGCTGAGGCCCGTCCTGCTCAGTTGGATACAGCGCTGGTTACATCCGAAACTGCGTAGGTTCTGTCCCCAAGGTTTCCCTGCCGGTTTTTGTAACTGGCCGCAATAAACTCGCGGAAGAGAGGATGCGGCTCCAATGGCTTGGATTTGAACTCGGGGTGAAACTGGCAGCCGAGGAAAAAGGGATGGCCGGGGAGTTCGACGATCTCCACATAGGTCGAGTCGGGGGTGGCGCCGCTGATGCGCAGCCCGGCGCCGGTGAGCAGCGCTTCGTACTCGCGATTGAATTCGTAGCGATGGCGGTGGCGCTCGCTGATTTCCGTCGCGCCGTAGGCCCTGGCTGCCAGCGAACCCTCCTGCAGAATGCAGCTCCACGCGCCCAGCCGCATGGTCCCACCCATCTCTTCCACGCCCAGCAGTTCGCGCAGTTTGTAGATGATGCGGTGCTGGCTGGCGGGGTCGAACTCGCTCGAATTGGCGTCCTTCAAGCCGCAAACGTTGCGGGCAAACTCGATGCAGGCGGTCTGCATGCCCAGGCAAATGCCAAAATAAGGGACCTGTTTCTCGCGGGCATAGCGGATGGCGTTCAACATGCCCTCAATGCCGCGCATGCCGAAGCCGCCGGGGACCAGGATGCCGTCGTATCCGGCTAACTGCGACTCATAACTCCTGTCCTCGGGAGTCTTCGACTCCAGCCCCTCGGCTTCAATCCAGGTTACGTTGAGTTCGAGGTTTTGCGAGACGGCTCCGTGGGTTAGCGCTTCCTTGAGCGACTTATAACTGTCCTCGTACTTCACATACTTGCCCACGATGGCGATGGAGACATCGTCCTTGGGGTGGTAGCAGCGGTCGACCAGTTCCCTCCACTTCGTCAGGTCGGCCTCCGGTGCTTCCTTGTGCAGGTATTTGAGGATGAGCGCGTCCACCCCTTCCAGGGCAAAACAGAGCGGCACTTCGTAGATGGAGGGCACCGTCCTGGCGCCAATCACAGCCAGCTCCTCAACGTTGCAGAAGGCGGAGATCTTCTGCTTTATCTCGCGGTTGAGGGGGTGTTCCGAGCGGCAGAGCAGGACATCGGCCTGAATGCCAATCGAGAGCAGTTCCTTTACGGAGTGCTGCGTGGGCTTGGTCTTCAGCTCCTGCGCGGCGGTGATCCACGGCACCAGGGTGAGGTGGACAAAAACCGTGTTTTCGCGGCCCAGTTCCTGGCGCATCTGGCGGATGGCCTCGAGAAATGGCAGCGACTCGATGTCGCCCACCGTGCCGCCGATCTCGATGATGGTCACGTCCGCGCCGTTGGCCGACACCTTGCGCATGGCGTTCTTGATCTCATTTGTTACGTGGGGGATGACCTGGACGGTCTTGCCCAGGTAATCGCCGCGCCGCTCCTTCATGATGATCTGCTCGTAGATGCGCCCC
Organism: Occallatibacter sp.; assembly: GCA_052326045.1. Lineage (GTDB taxonomy): Bacteria > Acidobacteriota > Terriglobia > Terriglobales > Acidobacteriaceae > Telmatobacter. The sequence continues at coordinate 37,467 of JBKQRH010000186.1, read as the reverse complement.
GTGGTCCAATTGTTGTCGCGGGTGAGCGGTGCATGGGTGAAGCGCTCATAGTGGCCCAGGTCGAGGTCGGTCTCGGCTCCGTCGTCGGTGACAAAAACCTCGCCGTGCTGAAAGGGCGACATGGTTCCCGGATCGACGTTGAGGTAGGGGTCGAACTTCATCAGATTTACGCGCAGGCCGCGGCTCTCAAGCAGGCAGCCGATAGAAGCAGCCGCCAGACCCTTGCCTAAACTGGACACAACTCCGCCCGTCACAAAGACATACTTTGCCGACATCTATGCAACCTCTTGATTGGATAGTTGGGATTGGACGAACCAGGTGGACACTATCGAGTATGGCAGAGATGGGGTGGAAAGGAAATGGAAAAAACGACCGGCTGGGCATCGCCGGCGGCGAGTGTCCCCTAGATTGTCTGGATTCAATAGCTTATGGCGCGACTCCCTAGACAGGGCGCAGGCCGCCGAAGCTGCAGCCGGGCTCGCCCTTGCCTGAGAGAGGCGCGGGGCCTACGATGCTCGATGGAAGGAAGCGGACAATGACGACAAAAGCTACTCTGCGGCGCAAGCTGGGGGCTACCGGCCCCGAGGTCTTTCCCATCGCCCTGGGCTGCATGGGCATGAGCGGAATGTACGGCGCAAGCGACGATGCGGAGTCGATCGCCACCATACACGCGGCCATCGAAGCTGGCGTCAACCTGCTGGATACAGGCGACTTCTACGGCATGGGCCACAACGAGATGCTGATCGGCCGGGCGCTGCGCTCCGGTCGGGATGAGGTGCTGCTCTCGGTCAAGTTTGGCGCACAGCGCGGCCCGAACGGGGCGTGGCTGGGGTATGACAGCCGGCCCGCCGCGGTGAAGACTGCGCTGGCCTACTCGCTCCAGCGGCTGGGGGTCGAGTACATCGACATCTACCGGCCCTCGCGGCTGGATCCCAGCGTGCCTATTGAGGATACGGTCGGGGCCATTGCGGAAATGGTGAAGGCCGGCTATGTGCGGTATATCGGGCTCTCCGAAGTGGGTCCAGAGACCATACGGCGCGCGGCCGCGGCGCATCCCATCGTGGACCTGCAGATCGAGTACTCGCTGGTGAGCCGCAGTCCCGAAGCAAAGATCTTTCCCGTCCTGGATGAACTGGGCATTGGCGCGACAACGTATGGGGCGCTGTCGCGGGGCTTGCTGTCGGGCTCGCAGCCAGCCGCGGCGGGAGATCTCCGCGCCCGCTTCCCGCGTTTCAGCGGCGACAACCTGGACAGGAACCAACAGCTTGTGGCGCGGATCAGGGAAATCGCCGCCGGCAGGGGCATTACGCAGGTGCAACTGGCCGTGGCCTGGGTGCTGGCCAAGAGGAGCTCGATTGTACCGGTGATCGGGGCGCGCAAGCGGGCGCAACTGGCCGAGAGCCTGGGCGCGCTCGAGGTGAAGCTCAGTGCGGAGGAGATTGCGGCTGTCGAGGCGGCGGTTCCGGCCGGCGCTGTGGCGGGAACGCGTTACGACGGCAACCAGATGCTGATGCTGGACAGCGAGAAATAGGGTCGATGAAGAACCGATGATGGAAAGAATCGCAATTCTCAAGACAGATATCACCACCCTGGCCGTGGATGCGATCGTCAACGCCGCCAATAGCTCGTTGCTGGGCGGCGGAGGCGTTGACGGGGCCATCCATCGTGCTACCGGTCCGGAGCTTCTCGAAGAGTGCCGGCTGCTCGGCGGTTGCAAGACCGGCCAGGCAAAGCTCACCAAGGGCTATCGTCTTCCCGCGCGCTTCATCATTCACACAGTAGGCCCCATATGGCACGGCGGCAGCCATAACGAGCCCGAACTCCTCGCCAATTGTTATCGCTCCTGCTTCGCCCTCGCCCGCCAGCACAACCTGCGCACGCTGGCATTTCCCGCCATCAGTTGCGGCGTCTACAGGTTCCCTGTCGATTTGGCGGTCGAGATTGCGACACGGGAAACAGTCCAGGAGTTGAACGGAAGCGATGCAATCGACAAAGTGATCTTCGCCTGTTTCGATGAATTGGTCTATGCGTCGTATAGCCGGGCCATTAAGAAGATTTTGCAGGCGGATGTTGGCCTTCGATAGCAATAACAAGGGAACAGACGGGGCAGGCAGCGATAGTCTGCCCCGATATTCTAGATGAGCTAAAAATTCAACGTAATCTTCACCGTCAGCGCGCGCGGAGTTACATAGTGCGTTCCGCTGAAGGTGGAGAGAAAGTTATACAGGGCGTACTTGTTGGTGACATTGATCGCCGTCAAGTCCAGGTTCAGCTTGTAGCGGTTGGCGTGGAAGATATTATCCTTGCCGATGGACGCGTCGAATAGGTCGCGCGGCGCAATGCGCGGCGGGTTCTTGTCGTCGTTCTCGGTTCCTGGCGCTGGGATACTGACCAGCGACGACGAGTATTGCGAGGGCGCGCAGGACTGGAATCCCGCAGTGAGGGTGGCCTTCACGCCGTTGCACGTAATACCGGCCTGGAACTGCTGATCGTTGGTCAGGCCGCTGAGGTCGACGGGGGTGGTATTGTCTGTCGCGAAAGGTACCGCACCAGCCACCAGTCCAGAGTCATAGCGCCAGTTAAAGCCACCCCACAGACCGTTCAGCAACTTGCCGTGGGAATAGGTGTATTGCGCATGGGTGGTCTGATTGAACTTCTCGTCGTGATCGATGCGGAAAGGAAGGCCACCGGTCTGTGGAGTGGCTCCCGCTCCAGCCGATTGCGGTTGGAAGAAGCGCGCGGCCACGGAAGAGGCCACCATATACGCGCTGACGCCATGGAACTCGGGAACGTCGGCGCGCAAGGCGTAGCCCGGAATCTTTGAGTTATGCCAGTCGATGGGGAAAAAGATAGGCGTGTTACCCAGAACGCTGAAGTCGAAGGCGTTGTGGGTGTACTTCCAGATGTACTCGCCACTAATTACTACGCGCTTACCGAAGGCCTGCTGCAGGCCAGCGTGGAATTCGTTGCGGTAGCCTGGGGCTAGGGTTCCCGAAACGCCGGGATAGCAAACCAGCAGTGGCGCCATCACTGCATTCGAACATCCTGTGCTCGACAGCACCAGGTTTTCGTTGAAGGGCGTCTCCAGTGTGCGCGCATAGGAGACACGCAACACGGTCGTGGTCGGCTTGATATTATACGCAATGCCCACGCGCGGCTCGGTCTGGTTGGCATCGATAAGGCCACTGTACACGTCCTCGCGCAGGCCAACATTGAAGAGCCAGTTGCCGGCCTTGATCTGGTCTTCGATAAAGAGAGCCAGTTCTTTTACGTCGGTGTGGCCGGTGTAGTTGTAAAGACTGCCCCCGCGGGTAAGGTCGTAGGGCGCCAGCACCGGAAGGTAACTCGGGTTCGCGCCGTTCGGGCATACGGACTGGTTGGTATAGCCGGGAGCCGGGTTGCCGCTCGCGTCCAGGCAGGGCGAGTTATAGGTAGCATCCACCACGCCCAGGCTGTCGTTCTCTCTTAGAAAGGTCTGTCCGTACTGCGCGCCTGCCTTGAGGTTATTGATTCCCTTGTCGTAGGAGTAGTCCGCATGGACCGCGGTATTGGTCAGCGTGCGGTACTGGGAGATGGACGAGGTTTGCAGGTTGACAGGCCCCAAATCGGCCAGGGGATTGCCGCTGGGATAGTAGTTATAGGCATCCCTGCGGACAAAAGCGCCCAGGTTGAAGACCGAGTAATCGCCGATGATACGCGTGTAGGTGGGCGAGATGTTGATGGTCCCGATCTTCGAGCGCTGGTCTGTGTTGCCCACATTGCCAAAGGTTGGGCTGGCGCTGGCGCCGCCGCCGATCCCAGTGCCGCCGTTTTCCACGTTCTGCACGTTCAGGCCGTCGAAGGCGTTGGGCGTCTGGAACCAGGAACGGCTGTAGTTCAGGTCAAAGTGAATCGAGTCGACCGGGGTGAGCACAAAGTCCACGCGATCGAAGACGTTCTGCTCGTTGCCCTTGTCGTGGAAGACCGCGAATTCCGGAGGATCGAGAAAGCGGCCGGTATTGAGTCCGTCAGCTTCGACGAAGTTGCCCCATTTCTTGCCTCCATAGGCCAGATCGAAGCCGCCTGCCGCGGAGCCGAAGGAACCATAGGAGGTGCTGATGCTGCCCGTGGGCTTGGTGATGCCCTGCCCGGAGCGCGTGGTCGCCACGATCACCAGGCTGGTTTTGCCGCCGTATTCAGCCGGAGGCGCGCCGCTGATCACTTCGATGGATTGAATGGAGTTCGCCGGAATCTGGTTGGAAAAGACCTTGCTCTGCTGGTCGGTAATCGACTGCCCGTCCACGGAAAACGAATTGGATGCGTGGTCGCCCAGGCCGTGAAAGAGGCCGTTGGAGTCGGCAGCTACGCCGGGGCTGGAGAGCGTGACCAGAGAACTGAGGGTAGAAGACGCGCTCTCCAGCGGCACCTTGATAAACAGGTCACGGTCCACATCGGAGTGAAAGGTGGAGTCGGTTTCGATCAGGTCGCCCGTAGCCTCCACGGTCACCGTCTGGGTGCTGCCGGCCACCTGCAGAACCAGGTTGAGGCTGGTTCCCACCACCGACCGAAGCTCGAATTCTCTACTTAACTGAACAAAGCCTTTGGTGGTAATGCTGATCCGGTAGGTGTTGAAGGGAACATTAGAAAACACAAACTGGCCGGTGGCGTCTGTCTGGAGAGTGCGCAAAAGGCCGCTGCGGGCATTATCCAGAGTGACCGTGGCGTTGGGAATCACGGCGCCGGAGGGATCGGTGACCGTACCGCGTACAGCGCCGGCGTTGCCGCTTTGGGCTGACGCGGAAAGCGCCGCGAAGATCAAGACAAGGACGGGGAAAATGCGAAGAATCGAAACGCGATGAAACGGCATAGAAGGTCTCCTGATGATGGCTGAAAAATGCGGAAAGCAAGCCGTGGCTCAAATCGCCGCGGCATCCTCTTGGCATTTTGGGAACTCTCTCCGGCTCGCCAAGTCAGCCTGTGGAGATGCGCCGGGGCCTTGCCGCCAAATGGGGCAAGGCGCAACGGGAACCAGACTGAATTGAGGAATCGGAAACTAGCCCTGACGCATTTTCACAGATACTGCGTATCGTTTCGCCTCTGAGAAGGTCGTCGCTCCCTGCTGGTCGCGCCGACTCGACCTCTCTGGCCTCACCTACGCCATCGGTGAAAATGTTTCGAAGCCGGCGGGAGGGGGGCGTGTGAAGAGCTTGGGATGCCAGTGGCGGGTGACCGCGCGGGCCTCATAGACCGGGGCCGCGACCTCAATCTGAACCAGCACCACCACGGCAGCCGCGACCGAGACGGGCGCTGCCGTATGCATCACAATGCACAGCGGGCAATGGTCGGCATCGCTCTCGACCGCGTGCACGTGCGCCACCTGGACCACGGCAAACAGCACCAGCAGGACAAGACACAGCAGAGCGGCTGCCCCAAAAGCCTGTGGCTTCCGGCGGCGTTCCCCGCGGAAATGCGCCTGCAATCCTGCCAAACAACAACCCCTGCTCTAAGAATACACAGGATTAGATGCGCAAGAGCCGGCCGGGGTTACAGGTTCAGCCAGGTTTTCGGCGCAGCGAGAGGGCCAACGTTGGCTCGCCCAACTCGTCTAAACTGTCTAGCTATGCCACGTTTCCGTCCCTTGCGGCTCGTGTTGACCGTGTGCCTGGCGACCCTGCTGGCAGCGGCGATCGCGGCGGCGCACGCCCAGACGCCTCTTCCCCTCAAGCCCGACGTGCCGGGTACGGCCATCAACCATCGCCTCATCCTCAAGGACGGCACGTATCAACTAGTCCGCAAGTACGAGATTGTGGGCGACCGGGTGCGCTACATTTCCCTGGAGCGCGGCGGCGACTGGGAGGAGTTGCCGGTGGACCTGGTGGACTGGGAAGCCACGCACAAGTGGGAGCGGGACTATGCCGCGGTCGCCGCGGAAGCGCCTTCGCCCGCCATGAAGGAGGCCGAGGATATCGACAAGGAAGAAGCCGCCGAGCGCGACCTGCAGAAGGCGCGCATGCCCGAGGTGGCCAAGGGCCTGGAACTGCCCGATGAGGATGGCGTCTTTGCGCTGGACACCTTTCAAGGCACGCCGGAGCTGGTGGAGTTGCTGCCCACGGAACTGAACATGAATGCCAAGACCAAACACGGGCTGAGCACGCTGAACCCGCTGGCCGGCGCCAAGGCCAGCCTGGAACTCGATGGCGCGCACGCTAAGATCCACCTGCACGTGAACGATCCGGCCATCTATCTTTCGCTCAGCGCACGCGACGATGCCGAGCAGGTCCTCTCCCACGCCATGACGGTGAGCACCGGCGGCGCAAGGGAGGTGGCCAACCGGAAACACGGCGCGCATTCGGCTACGTCGGGCTTCGCAATCGTCCGCGTGGACGAGCGGAATGCCGTCCGCATCGTCGGCGCCGTCCACATGAGCGTCACCGGCACGGTGACCCAGGACGAGGATGTGATTCCAGCCAAGGTCGAGGTGCTGCCGGGCAAGCACTGGCTGCGCATTCAGCCGCAGCAGGCGCTGACCATCGGCGAGTATGCGCTGGTGGAAGTCATCTCCGCCTCGGAGATCAACCAGTCGGTCTGGGACTTCCGCTTCGACCCGCAGTTGGGGGACAATCCGGGGTCGATTGGGCCGATATTGAAATGATGGGCGCGCTAAGCGATCTCTGGCGATTTTGCGCGCGCAAACTTCTGGCGGCGTTTTTCCCACTCGTCGCTGGAGAAGAAGCGCGGGCCTACCTCGATGAGGCGCGGAATCATATTGAAGACTGCCACGCGGCTCCAGGGACGGCCATCTCTCATGCGGAAGCCCTTCTCATTCAGGTCGCTGACGATGCTGGAATAGGAGAAGTCCTGTACCAGCAACTCCATCATGAGCATAAGCGCCTGGTGCTCGGCGGGATGGACCTCCAGCCGGCTGCAGTCATCTGAAATGCGCAGGCCGTAGGGGATATCTTCGTTGAATGCGCCTTCGGTCGGGGCTTCCTGGTCGGGCAGCTCGCGCCGCCATTCGATGGAAACCATCTGCCATCCGGTTATGGTGCGTTGCCGGATGATGTCGGGGCTGAACGGCCCGGAAATCACATCACGAACCCGCTCAAAATACGCCATCGCAGGCCTCCGTGCATGGTTCTTCCGGGCATACTATAAGCAATTGAACGGCCAAAGCTGGGGCTTGCCGCAACGCTCTCAAGCGGCTCACTGGCAAGGGGATAGCCACCGATCCCATCCCGCGCTCGGTCCATCGGCTGTCCGGTTTCGCATTCTTGTGTTCGCATCCGGACAGATGCTACTCCCTCACTCCGATCCCCAGCGCCTTCATCTTGCGATAGAGGTGGCTGCGCTCCAGGCCCAGCAGTTCCGCTGCGTGGCTGATGTTGTTGCGGGCTTCCTCAATCTTCTTGAGGATGTATTCGCGCTCATAGGCGTCGCGCGCCTGTTGCAGCGTCGAAAACTCTTCGGTCGATCGCGTGCCGGCCTTGTGGGTCAATGGCGGCAGGTGCTTGCGCTCGATGCGCAGCACGCGGGGATTGAGAATGAGCACCCGCTCGATCACATTTTTCAGTTCGCGCACGTTGCCCGGCCACTGGTACTGGGCCAGAACCGCCAGCGCCTCCTCGCCGATCTCCATGCGCGGGCGCCCGTACTGGCGGCCGAACTCGGCCAGAAACTCGCGCGCCAGCAGCGGAATGTCCTGCTTGCGCTCGCGCAGCGGCGGCACAAAGAACGGGACGACATTCAGCCGGTAGAACAGGTCCTCGCGGAAGTTGCCCTTGGCGATCTCCTCTTCGAGGTCCTTGTTGGTGGAGGCGATCAGGCGCACGTCCACGCGCAGCGGCTGCGTGCCGCCGACCGGCGTAAAGAGCTGGTCGTCCAGCGCAGAGAGCACCTTGGCCTGCGTCTTGAGGCTCATGTCGCCCACTTCGTCGAGGAAGAGCGTTCCTCCGTCGGCGCGCTCCAGGGTGCCGCGCTGCTCTGAGGGACCGCCGGGCTGGGCGCTGTACCGGTAGCCGAAGAGCTCGGCCTCGATGTAGGCCTCGGGGATGGCGGCGCAGTTCAGCTCGACGAAGACACGATCGCGGCGCAGGCTCTCGGCATGAATGGCGCGGGCGATCAATTCCTTGCCGGTGCCCGACTCGCCATAGATGAGCACGCGGCCGTTGGTGGGCGCCATCAGCCGGATCTGCTGGCGCAGCGCCTTCACCGGAACACTTTCGCCGGTAAGCACCGATCCCACGCTGAACTGGCGCTTGAATTCGATGTTTTCAGTGCGCAGCCGGCGCGCCTCGACGGCATTCTTCACCACGATCAGCGTGCGGTCGAGCGAGAGCGGCTTCTCCAAAAAGTCGTATGCGCCCAGCTTGGTGGCCTTCACGGCGGCCTCGATGGTGCCGTGGCCGCTGATGATCACCACCTCCGGACGCATCTCCACGGCCAACTGGCGCATACCGGCCAGCACGTCAAGCCCGTCGCGGTCGGGAAGCCAGATGTCGAGCAGGACCACGTCATAGGGCGCGTCCTGCAACAGCACCATCGCCTCGGCGGCGCTGGCGGCGCTGGCCACGCCGTAGCCCTCTTCGCTCAGAATCTCTTCCAGCGAGGTGCGAATCTCCGCCTCGTCGTCCACCACCAGGATGTGATTCATGTGTGCAATTCTCCAAGTGGAGCAGCAGCGTTGCCCGGAGCGACGGAGTTCCCGGTCGTGACATCGTTGCCATTGAGCTTGGTTGGAGCCAACTGTGCGCTGCCGAGATCCATCAGCGGCAGACGCAGCAGGAAGCGCGCGCCCTTGGGGCTATTGGACTCGGCCCGCAGCGAGCCGCCATGCTCCTGCACGATCTTGGCCGCAATGGAGAGGCCGAGCCCGGTGCCGCGATGCTTGGTGGAGTAGAAGGGCAGGAACAGCCGCTCGCGAATTTCATCGGTGAGCCCGTGGCCGGTGTCGGAGACCACGACCTCGACCGCCGCGCCATCTTCGCTGAGCGAGCTGTGAATGCCTAGCACGCGCAGCAGACTGCCCTGCATGGCCTCGGCTGCATTGTCGATGAGGTTGGCCAGCGCGCGGCGGATAGCCTCGGGGTCGGCAAGCACCGCCGGCAATCCCGGATCCAGGTCACACTGCACCGTGATGCCGTTGAGCCGGCCGGCAAACAGCGCCAGCGCCTCCTCCGCAACTTTATTCATCTCGCAGGCCCGCGGCTGCGGCGCGGGAAACTCGGCCAGCGCTGAGAACTGGTCCACCAGGGTGCGCAGGGTGCCCACGCAGCCCAGAATTACTTCGCTGCACTTGCGGATCACGGCCGGCGAGTCTGACTGTGCACGGTCCAGATGCTTGCCGATCCGCTCGGCGGAGAGGGCGATGGGCGTAAGCGGGTTCTTGATCTCGTGGGCCACCCGCTGCGCCACCTCCTTCCACGCCAACTGCCGCTGCGCGCGCAACAGCTCGGTGGCGTCCTCCACCACCAGCACGGTTCCCGGACGCCCGTGAGCCAGTTCAAGCCGCGCGCTGGTAATGGCCAGATGAATGGTGCGGCCCCGGGCATGAAACTCAATCTCAGTGGAAGCCGCGCCCATGCGATGGCCGCGGCGAATCACGCCGGCAATATCCTCGGCGCACTCGGCAGGCAGCAGCGTTTCGATCCGCTCCCCGCTCAGGCCGGACTCATCGCGCCGTCCCATCAACGCGGCAAAAGCGCGATTGGACTGGAGCACCACGCCTGCCCCATCCAGGGTGACCACGCCCGAGGGAATCGTCTCCACGATCGTTTCCAACTCGCGGCGACGCTCCTCGATGGCCAGGTTGGCCGCGGTGAGCTGCGCCGACGAGCTCTCGGCCAACTGCCGGCTGGCATCCAGATCCGCCGCCATGCGGTTGAAGGCGCGCACTAGGTCGTCCATCTCCCCGGAGGCGATGAGCGCCACGCGATGGTCGTACTTGCCGGCGGCGATCTCATCCATGGCGTCGGCCAGGGCCTCCACCGGCCGGGTTATCTGCCGGGAGAGAAACTTCGCCAGCCAGACGCTGGAGAAGAAGACAATCACGGTAATCACCAACAGCAGCAGGAAGAATATGGTGCGGATCTGGTTGCGAGAGCGAAAGAGCTGCCAGTATTCAGCTGCGCCGGAACGGATGCGCGCCGTGGTCTGACTGAGCCCCCGCGGCATGGGCAGCGCCGTCACCACCACCTTGCCCGAGGCGGTGGCCCCTACGCCCAGCGCGTACTCCTGGCCTGCCACATCGATCACCGGTTCATCGTGCCGCTGCGCCGAGGTCAGCAGGCTTGCCGAAAGCGGCGCGCGAAGCGGAATCGCAGCTCCCCGCTCGCCTTCGTCTAGCCAGGGAACCAGGCTCGCCACGCTGGACTCCGGCGGCGCCTGAAAGCTGGCCAGAACCCGCGAGTCCTTCCCGTAGACGATGGCAAAGCCGCCGTCCAGCGTGATGCGGTGGGAGGACAGCACATCCTGGAGCGCCGGCAAATCCCAGTCCGGAGCGCCGGTGGCCGCTATCGACTCCGCCTCGCCCCGCGCATTGCTGGTGACGTATTGCGCCAGCTCCAGCACCACGCGGGTCGAGTCCTCGCGCAACTCCGAGGTGTTAGGCGAGAACCAGCGGTCGATGGAACGGTTCATCAGGAAGAAGCTGAACAGGAACATGAAGACCGCGGGGATGAGCGCAATCAATGCCGCGCCCAGCACCATCCGCGTGCGCAGCCGCGCGCCCAGGGCGCTGCTGCTCTGGTCCGCATAGAGCTTGAGGATGTTCCTGAGCAGCAGCATCAGCAGCACCATCAGCAGCAGGAACACCAGCACGGTGAGGCCGGTAAAGACCAGCGTCTCCCCGGAGGTCTCGGGATTGAGAAACCGTACATTGGAGGTGTTGAATGCCTGGAGCGCGCCCAGCAAGACCAAAAACAAGAACACCCCGCCTGCAAGCAGGGCAACCAACCGGCGCCGAGGATCGCCGAGAAACGACATGCGGCGATTATAGTGCGGTTGGCGAAGAGTGGGCAGGGGCCAGGGAACATGGAGCAGAAAACCTAACCTGGCTCAGCTATTTTACCTCCAGACCACAAACTTCAGCCAGCCCTCCCAAACGTCGGCCCACGCATGGACGATGATGTTGGCGCGCAGATCCCTGCGCCACGCAGCCAGCGCGCCAAACAGAACTCCAAGCACGCTGATCACGATCGTATTCTTCCAGCCCTGGTAGCTATGTCCCAGGCCAAACACCAGTCCCTGCCCCAGCACGGCCACCACAACGCTTCCGCTCAATGCGTGGAGCTGGCGCTGCAGATAACCGCGAAACGCCATTTCCTCGCAGATGCCCGCGGTGATCGCAGTCGCAATCCAGATCAGGATTTCAAGCAAGCTCTGCGGCAGCAGGCTATCGACGGTCTTCGCGCTGCTTGGCCCAAGCAGCCAATGCATGCCGCGGGCCGCTGCCGACCACAACACCCAGAATGGCAGCGCTATGCTCAGGTCAACGGCTACGCTCTTCCACGAGGTCCAGCGCCCGCCCGACAGCGTTTCAAGATTGCCGCCATGGCGATGCACGCCGACCCAGCAGTAATAAAGGAGGGCCCAGTCCATGAAGATGGCAACCAGGTAGACGGGAATGGCTTGACTGTGGCTCCCAAGCTGGCCTGCTGCCGCTCCGCCGCCTCGGGTGGAGGCATGTTGAGCAAGAAAGCCTAACGCCGCCACGCCAGCCCCAATCAACAGGAAGCCGATAAAATGTCTCCACGAAGCGATCTGCTGCGGTTGTTGGCTTGCACCTGAATTATCTGCCGTACGGATTTCATTGGCTTGCATGACTCGTCCCCTTTCGATTTTCTGTGGGCCTCCGCTGCTTTCTGGCAATTCTGTGCAACTCGGCCAATGTTTCTTCCGCCCAGCGAAGGTGCGCTTCCAACTCCAACTGTCCGAATCGCGCCGCCATCTTCCAGTAAGGGGCGTCGGGATATCGTTGGTTCTTGCTGATCTCCTCCCGCTCGATCCGCCTGAATTCGTGCAGATACGTGCGCTCATTCTCCACCATGCGCTCCAAATGTTGAATCGAAATCTCAGGTGAAACCTGCGCGCCGAAAAACAGCTTCAGAAGCAATTCATTGCGCGGAATCTCCGGCTGCGGCTCGACCGCCAGCCACGCCGCCAGCCGCTCCCGTCCCTTCTTTGTGATCGAGTAAATGTGCCGCTCCGGCTTGCCCTTTTGCCGCTCGGTCTTCGAGGTCACCAGCCCCTCGGCTGCCAGATTCTTCAGGTTGGGATAGATCTGCCCGTAGCTCTCGTTCCAGAAGAAGCCGACCGATGCCCGGATGGTCTGACCCAGGTCGTAGCCCGACATGGGTCCGATGGTCAGCAGGCCGAGAAGCACTTCCATGCTTGAACTTGAACGTTTTGCCATATTACTAATAGATATATGCCTATTAGAGTGTTTACTTCAAGAAAAATCTTTTGGCCCGCTTTTGCCCGCCATTCTGGTTGTTTTCGGCAGATAGCGGCGGGCGAAACCGAACAGGAAGAAAATGTAAGGCGCGGAGGCCGCATCCGCTCGGGCATTGTGGATGCGGCCTCGGAAGACGGTTACGCGATCACGCTGGCCACCGCCGTCCAGGGCCGGTGCTGGCTCTCGCCCACGCCGCGATGGGTGAGCGTGCCCATCCAGGTATTCAGTCCATCGGCCAGCCCCGCGTCCTGCTTAAGCGCCACTCGAGCGCCCAGGTTGGCCAGGCGCAGCAGGTAGGGGAAGGTCGAGTTGGTCAAGGCCAGCGTGGAGGTGTGCGGCACCGCGCCGGGCATGTTGGTTACGCAGTAGTGCACTACGCCGTCCACCACGTAGCTGGGGTCGGAGTGCGAGGTGGGCCGCGCCGTTTCCACGCAGCCGCCCTGGTCGATGGCCACATCCACAATCACCGCGCCCTTCTTCATCTGCGCCACCATGGCGCGGGTCACGATCTTAGGCGTGGTAGCGCCTGGAATTAGCACCCCGCCGATGACCAGATCGGCCTCCCGGGTGGCCTGGGCCACGTTGTAACTGTTCGAGGCCAATGTATAGAGCCGCCCGCCGAAGATGTCGTCCAGCTCGCGCAGGCGGTTCAGGTTCACGTCCACGAGGGTCACTTTGGCGCCAAAGCCGAGCGCGATCCGGGCCGCATTGGAGCCCACGATCCCTCCGCCGAGGATGCAGACATGCGCCGGCGGCACGCCCGGCACGCCGCCCAGCAGAATGCCCCGTCCGCCGTGCTCCTTTTCGAGATACGCCGCCCCCACCTGCACGCTCATCCGCCCCGCCACTTCGCTCATGGGGGTGAGCAGCGGCAGCGTGCCCTGGCGGTCGCGGACGGTTTCATACGCAATGCCGATGACCCTGGAATCGAGCAGCTTGTCCGTCAGGTCCCGCACTGGCGCCAGGTGCAGATAGGTAAACAGCACCAGCCCCTCGCGAAAAAAGACATATTCCCTTTCGATGGGCTCCTTGACCTTGACTACCATCTCGGACTTGCCCCAGACGTAGCCGGCCTCGCCTACAATCTCCGCCCCGGCCTTCTGGTACTCGTCGTCGGGAAAGCCGGACTGCTCGCCGGCCTGGGTTTCCACCAGCACGGTGTGGCCGGCCTCGGTGAGGGCTTTGACGCCCGCCGGGGTCACGCCCACGCGGGCCTCGTGATCCTTAATCTCTTTGGGAACGCCGATGATCATGGTTTACTCCTGATTGGGTTGGATGCCGGCTGGGGAGGGCTTGACCCGGCGCCGAGCGTGCGTCCACTTCCAACTGGCTACAGCGGAACCAGAGTAGACGGTTCCGAAAGCATACCCGCCAAGTGGCTCGCCGCGGCAAGCCACCCGGAAAACTCTCTGCAAGGAGACGTTTACTCTGGTTCCGCTCTAGAATCCTACGGCGCAAACCGCTTCCAATGTGTGCAAAGTTTGTGGTAAAAGTAACCTATGGGAACGAAACGTGACAAGAATGGCCAACCGGCGCAAGATTCGAGCGCAAGTTGGGTTGAAGGCGCGGCAGCCGGGCTGGCTGGCGGCCTCGACGATCTGGACGAGGCCATTCTGCGCCACCTGGAGCGCCATGGGAGGGCCACCAACTACGAGGTAGGCGAAGCAGTGGGATTGTCGGCTTCGGCGGCTTCACGGCGCATCCAGGCGCTGGAGACGGCCGGCGCCATCCGCGGCTACCACGCCCAGATCGACGACCGCCTGCTGGGCAAGCGCATGACCGTCTTCATCCGCGTGACCCTGGATCGCCAATCGGCGCCGGTGCTGAGCGCCTTCGAGACCGCCGTTCGCCGCTGCAAAGGCATCGTAAGCTGCCACCTCATGGCCGGCCAGTACGACTACATGCTGGTGGTCCGTGTGGCGGATATCGACGACTACGGCCGCCTGCACCAGAACGAGTTGTCCCGCCTGCCGGGAGTGACGCGCCTGGAAACCAGTTTTGCGCTCCGGGATGTGCTGGAGGGGAATAGCTAGAGGCGGCTGGCTGCTTCGAGGAGGTTACCGGCGGTCGGCGGTTTCCTGCTTCTGCCAGTGACAGAAGTTGCCAGTTGCGATAGATTAAGGTGTTCAGGGAAACGCGATGCCAGGTCCAATGTCTTTGATTCCAAAGACCGGGATTGCGGACAGCCGGAAAGAGGGGATGGCTGATGATAGACGAGGACCCGAGATTTCCCAACCGCAGGATGCCAGCTTGGGAGCAACCACGTTTCGGCGACGAACTTGCGGACTCGAAACTGCAAGATCCCAACGGCGAGGAAACAGTAGAGGAACAGCTGCCTCTCAGTACCTACGAGATCATTGGATCGGCCCCGAAGAGTTCCGATGCCATGCCCGCCGAGGCGGACCTGCACATTCCCATCGTCGTGGACCGCCTCCCCCCCACCGTTGAGCCTCCAGTTCCCCGGCCGACCTTACTTGAGGTCTGGATTCCCCGAATTCGGAAATTCGCGGAAAGCCCAACCCGGGTCTATGCCGCGGCAGGCGTGGGACTCGGGATTCTGTTTGGAATCACAATCGCAGCCATTTCCTGGCATATCAACAACCCCAATGGGCCGTATGATCTGAGATCGGTCACTTCCAGCGCGGCGGGGTTAAAGGGCCATCTGTTTCTCAAATGGGATAAAAAGCTTCAATACCGCCTCACGTTCGAACCCAGCGAGCCCGAGCAGCTTGCGGGGTTTTCGATTGCCGTTACCAGTTCACCGCGCCCTCTTTCCATCAACATCCAGCTGAAGGACGCCCAGGGGTTTGTGTTGTGCGCCAAGGACGTCCTCTTGCAATACGATGCCCGTAAAGCGGCAGCTCTGGCAGCGCCCAATCCTGAGGCCGAGGCCGGGAATACGGATGCCGGCAAAATCTCCAACGATCAGCTGGCGCAAGGAATCTCTATTGCGCAATTGGAAGCTCAGGAACCTGAGCGGGAGCTGGACAAGGACATCTTCAAGAATCAAATCGGGCCGGATGGACAAATTGCCTCCATAAGCGCCCAAGGGGATATCCCATGCTCAGGGAAGGCCTATGAAAACACTTCGTATTGGAGTTTTTCGCCCGGCTTTCCATCCCTTGCCGAGCAAGGTAAATTGCTGAAGCGGCAGGCGGAGATCCGGGCGAACGAAGCGTCCGCAGCTTCTGAAAAACTTGCCTCTCGCAGGAGAATGGCAACGAATGCTGCGCCAAAGCCCCCCCCTTTCTACATCGAAGGAGACGATTCAATCGCCGGATATGACGCTTCCACGGGAATAATTGAAACCTACACGTCGAGGCGTTTTCTCATCGACAAGGCAGGCGCGGCAGCCAATACGCTTAAAGGGGTTGACTTTCCCATCGATGTCCATTACCGGTGCGACCAGGCTGAAACCTGCATCATCACGCGTGCCGGCGGGGGCGTCCTGCACGCGAAGTTGAAGAAATGAAGCAGAGGCTCCCTTGATTGCGAAGGCATTTTTTGCTTCAGTTGGCCAACCGGGCATGCGGGCCTCCTTCCCTTCTTCCCAGGGGCCGGTCCGCGCGTTTCCCGCCTGATTTCGACCAAGGAGCGGCCTCTTGTTCCTACCGGTAACGGAAGATGTCCGTGGCGAGAGAGTAAGATATGCTGGGAGGGCAAGACGTGGTCCAATTCCAATAACACCAAAACGTGATTTCGGACAGTCTGGAAAGGGGGCTGCCTGATGACAGATGCTAACCGGCAAGATCCTAAGGACAAGATAGCGGATGCGAACCAGCAAGAGCCTCTCGGCGCGAAGCCGGACGCGGACCGGCAAGAGCCTCTCGGCGCGAAGCCGGATGCGAAGCAGCAAGAGCCTCTCGGCGGGAAGCCGGATGCGGACCGGCAAGAGCCTCTCGGCGCGAAGCCGGATGCAGACCAGCAACATCTCGGCGGCGAGATCACGGACGCTGACCAGCAAGAGCCCGCCGGCGTGCTGTCGGAGGAGGAGCAGCGAGATTTCTTCGCGAAACTGGATGCGAAGTGGTTAAATCCAATCGGCGCGATGGCGGATGCTGACCGGCATGAGCCTGTCGGCGAGAAGCCGGATGCGGTCAAGGAAGAACCCAACCGCGCGATAACGGATGCTGACCGGCAAGAGCCCGTCGGCATGCAGTTGAATGAGGAGCAGCGAGATTTCCTCGATAAACTGGATGGTGCCCGGCAAGAGCCCCTCGGCGCGAAACCGGACGCGGACCAGCAAGAGGACGTCGTTGAATTTCTCCCCGCCATTGAACCTCCAAAGCCCAAAGCGGGCCCACTCTTCCTCATTGCCGCGATAGGTGTGGGAGTCGGAATACTAGTTGGAATAGTCATCGCATTCATCACCTGGTATGAGGCCAAGCCAATTCTTCCGCCTGGGCCGATCGTGGCGCGGCAGCAAAGCTTGCCGCACGAGACGAGGGATTTAGGATCGGTCGTTTCCAGCCCGGTTGGCTTGCAGGGCCATCTCATCACAAAATGGGATGACAAGCTTGAATACAGTCTCGTGATCGAACCCAACGATCCAGCGCGGATCGCAGGGTTTGCGCTTGCGGTAAGCGATCCGCCACGCCCGCTTTCCATCGTCGTCGAACTGAAGAATTTCGCCGGCAATGTGTTGTGCCGCCAAAACATCGTGTTGAAATACGATGCCAGGAAAGCGGCGGCTCTAGCCGCGGCCCGTGCTCAAAGCCCTGCCGCGAAGAGCCGTGGGCGCAAGGCAACCAGCGAACAGAATAACCAGCCGGTCGATTTCGATAAGCTGGATGCTCAGGAGGCTGAGAGGGAGCGAGGCAAGGACATTTTCCAGAATCAAACCGGGCCGAATGGACAAATTGAATCCATACGCTCTCAAGGGGAGATCACATGTCCGGCGATAGCCTATGGGAGCGTTGCCTACTGGAGCTTTACGTCAAATTTTCCTGCCGTTGACGAGCAGGATGAACTGCTGCAACGCCGGGCGAACGCCCCAACCCCATCTTCTAAAACTCCTGCTACCGGCAAGGGAGAAAAGATGAACGCCACCAGCCCATCTTCTAAAACTCCTGCTACCGGCAAAGGAGCAAAGTCGAACGCCACCAGCCCATCTTCTACAACTCCTGCTACCGGCAAAGGAGCAGAAACGAGCGCTACAGAAAAATCCGCATATCTCTCCATCGAAGGAGAGGATGCAATCGTCGGGTATGACGCGGCGACGGGAGTCATAGAAACCGGCGCGGGCAAGACTTTCCTCATCGACAGATCAAGCGGAGAAGCCGATGCGATCAGAGGGCGCGACTTTCCCATCAATATCCATTACAAGTGCGATCAGACGACTGCAGCCTGCACGCTCTCGCATGCGGGCGAGGTCCTCCTGCACGCGAAGTTGAAGAAATAGACCGGTGCGCTCCCTGACGGCCCGGTCGAGCGAATCCGCCCATTTCGCGATTACCCGGAATTGGCGTTATTCCGCGTTGTCGATCTGCGCCCTTTGCGGCTTGTCGGAGTAATCGACATACACAGCTTTTCACGTCGTAAGAAGGGTCGATTGCTCCATTGCCTTCGCGGTGGCCGTTGCCGGTGTGTTGGTCGCTGCCGAAGGGCGGATGAACCTCCGCGCCGATGTGAACGCCTGTTCTTACAGCGCCGGGACGGCCATTTGCGCCGGTGTTGGCGGTTCCGGTACAGCCCCGGCCTGCTGGCCGTACAATAAGCCTTGAGGTATAACCAGTCTCCCCATGTCATTGAACGGCTATCCTTCGCGCTCCTCGCGTTCACACGGCCTGCGCTCGCTCTTCAGCATGTTTTCCAGCGACCTGGCTATCGATCTAGGCACCGCCAACACCCTGGTCTTTGCGGCCGGCAAGGGCATCGTTGTCAACGAGCCCTCCATTGTGGCCATCAACAAGAACACCGGTGAGGTGGAAGCCGTGGGCAAGGAGGCCAAGGAGATGCTGGGCCGCACCCCCGGCAACATCGTGGCCATCAAGCCGATGAAGGATGGCGTCATCGCCGACTTCAAAATCACCGAAAAGATGTTGAACTACTTCATCCAAAAGGCGCACAACCGCAAGATGCTGGTGCATCCGCGAATCGTCATCGGCGTGCCTTCGGAGATCACCCAGGTGGAAAAGCGGGCGGTGGAGGACTCGGCCTACCGCGCCAAGGCCAGCGAAGTCTACCTGGTGGAACAGGCCATGGTGGCGGCCATCGGCGCCGGCCTGCCCATTACCGAGCCGGGTGGCAACATGGTGGTGGACATCGGCGGCGGCACCACGGACATCGCCGTCATCTCGCTCTCCGGCATCGTCTACTCGCGCTCGGTGCGCATGGCCGGCAACCAGATGGACGAGGCCATTACCAACTATCTGAAGCGCAAGTACAACCTGCTGATCGGCGAACGAACGGCCGAACACATCAAGATGGAGATCGGGTCGGCTTTTCCGCTGGACAAGCCGCTGACCATGGAGATCAAGGGGCGCAACCTGATAGAGGGCGTTCCCAAGAGCATCACCGTCGACGACAGCGAGATTCGCGAGGCGCTGGGCGAGTGCATCGCCGTGATTATGAACGCCATCCGCGTGGCCCTGGAGCGCACGCCGCCGGAGCTCTCGGCCGACATCAGCGACCGCGGCGTCGTTCTCACCGGCGGCGGCGCTCTGCTCAAGAACCTGGACAAGCGCATCCGCGAAGAAACCGGATTGCCCGTCTCGGTGGCCGACGATCCCTTGGCCTCGGTGGTGCTGGGCACCGGCAAGATGCTCTCCGACTTCCGGCTGCTGCGCAAGATCAAGATCGGCTGAGCAGTTGTCAGTTTTCAGTTGTCAGCGGTTGGGCTGGCGAGATGTTTGCGGTTTCCCAGGTCTGAAGAAGCGAGACCCTTCGGCAAGCTCAGGGCAGGCTCTGGGGCGCCCGGCTGATTTTGCTTCTGCCGTTCATCGAGTCCTTTTCCCCAGCCCGAGCTTTGGCCATGGAATCGTTTTTCATCCGCTATCGGAATCTTCTGGTGCTGCTGGCCATCCTGTTGGCGCAGATCATCGGGTTGGCCGTGCAGGTGCGCCGGACCGGCTCCGGCCGCAACACCCTCGACCCGCAGGACGCGCCGGGCGTGCGGCTGATCCGTCTGTGGGCCGATGCTGTGGTGTCGCCTCCCGAGCGGCTGATCCGCTCCTCCAAACTGGGCATGATATATCTGTGGCAAAACTATATCGACCTCCGCCATACCCGCGAACAGAACCAGGAGTTGCAGAAGACCATCGACCGGCTGCGGCTGGAGCAGGCCGCGCTTCTTGAGGATGCCCGCCAGGGCCAGCGCCTGCAGGCGCTCATGGACTTCCAGCGGAAGTACATCTACAAGACCCTGGCCGCGCAGGCCATCGGCTCCAGCGGCAGCGATCAGTCGCGGGTCTTCTATCTGGACAAGGGTTCCGCGGACGGGCTGGACCGGGACATGGCGGTGATAACGGCGGACGGCATCGTCGGCAAGATTCGCGAGGTCTTTCCGCACACTGCGCAGGTGCTGCCCATCAACGATCCGACCAGCGGCGCTGGAGTGATCCTGGAGACCACGCGGATTCGCGGCATCCTGCGCGGCAACGCAGCCGGCCAGCCGCAGATCGTGGGCATCCTCGCCGACCGGCGCATCCAAAAAGGCGAAAAAGTGCTTACCGGCGGGGGCGACCTGATCTTTCCGCTGGGGCTGCCCGTGGGCGTGGTGGAAAAAGTGGCGCCGGACCCGGAGCGCGATTCGTTCATCGACGTGATAGTGCAGCCCGCAGCGCATCTTGACCGGCTGGATGAGGTCCTGGTCATCACATCGACCCAGCCGCGCTTCTCGCCGGAAGAGCAGCAGGACCTGGCTACCAGCGAGGCGCTGAAGGGCCCGGAGGCAGAGGCCATCAAGGAACGGAAGAAGGCATCGGAGGTGATGGCCGAGCGGCTCCCCGGGCTGAACGACCCCAACGCGCCTGCATCCAATCCGGCGCCAAACGCGGCCCTGGGCACGGGTTCCGGCCCGCCGGAACAAGGACAAAACCAGGCCAAGCCATCGTCGCCCGCAGCGCCCGCAGCGCCGCCGAAGGTGCTGCGCCCTGCGCATCCTGACCGCTTCTCGCCGGGAACGGCGCCGCAGGCCGCGGCAGACCAGCCCGTTCCCGGGACTGAGGCCAGCCCAGCCCAGCAAACCGAGCCGCGGAGGAATCCGTAGCCATGTCCAAACTGGGCGCAAACTCCCGCCGCGACCTTGAGATTCGCCGCTATCCGCTGCTGGTCTACGTGCTGGCGCCCCTGGCGGCGCTGGTGCTGCAGGCCTGGCTCCCGAGCGTGCTCAGGGGCTATGTCTTGTTCGACCTGCCCCTGGTGGTCACGGTCTACTTCTCTCTGGGCCGGCGCAGTCCGATTCAGGGCACGCTGATGGGCGCGGCAATGGGCCTCTTCGAGGATGCGCTTACCCACCACGCCATCGGCGTCAACGGCATTGCCAAAACTGTGGTCGGCTTCCTGGCGGCCTCGGTAGGCATTCGCATCGACGTGGAGAACCACACCATCCGCCTGGTGCTCTGCTTTCTGCTCTCCCTGCTGTCCAGCACCATCTATATCTTCATCTACAGCGTCCTGCTGGGACTGAATCAGGAATGGAGCTGGCTCACCGAACTCTTCAAGGCGGTTGGCAACTCGCTCATCGCCGTGGCGCTGTTTCCGCTGCTGGACCGGATGCAGATCAAGGATTGAGGAAACAGGGAAGAGGGAATACCTATTCCCTAATCCCTGTTTCCTGCTTCCACCCACCGCTCCAAAAATCCCAACAACTCCCCCGGCGGGCGCAACCAAACCTCCGCCGCGGTCTCTCTCCATTCCCGCCGCACCAGCACGCTCAGCCCACGCAGACCAACCCTGTTGATGGCGCGAAACGCCGCCTCGTCGCTCAAATCGTCGCCCAGAAAAGCCACCGGCCCGCCAGCCCCGGTCTCCGCAAGAATCGCCTCGACCGCTCCGCCCTTGTTCCGTCCCACGCGCAGTTCCAGCCCGGCATCGAACTCCAGCAGCCCCAGCCCCTCCATCCGCGCCAGCGGCTCAAAGAGCGCCCGCGTCCGCTGCTCGATCAGCTTTGCCTTCCGCGGCGAAGCCCCGCGCCAATGCATCACCACCCCATTGGCCTTGTCCTCGAACAGCCCGCCCAGGCTGTCGCGCCGTAGGTGCTCGCGCAGCTCTTCGAGCTTCTCCTGGGTCGCAGCCGGAGCCTGCTCCAGCTCTCGCCGCCCATCCGGGTAGAGCCGCTCCGCTCCATGCAGACCCCAAACCTCCAGCGGCGGTTCAAGGGCTGGGGCCCCCATCGACAGGTCCTGGTCGATGGCGTGGAGCATCAGCATCGGCGCAATCTCTGCGGCGGGCCGTCCGGTAATCACCGCCATCCGCGTCCTGCCCTGCCGCTGGATGCGCCTGAGCAGCTCCCGCACCCCCGCCCAGGGCCGCGCCTGGAAGCGATCCACGCGGAACGGCGCCAGTGTCCCGTCGTAATCCAGCAGCAGGAGCAGGCGTCCACCCCCGTCAAAGGTTCGAAAAAACTTGTCCAGCTCATCTGCCGCCTCGGGGGTCACTTTGTCTCGCTCTCCAAGCCAGTTTACGATGCCTCCGGCCTCTGTCGGCCTTGCGCGCCGCTTGCCTCCGCCTCATGCGCTATCCTGTCGAGGGGAGCGGCGCAAGCTACTGCACCCGAAGTCAGGCGAACCCGATGGCGTTAGACCCGATCGAAAAAGCCGCCAAGAATATTGTGCTTACCGTGCAGGACTACTCCCTGTTCGCATATCGCGCTTTCCTCAACCTATGGCGTCCCCCCATCTACTGGCCGGAGTTCCTGGTTCAGGCGGACATCATCGGCGTCGGTTCCTTGTCCATCGTTGTGCTCTCCGGGCTCTCCACCGGCGGTGTGCTGGCGCTGCAATCGGCGGCCACGCTGGCGGCCTTCGGCGCCACCGCCGTCACCGGCCAGTTTGTGAGCCTCACCATGATCCGCGAACTGGGCCCGGTGCTCACCGGAGTGATGGTCTCCGGCCGCAACGCCAGCTCGATGGCCAGCGAACTCGGCTCCATGGTGGTCACCGAACAGATCGACGCCATGCGCGCCCTGGGCGTGGACCCCATGCGCAAGCTGGTCACCCCGCGCATCTTCTCCTCGATTGTCATGCTTTTCTTTCTCACCATCGTGGCCGACGCCTGCGGCATCCTCGGCGGCGCCTTCGTCACCGTCTTCATGAACCACCAGAACGGCACCCAGTACCTGGACATGGCCTGGGAGCACCTCCACTATCCCGACATCGTCCAGGGACTGGTCAAGCCGCTCTTCTTTGGCTATATCCTCAGCTCCATCGGCTGCTTCTATGGCATGAGAACCTCGGGCGGCACCGAGGGCGTGGGCCGTGCCACCATTCAGGCTGTCGTCTCCGCATCGGTGCTCATCATCTTCGTCGATTTCCTCCTCACGCAGGTGCTGCTCAGACTCTTGCCATGAATGCGTCCCCCATTTCCCAGCCGCAAAGCCCGGCTCCGGCCGCGGATGACGGCCCGGTCGTCGCCTTTCGCAACGTCTCCATCGCCTTCGACGGCCCGCCGGGGTCCCCGGCGAGAGGTCTTCGTCGCTGGGGTGGCCAGCCGGTGCTGGAAGACATCAGCTTTTCGGTGGCGCCGGGAGAGACCCGCGTGCTTCTCGGCCCGGCCGGGGTGGGCAAGAGCGTCCTGCTCAAGCTCACCAACGGCTTGCTCCGCCCCGACCGCGGCAGCATCCAACTCTTCGGCGAAGAAATCTCCCACATGCCCGAGGAGATGCTCTTTCCCCTCCGCACCCGCACCGGCATGGTCTTCCAGGAGGGCGCGCTCTTCGATTCGCTCACTGTCCGCGACAACGTGGCCTACCAACTGATTCAGGAGCGGGTTCCCGACGACGAAATCGACAGCCGTGTCCGCGATGCTCTGCGCTTTGTCGAGTTGGAGGAGACCTTCGACCTTTATCCGGCCAGCCTTTCCGGCGGAATGCGCCGCCGCGTGGCCATCGCCCGCGCCCTTATCCACCAGCCCGAACTGCTGCTCTACGACTCGCCCACCGGCGGCCTTGACCCCGTCACTTCCACCACCATCATCGAGCTCATCATCAAGGAGCGCGACGTCTACCACACCCCCTCGCTGATGGTCACCCATCGCCTGCAGGACGCCTTCATCCTCTGCAACCACCACTTCGACCCCGAACTCGGCCGCATGGTCCTCCTCCCCAAAGGTGAAACCGATCCCAACACCACCTTCCTCATGCTCGAAGAAGGCCGCCTCATCTTCGACGGCTCGCTGCACGAACTGGTCAAGAGCCGGAATCCCTTCGTCCGCGAGTTCCTGCATTAGACCGGCAGCCCCTTTGTCTTCAGGCCGCTGCCACACCGGAGCCGTTTTGCTTCCGCTGCATTGGTCGTTGGTCAATTCACATTCGGTCAACGGCTTGCGACTATAATTGCGTCGAGATTGCGCCTGGCGCATCGAGGGCGGAATCGTGGCGGATGGCTGCCTGTGTGCGGGCCGCGGTCTTTCGAAAGAATCGAGGCAATGATGACTTCATCTCCTGCCAGTCCATGTACTCTCCCTCTGGATAGCCCGGATGCGGCGCTCGACCGAGTCGGCGGCAAGGGCGCATCGCTGGCGCGCATGGTCGCTGCCGGCCTGCCTGTGCCTCCCGGCTTTCATGTCACCACCGAAGCCTATCGCCGCTTCGTGGAAGAGAACCATCTCCGCGACGGAATTCTGGCTGCCGTGGCACAGGCGCAAGCCAACGACCCCGCTACCCTGGAGCGCGCATCGGAGCAGATCCAGTCGCTCTTCGCACAAGGGACAATGCCGGTCGAGATCGCCGGCGCCATCCGGCAGCGGTATAGCGAGCTGGGCGCCGATCTTCCCGTCGCGGTTCGCTCGTCGGCAACGGCGGAGGACCTGCCGGATGCGTCCTTCGCGGGCCAATTGGAGACCTACCTGAACGTGCGCGGCCCCGATGCGGTGCTCGATGCCGTCAAGCGCTGCTGGGCGTCGCTGTGGACGGGGCGCGCCATCGGCTACCGCCAGCGCCAGAGGATACGGCCGGAAGACGTCAGCATCGCCGTCGTGGTGCAGCGGCTTGTTTCCGCTGAAGCCGCCGGCGTCGCCTTCACCGCGAATCCGGTGACGGGCGCGCGCGATGAACTGATGATCAACGCGGCATGGGGTTTGGGCGAGGCTATCGTCAGCGGCCAGGTTACGCCAGACACCATCGTCGTCAACAAGCAAACCGGCGCCATCGCATCCCGGGAAATCGCCGGCAAAGAGGTGATGACGGTGCGCCTGGAGACGGGCACGCGCGAAGAGCCTGTCCCGGCCGGCAGGCGCAGGCAGGCCGCGCTGGAGCCGGCGCAGGTCGCAGAACTGGCCCGGCTAGGCGTAAAGATCGAGCAACTCTACGGCCAGGCGATGGACATCGAATGGGCCACGTGCGACGGGCGCATCTTTGTTGTGCAGGCGCGGCCAATTACGGCGCTGCCCGAACCGCGCGCGGCGCTCGAATGGAAGCTCCCGCGAGCTGGATCCCGATACTTCCGGCAAAGCGTGGCCGAATTGCTCCCCGAGCCGCTCTCGCCGTTGTTCGCGACGCTGGCCTTGCCGCTGTGGAGCGAGGCGACACAGCAGATCATGGCGCAGTCGATGGATCTCCAGAGCGACTCGTTTGCCCTCCTGACCATCCATGACTATGTCTATTACGAAATGGCCTTGAATGCCAGGCAAACTGCGCGGTTGCTCTTCACCATGATTGTCCGGTGGCGCAGGCTGGCCAGGATGCTGCGCACGGCGGTTGCGCGTTGGGCCGACGATGCCCGCCCACATTATGCGCAGGCGGCCAGCGAATGGGCCGCGCGCGATCTGGCAGCGACGCCCTCCCCTGAACTGCTGGCCGGCGCGCAGCAGATCGTGGAGGCGGCGGCAAGCTACTATGTGAGCATTCAGCTCGTCCTCGGAGTTGTGAATCTCAGCGAAGCCGCTTTTACAAATGCGTATAACCACCTCATCAAGCGCAAGAGCGACCCGCCCGCGCTGACTTTCCTGCTGGGTTTTGACAGCACGCCGATCCGCGCGGAGAAGTCGCTCTACGATCTGGCCATGTGGGCGCGCGGCGACAACGAGCTCGCCGGATACCTTGCTCGGACCAGCGGCAAGGAGATTTGGTCGGCCTGCGCATCGGCCACAACGCCCATCGCCGCCACAGAAAGCTGGCAGGGATTCACCGCACGCCTGGCGGAACACCTGAATCGTTTCGGCCACGCCGTCTATGACCTGGATTTCGCCAAGACCCTCCCCGCCGAGGCCCCGGCGTCATTGCTCGAAACGCTCAGGTACTTTGTTGCGGGGCAAGGGCGCAGCCCCTACGAGCGGCAGGCGGAAGCAACGGCGGCGCGGGAGCAGGCCGCCGCATCGCTGCTCGCGCGCCTGGGCTGGCCGCGCCTGCGCTTGTTCAGGAGCGTGCTCGGCTGGGCGCAACGCTCGGCGCCGCTGCGCGAGGACGCGCTCGCCGACGTTGGCCTGGGATGGCCGGCGCTGCGCCGCATCCTGCGCGAGATGGGACGCCGGATGGCTGCCGCGGGCGTAATTGCGGAACCCGACGAGGTGTTTTGGCTAGAGTGGGAAGAGGTAGAGGCGGCAGCGCGCCAGCTCGACGTCGGCCAGCCCGCGGGAGACTATCATCGCGCGATTGCGGAGCGGCGCGAAACCTGGCGGCGGGAACTGGCTGTCACGCCGCCCGTCGTATTGCCTGTAAAGGGGGGCGCCCGCTTCTTCGGCCTTGACCTGAGCCGCTGGATGCCCGCGCGCAGCAGCCAGGCCGCAGGCAACATCATGAAGGGAATTGGCGCCAGCCCGGGGAAGGTGACCGGCCCAGCCTGTGTGATTCACGGCCCTGAAGAATTCGACCAGATGAAGCCGGGAGATATTCTGGTGGCCAAAATCACCACGCCGGCGTGGACGCCCCTTTTCGCCCTGGCCTCAGGCATCGTGACGGATGTGGGCGGCCCGCTCAGTCACAGCTCGATTGTGGCGCGGGAATACGGCGTGCCCGCGGTGCTGGGAACCGGCGTGGCTACCGATCGAATCCTCAGCGGACAGCGCATCACGGTGGATGGCGATAGCGGCGTGGTGACATTGGATGAATGAGGCAGGCTGCCGCCGGATGCCAGGTCAATCGCCCATCGGTAGCTCCCCTGGCCTGTGCCCGCAATCGCCCGAGCCGCCCGCAAACCACCCATCGACAAGCCGAATCCGATGCGGCATAGTGTTAGCCATGCCGAATTTCTCTGTGCGCCCTCGTCTTTTGCGCCGGGCATTTCTGTTGGCCCTCAGCGCAGCCCTGCCTCTCGCGGCCCTTGCTCCCGCCCAGCAGCCGGCCCCCGTGCCCATTGTCCTCCACGCCGCCCGCCTGCTGCAGATCGACACCGGTGCCCTGCTCCAACCCGGCGAAGTTCTCGTCGAGGGCGATCGCATTCGCGCCGTAGGCGCGTCCGTTGACCATCCGCAGGGCGCCAGGATCATCGACCTCGGCGACGCCACGCTCCTTCCCGGCCTCATCGACGCTCACGTCCATCTCTTCCTGCATCCCGGCGCCGAAGACCTGCAAACCGTCCAGGAGTCGGTTCCCTGGCGCACCATCCTCGCCGCCCAAGCCGCCAAAGCCGACCTGCTGGCCGGATTCACCGCCGAGCGCGACATGGGCACCGAAGGCGCCGGCTCCGCCGACACGGCTGTCCGCGACGCCATCGACCAGGGCATCATTCCCGGTCCGCGCCTGCGCATCAGTGGCAACGCCATCGATATTTTGGGAGGCCACGAAGACGCCATCCACTTCAACCCCGCCCAACGCGTGCTCTCCAACGCCGACTACGCCAACTCCAGCGATCAGCTCGTCGCGGTCATCCGCGCACAGCACAAGGAAGGCTCGGACTTCGTCAAGATCTACGAGACCGGACCGGACCACATGGTCGATGGCGTCCTGCACACCCCCTACCAATACACTGAGGCGCAACTGGCCGCCGCCGTTGACGAAGCCCGCCGTTTGGGCACGCGCGTCGCCGTCCACGCCATGGGCGAGCCTGGCACTCTCTTTGCCGCGCGGGCAGGCGTCGCTTCCATCGATCACGCCACCCAGCTCAGCGACGAAACCATGCGCCTCATGCGCGAAAAGGAGATTCCCGCCGTTCCCACCTTCGCCAT
Organism: Occallatibacter sp.; assembly: GCA_052326045.1. Taxonomy (GTDB): domain Bacteria; phylum Acidobacteriota; class Terriglobia; order Terriglobales; family Acidobacteriaceae; genus Telmatobacter. Next base: position 9,776 of record JBKQRH010000186.1, on the reverse strand, counting down.
CTTCGACTATTTTGCACAGCACGCGGAATCGCCCGCCCAAGCCGCGCGCGAAGCAGCCCTGCTCGACTACAAAATTCGCGAATTCAAACGCCAGGTCGCCGCCGGCATCCCCTTCGCTGTCGGCTCCGACGTCGGACCCTTTCCGCACGGAACGCAGGCCGTCGAGCTGGAGCTGATGGTCCGCTACGGCATGAAGCCGCTGGCCGTGCTGCAAGCCGATTTGATCGAAGGCGCAAAACTCCTCGGCTGGGAGGGCCAGATCGGCGAACTCAAGCCCGGCTACTTCGCTGACATCGTCGCCGTCCCCGGCAACCCGCTCGAAGACATCTCAGTGGTGGAGCATGTAAGTTTTGTGATGAAAGGCGGTACAGTGATGCGGCCCTAAAGCCAGCACTATTCACGGGCTCTATCCTTGCGGCGACGTCGGATACACATATCTCCTAATGCCGTATTTCACCCTAATGCGCTGAATAAGCTCCAATACGTACGCTCCGACTGCGCCGTCGTACGCCGTCCACATACCGTGCGTGACCCTGACACGATCACCGAGCTTGAAGGGCAGCCAGGAGCATGCGTCAAGCAGCCTCTTGTCAGCTTTACTTCGCCGATGGACAATTACATGGCGAATCTGGGACAACTCGAAAAGCTGTTTCTGTATATCTTCGGGCAGCGACCCACCGAGGCCAAAAGGCTGAAGCAAGCATTCAAAGCGGGACACACCGTTTCTTAAGGGTCCAGCTACTTCTTGATCGAGGAGGTCAGTAATCCAGAGACATCGGTCGATTTGGCTCAGGGATTCATAATCGCCGACACGTACTTTCAATCTTCCGATTTGTTCGGTTTGCCACGCCTCTGGGCGGTTAGAGAGCCACAAGGCAACGAAGCGGCGAATTAGCGCCTCCAAGGAACTCCACGCAGCTACAGTGGCCTGTTCGTGCAAGAGGGGGAAATCATTATCCAACTCCTTCTGCGCCAGGTCGCGCTCTTTCTCTGCTCGCTCGATGTCCTCGCTAGATATCGTCGGGTCTTCCCCGAGTTCAGAGAGGACCTTCATCGCCTGATGACGACCCCTTAACATTGAAATCCCGTTCATAGACAGGTGGAGCACTAGACCGATATTCTCTTGATGGTCGAGAAAATCGTTGAACAGCTCGTGAATCCAGGCTGGCAGACCAGAGTGCTTTACACTCTCAGATTTGGACATTGTCTCTCGCTCCCTTCTGCGCCGAGATGTGCCCCACCAGAGTTGGCCTTCATAACTGCCCGCATCACTTCGGCGCGGACGCAGCCTTCTTGGCCCGCCGGGCCTGGACTCTTTCGAACACCTGCGTGAACCGCTTCGGCTTTACCGGTTTGAGAGAATCCTTGATCGCCTTGCGGTAACCGGCCAGGTAGATGGAATACAGGATCGCGAGCGAGCACCCGATTCCCCACACGAATCCCCAGCAAAATCCAACCACGGCTTTCCAACCAAAATCTTCCATCGCGCTCGCCCCTTTCCAACTTCGTCTTATACGGCGACAACAAAACTATCCTCAGTCCGCGTCACTGCAGAATACAACGTATCGCGCTCCACCGGAACCCGCCCGGCCTCGGTAATCAGCCGGCAAAGTTCCTTGCGCGTCATGCCCTGCGGCGTCGTCGCGCCGGCATCGTGGTAAATCTTCTCTTCGACGACCGTGCCGTCCAGGTCATCGGCGCCAAAACGAAGGGCAATCTGCGCAATCTTCGGCGTCAGCATCTGCCAGTAGGCCTTGATGTGCGCAAAATTGTCCAGCAGCAGCCGGCTCACCGCGATCTGGCGAATATCCGTCAGCCCGGTAGTCACCGGCAAATGATCGAGAGACGTATTCTCCGGGTGAAAGGCCAGCGGGATGAAGGTCTGAAATCCGCCGGTCTCGTCCTGTAGAGCGCGTAGCTTCAGCAAGTGGTCCACGCGGTCCTCGTCGTTCTCAATATGGCCGTAGAGCATGGTCGCATTGGTCCTGAAGCCCAGCTTGTGCGCCAGCCGAGCCGTCTGGAGCCACTCCTCGCCGTCGATCTTATGGTCGCAGATGATCGATCGCACCCGCGCAGCGAAAATCTCCGCTCCGCCGCCGGGCATCGAGTCCACGCCCGCCTCGCGCAACTTGCTGAGCGTCTCCTCGATGGCGAGCTTGGCCCGCCGCGCCAGATAAGCCACTTCCACCATCGTGAAAGCCTTGATGTGTACCTTGGGAAATCGCTGCTTCAGCCCCCGCACCAGATCGAGATAATATTCAAACGGCAGGTCCGGGTGCAGTCCGCCCACGATGTGAAACTCGGTCACCGCCTCCGAATAGCCCGAGGCCGCCGTCTCCCACGCCTCTTCCAGCGCCATCGTGTAACCCGCCGGGTCCCCCTTCTTGCGCCCGAAGGCGCACAGCTTGCAGGCCGCCACGCACACGTTGGTGGGGTTGATGTGGCGATTCACGTTGAAGTAAGTCACGTCGCCGTGCATCCGCTCACGCACATGGTTGGCCAGCCAGCCCACGGCCAGCACGTCCTGTGAGCCATAGAGCGCCAGGCCATCGTTGAAGCCGAGCCGTTCTTGGGCCAGCACCTTGGCCGCAATCGGCTCAAGGCGAGGGTCGTGGCTTCGAAAGGCGTGGCTTCCACTCTGTCCGCGGAAATCCGCTGTTTCAGCGCGCATAGACTCATGATACAGAAATAAATCTTTTCCCCGCGAAAACTGTTTTCTATTCCCTTCAGTCGTTCACCGTTGCCCGGTTTCCACTTCGGCAGCTTCCGGCTCAACCAGCACCCCGTCATATAGAGAAGCCGCCACCAGCCGCTTTCCCGCCGCGCGGATCAGGCCGATGCGGTAACCGGTCTGCCACCACTTCCAGTCCAGCGTCTTGGGGTCGATTGCGTACACCTGGTCGTTGCTCCGCGAGCTCGCCAGCACCTTGCCCAGCGCTGCTTCATAGGTCAGATCGTCCACGTCGCGAAACGGCAGCCGCTCGATCCACAGCCACGTCTTGCCCAGGTCGCGAGTGAAGTAGACGCCTTCGCGCGCCCCCAGCCACAACGTCCCATCCGCTGAAAAAGCCACGCGATGGATGCGCGTGAGCATCGTTGGAATGCCCATCGGCGTCCAGGTCAGGCCGGCATCGGTGGAGAGAACCACTCCATCCGCCCGGGCCGCGGCCATCGTTGCTCCATGCGCGGTCACCGACAAGTATTCGCCCGAGCCCATCACCGGGCCGCCCTGCCAACTTGCGCCCTGGTCCCTGCTGGTCAGCAGGCCGATGCCGGTCGAGGCCACCCAGACATCTCCCGATAGATCGAAGGCATTCACGCGGCTATCCAATTCGTAGACCGTGGCCTTCACCCGCTTTTCCACGTTGACGCGCTTTCCATAGTGGGTTTCCGTGGCCGTTTTCACCAGCGTGTTCTGAATCGTGTTGCGCGGGCTCCAACGTGCGCCCGGAGCATTCGCTGTGCCCGCCTCCAGCGCAAAAATGCCGTGACTGGTCCCGGCCAGCACGGTTCCATCCTGCGCCTGCGCCAGGGCAAAGACATCGCGCCCCTCCAGCCCCTCGGAGATCTGTTCCCAATGCGCTCCGCCATCGCTGGAAACAAAAACCCCGCCATAGGACTTGTCATTCACCACCCCGGCAAAGATTCGCGCCGCAGGCGCAGCTGGCCCCACCGCAGGTGGCACCAGCAACGCCTCCACCTTGCGTCCCGAAAAACCCTCATTCGAAGGATCAAAACTCGTCCCTCCGTCTTTGCTTGCAAGCACCCCGCCGCGATCCGTCGCCAGCAGCACGCGATTCGAATCCTGCGGGTCCACATACACGCCGTTCACGATCACGTCCGGCCCGGTCATGCGCCGGAAGGTCTTCCCGCCGTCCACCGTCTTGTACAGGCCCTCGGTAGTTCCGGCATACACCACCTCCCGATGCGCCGGGTCCTGCATCAGAACCCGCGTGCGCTGCGCCGTCTTGGGAATCCCCTGGATCTTGTCGAACAGCTCGCCCGCGCTCTCGCTCTTGTAGATCCCGCTGCACGCGCTCAGGAAGACCGTCTGCGGGCTCTGGGGGTCGATGATGATCGAAAACACGTCGGAGTCGTCGATCAGCCCGTCTTTGATGCTTTTCCAGCTATTGCCGCCGTCATCGGTCTTCCAGGGCAGGTGCCACGTGCCCGCGTAGACGATATTCGGGTCCACGGGGTCCACCGCCAGCGATTCCACTTCGTGAATCTCCTGGCTGCCTGGCGGGCTGATGGATTTCCAGGTCGCGCCCGCATCCGTGCTGCGATACACCCCCTCCCATGTCCCGGCGTACAAGATCTTCGCGTCGGACGGCGCTTGCGCCAGGGAAAAAACCGACTGGCCGCGCAAGCCTTCCACCGCCTCCCAGTGCCTGCCCCCGTCGCGGCTCACCCACATCCCGCCATCGCGCTGGTCGGCCTTCCATCCGCTCGCATAGACAACCGCGGGATTTGCCGAATCCACAAGGATGCTGTCCACAACCAGGTCTTCCCAGGGATCCAGCTTCGCAAGCCGATGCCACGAAGCCCCTTCATCGACGGACTCGAAGATCCAACTGTTGGTGCTGCCGAGGTATAGATGATGGGGCTGGCCGGGAACCGCGGCAAAGACGCGTGCATCGCCACCAGCCGGACCAACCGCGCTCCAAGGCGACTGCGCCTGCAATCTCTGCCCGGCAATCGCAAACAATAAAGCCAGAACGCCCGGTGCGAGACCGCCGCGCCAGTATGGAAAATCAAGACAAATTCGCAAGCGGCTCATTGAAGAAAGGAACTCCCGGGTTTCAAACAGAAGTGTAGATAAAAGAGGGCGCTCAAAAGAAGGCGCATAAAACTAAAGAGGCCGGCCGGCTTGCCGGTCAGCCTCGAAAAATTGCAGGAGGAATCGCTCAGCCCTGCGTTCGTCAAGCCTTCCATGATTGGGGGAAGGCTTGACGAACCGGTTCATTGCCTGTGCAGGCCAGGTGGCCTATTGCGCCGATGTCGGCTTGGCCGGCTTCTTGTGGTGCGCCGGCTTCTCGCCCAGCGGCTTGCGCACCTCCGGCTTCACCACGGTCTCATCCACCGGGGTAGTTCCTTGCACATCGGCGGTGAAGGTCGCACCCGCGGGCACCAGATAGTTTTCCACCTTCTGGTCGTCCGCCGTGCCGGTCGCGACGCTAATGCGGGATGCGTCAATGCCCTTCTCCGTCACCAGGTACTCCTTGACGTTGACGGCGCGCTCAGCGGCCATGTCCTCAACCTTGAGGTGCTTGTGCTTCAGCGCGGCCTTTTGCTCCTTCGCGGTCTTCTCCTTCTCCTTCGCATCCGAATCGCCCACCACCACCAGCTTTGCATCCGGCTGCTTCTGCAGTTCGAGGGCTATTTCGTCCAGAATCGCCTTGGCCTCGTTGTCCACCCGCGACGGACGCTTCTTGTCGGTCGCGAAGCTGATCGAAGAAAGCGCCTGCGTATGCGGAACCGGAGGCACATACGGCGCCAGAATGTTCACGCTGGTGCTGGCGGTTGCCGTATGGTCCTTGTCGTCGGCCACGTTGCAGGTGATACCCACCGTGCCCGTTGGCGCGCCCGTCGAAGTGAAGGTCGCCGTCGTTCCGTTGCCCTTCACCGCGCCGGCCGAGGCCGAGTAGCTATAGGTCAGCGGGCGGTTCTGCGGGCTCATGCCCACTGCCGTCACGATGCTGGTCTCGCCCGGCTTGAGGGTGCCGGGGTTGGCCGAGCAACTGATCGTCGGCGGCTCGAACGGCTTGACCGTATAGCTGGCCGAGGCTTCTGCCGACTGACCCGGTTTCAGGCCTTCCTTGCCCGGCTTGCCTTCCTTCACTTCCGCCTTCACCGCATAGCTGCCCGGCGCAAGCGTTGCAGTGGCCACCGTGGCCGCCGTTCCGTTGCCCGTCACGCCGGTTCCCGACCAGCTGTAAATCACATTGTTCTTCTTGTTGGTATCCACTGATCCGGCGCTCGCGGTTACTGTGACCGGCTCACCGGGGAAGACCGCGGGCGGATTGGCCTGGGCCGTCAGCGTTATGGGCGGAGCCTTCTTGCACCCCATCGGTAAGAGGGCAAAACTCGCCGCAGCCAGAACCAAACAAACAGACTTCAGATTTCTTAAATCCATGTGTTTCTCCTCCAATCATGCTGAACTACCAGGGACATTTCTTCCCGTGGAGGGGGCCATGTGCGCCCCCTCCCCACCTTATTTCACCCTTCTTGACTTACTCCTTGGCCGCCAGGGGCTTGCGCGTCTGTGCGGCTTCACCTTGGTCTCATCGACCGGGGTGGATTACTTCTTTGCGGCCGCGGCCTTCTTTCTGGGCGTCGTAGACTTCTCCTGAATAAGCGTCAGCGAATCGGCGGCGTTGAACGGGTACAGGCGCACCGATTCTTGGCCCGTGGTGCTCAGGGTGATGTCTACACGGCGGTTTTGAGCCAGGACAATGACGTTCAGGTCGTGGAGAACCTTAGCCCGCTCCGCATCGCTCAGGTCGGGATTCTGTTCCACCAACGCTTTCACCTGGTCGGCGCTGAGTTCTTGGTCCTTGCCAAGACCGCGCGTTTCAATCTTGGCTTCGGGTACACCCTGTTCAACCAGGAACTGCTTGGTGCGAGCGACACGGCGTTCGGAAAGCGCCTGGTTGTACTCCACTGTTCCGCGCACATCCGCATGTCCGCTGAGCGTCAGGTGGGCATCCGGTTTGAATGTGAGGTAGCTCTTGAAGTCCGTCGCCAGGGTGGTCAGGGTTGCCAGTTGGCTGGCCACTAGGCCTCCATTGGGAAGTTCGGCCCTGGGCTGAGCGGTCGGGAAAAAGACGCTATGCAACGCCAGGCGAGCCTCAAGCCGCACTTGCTCCGCGGGAGGGGCCGGAGGAGGCGGAGGAGGCGCAATCGTCACGCTGGTGCGGGCGGTTGCCGTCTGGCCCTTGTCGTCCGATACGTTGCAGGTAATGCCTACAGCGCCCGTCGGTGCGCCAGCTGAATCGAACACCACCGAAGCGCCGGTTCCGCTGATGGTCCCTGACGCAGCCGAGTAGCTGTAAGTCAGGGGGCGGTTCTGCGGGCTCAGGCCCGCAGCGGTGACTACGCTCTTGTCGCCTGGATTGAGGGTGGTGGGGCTGGCCGCGCAACTGATCGTCGGCGGCTCAAAGGCCTTCACCGTGAAGCTGGCCGATGCGTCGGCAGATTCCCACGGCTGGAGGCCTTCCTTGCCGGGCTTGCCTTCCTTCACTCCACACTTCACCGTGTAAGCGCCTGCCGCCAGCGAACCCGTGGCTGCCGAGTCCAACGAAGCTGTCGTTCCGTTGCCCTTCAAGCCTGGCACTCCCGTCCAGGAATAAACCGCATTCAGCTTGGGATCCAGGTTGCCTGCCATCGCGGTCAACGTAACCGGGTCGCCGGGGAAGATCGTAGCCGGGCTGGCCGAGCACGCCAGCGTCACCGGCAGAGGGGGCGCGATGGAGCCAATGTGGTACACGAGGCCGGCGCTCAAGCGCGCTGCGTTGATGTTGGCGCGGCCACCTGTGAAGTTTACCGGGCCGAAATCTTCGTGGGTGTACTGGTAATCCGCCTGGAAAACCCGAATCGCCAAGTGACGGTGGAGAAACGGAGTGATGTAGTCCACGCCTCCGCCCGCGGTCAACACCGGTCCCCATCTGTCAGGCTGCCAGTGAGGGCCGCCTACGCGCTCACCGCCCACCAAGCCGTGAACGAAGGGCGTGATGTTGGTGGTCGGAAACCGGAAAATCAAGCCGGCCGACACGCCACTCATATCATCCTTTGAGGTCGACCAAACTCCACCGGGCTGCGACTCGTCCTCAAGATGTGCATCGCCCACGACCTCGGCACCTACATACCTGTTGAAGTAGCGGACTACACTCCCGATGCCGCCACTGGTGATTGCCGTGTAGGCGACTGGAAGATTTTGGCCATGCATCGGAGCCTCTATCGTTCCATGGGGCGCGATGTAACTGTAACCCCCAAAGATGTCCCACTTCGATAGGGAATCGTCCGCAGGGGGTTTCCCGGCGGACGTGGTTGTTCCCTGGGCAGCCAGGGCAACGGGTATCAACGCCACAAAAGCCAGCGCGAGAACCCGGCTTACAGACTTTGAAACACGGACGTACATGCGTTTTTCCTCCGCAATTAAACTGACTGAACAGATAGTTGGGGCTGTTTTGAGTACAGATTCCGGCTCGGGCTGACGCTCGGGCTGACGAGGATCCGCACAATGATCGGACCGCAAAATTTCCCTACAGCAATACTAAACTTACCATGGGACGATTCCGCAGAGTACATTTTTTTCAACAAGTTGCCCTTCCTCAGCTCGTTCAACGTCACAGGTGAAAATTGGTTACTTCGGTAACTTGCGCCCGAGTACTGGCTTTTCACACTGCCGATTATCCGGCGTTCAGCGTCTTCAACAGGCTCCGAGGCTCACGCTGTATCTTCTCTTGTAGAAGCGTTATCGCGTACAAGAGTTGCTCGGGACGTGGTGGACACCCCGGAACATACACGTCCACTGGAATCACCTGATTCACTCCCTGCACCAGCGCATAGTTGTTGAAAACCCCGCCTGAGGTCGCGCAGGCGCCCATCGAGATCACCCATTTCGGCTCCGGCATCTGGTCATACAGCCTGCGAATCACCGGCGCCATCTTCCACGAAACCCGCCCGGCAACCACCATCAGGTCCGACTGCCGCGGCGAGGGCCGGAAGACCTCGGCGCCAAACCGCGCGATATCGAAGCGCGCCGCGCCCATCGACATCATTTCGATGGCGCAGCAGGCCAGGCCAAAGGTCATGGGCCATATGGAACTCTTCCGGATCCAGTTCACCGCAAAATCCAGCGAGGTCAGCAGGACGCCCTCCGGCTGTTCGTAGCCGTAGCTCACCTCCCGGAGCTTGGCGCGGTTCTTCCCGCTGCTCTCCAATGCTCCAAAAAGATAGTGGTCCCGCTCTACCGTGGCCGCCATATTGTCAATATAGAACTTCTTGCGTCAAGATGGCATGGTCAGGATTGCTCTCTTTTCGGGAATGGCTCTTGTGCGGCCCACTCGCTCTGGCAAACACCGCAATCCCCTGTTCCCTTGTTTCCTCATCTCCCGCGCCCGCCTCGTCCCCGAAAACCTCGAAAAATGGGCAATTACCGCTAAAATCTCGCCTACCTTCACAAAATCCTTTTCAAATCCTTATGAAAACCTTATAAAGGATGCACCGATCAAATCGGATCTTTGACCCTCTGTTCTTCTGCTCGCCGGTCGCTGCCCGCAGGAGTTTTTGTCTGTTCATTCATCCATTCGCACACACCATTTCGGAGCGGAATCGCATGTCTTGTCGTGGAATCAAGCTGTTCCTTGTCGCTGCCATGCTGGGTCTCCCAGCCATGGCGTTTGCCGTGGCCCCTGCCCTGGGTCCCTCGCCTCCAGCCACCCAGGCCCAGATCGCCGCCCTCCAACAGGCCGTCCGCGATGCCCGGTCCGCGGGCGACAACGCCTGGGTGCTGGTCTCCGCCGCCCTGGTCCTGTTGATGACCGCGCCCGGCCTGACTCTCTTCTATGGCGGGCTTGTCCGCCGCAAGAACATCCTGGGCACCATGATGCAGAGCTTCGCCATGATGGGGCTCATCACTGTTCTCTGGGCGCTGGTCGGCTACTCGCTGGCCTTCGGGGCAGGAAACGGCTTTATCGGCGGCCTCGAGCACCTCTTTTTACGCGGCGTCGGCCTCGCTCCCAACCCCAACTACGGCGGCACCATCCCCGAGC